>NZ_QDFI01000057.1 GCF_003254465.1 Meridianimarinicoccus zhengii
GGCCTGGATCACGGCCTGCGCGCAGGCCTCCGGCGCGGCACGCGCGCGGGTCGCGCAACTGCTCGACCGCTACGGGACGACGGCGCGCGCCATCGCCGCCCACGAAGGCCCGTCGCCCGACCCGCTGCCCGACGTGCCCGAATTCAGCCGGGCCGAGATCGACTGGATCGCGCGCCATGAACAGGTCGTGCATCTGGAGGACATCGTGCTGCGCCGCACGCTGCTGGCGATCACCGGGCGGCTGACGCCCGCGCTCTGCCACGCCCTTGCCGATGTGGCCGCTGCCGCGCGCGGCTGGTCGCCCGCGCGGCGACAGGCAGAGCTGGCGCAGCTCGCCGATCTGCTGGCCAAGCGGCACGGGGTGGTCCTAGACTTGCGCACAGACCCGGCCCACATCGCAGACGGAGCCACCGATGACCGCACCCAAAGCCACGCTCATCAATGACCCCGACAACCTGATCGCTGAGCTGATCGCCGGGATGGTGTCGGCGCATCCGGACCTGTTGCAGGTCGAAGGCGACACGGGCCGCGCCATCGTGGCCGTCAACGGGCCGCGCGACGGCAAGGTCGGGATCGTCGTCGGTGGCGGGTCGGGGCACGAACCGGCCTTCGCGGGCTATGTCGGGCGAGGGCTGGCGGATGCGGCGCCGCTGGGCAACATCTTCGCCTCCCCTTCGCCCTCGCAGATCATGGATGCGGGCTTCGCCGCCGATGGCGGGGCGGGCGTGCTGTTCCTTTACGGCAACTACACCGGCGACGTGATGAATTTCGGCATGGCGGCCGAAGGGCTGGCCGAGCACGGCATCACCGCGCGGTCCTTCGTGGTGACCGACGACATCGCGTCTGCCCCCGCGGACCGCATCGACGAACGGCGCGGGATCGCGGGGGATTTCTTCGTGTTCAAGGTCGCGGGCGCGGCGGCGGATCTGGGCCTGCCGCTCGATGCCGTCGAAGACGCGGCCCGGCGCGCCAACGATGCCACGCGCACCATGGGGGTCGCATTGTCGGCCTGCACAATGCCCCAGACCGGGCTTTCCAATTTCGACCTGCCGCGCGGCGAGATGGAGATCGGCATGGGCATCCATGGCGAACCGGGGATCGCGCGCGGCCCCGCCGAAGGCGCCGATGCCGTGGCCGACCGGCTGCTGGCCCCGATCCTCGACGAACTGGCGCTCGGGGCGGGGGACAGCGTGGCGGTGCTGGTGAACGGGCTGGGATCGACCCCGCTGATGGAACTGTACCTGCTGCACCGGCGCGTGGCCGAGATGCTGGGCGCGCGCGGTACGGCGATCCATCAATCCTGGGTTGGGAACTATTGCACGTCGCTTGACATGGGCGGGGCGTCGGTCACGCTGATGCGGCTCGATGACGACCTGCGGCGCTGGTTGGATCACCCGTGCGAGACCCCGGCGCTGCGGGTCGGCCAATCGGTGGCGCCACCCGTCGCGCCCCCGCGCAAGACCCGCGAGCGCGCGAAGGCGGATGGGCGCCGCAGGGTGCCGCGTGACGCGCTCAAGACCGACGGCCCGGTCACGCCCGACATGTTCCGCGCGCTGATGGAGGCCGCCGCAGTGGCGATCCTGTCCGACGCCCCGCGGCTCAACCGGCTGGACGGCGCCATCGGCGACGGGGACCATGGCACCACGATGGAAACCGGCTGGAAAGCCATCCGGGCCGTGCTTGCAGACCGCGCCGACGACGCGACCGTGTCGGAAATGTGCACGGACATGGCCGACGCGTTCCTGCAATCGGTGGGGGCGTCTGCCGGGCCGCTCTACGCGTCGGGGTTCGCGGCGGCCGGGCATGCCGTGTCGGACCGGCTCAATCTCGACGCGGCGGCGCTGGTGGCGTGGCTCGACGGGATGCGGGCGGGCATCGTCGCGCGGGGCGGAGCCGCACCCGGCGACAAGACCATGGTGGATGCGTGGGCGCCTGCCGTGGACGCGGCGCGCGCGGCCCTGGGCGCCGGTGCGAACTGGGCCGCGATCATGGATGCCGCCGCCAACGCCGCCGCGACCGGTGCCGATGCGACCCGGGACATGTACAGCGCGCGCGGCCGGTCGAAGAAGCTGGGCGCGCGCGCCGTCGGCCATGCGGACCCTGGCGCAGCGTCCGCCGCCCTGATGATCCGGGCCTGGGCAGACGCGGCGCGCGGCATGGCCGTGTAACGGACCCGCAGCGCGCGGATCGGGGCATGCCAAACCGCGCCGGTGGTGCTACGACCGTCCCCAAGCAGACCGGAGTTGACACCATGCCCGACGATTTCATCGCCCATATCACGGATACGCTCGCGGGTATCGACGCCGACGGCCTGACGAAGCGCGAACGCCCGATCTCCTCGCCGCAACGGACCGAGATCACGGTGGGCGACCGGACGTTCATCAACCTGTGCGCCAACAACTATCTGGGCCTTGCCGACCATCCGGACCTGATCCGCGCCGCGCGCGACGCGATGGACGACAAGGGCTTCGGCATGGCGTCGGTGCGGTTCATCTGCGGCACGCAGGATTTGCACCGGGACCTGGAACAGCGGCTGGCCACGTTCCTCGGCAAGGATGACTCGATCCTGTTCGCCGCGTGTTTCGACGCCAATGGCGGCCTGTTCGAACCGCTGCTGGGGCCGGAAGACGCGGTCGTATCCGACGCGCTCAACCATGCCTCCATCATCGACGGTATCCGGCTGTGCAAGGCGCGGCGATACCGCTACGCCAACAACGACATGGCCGATCTGGCCGCGAAACTGGCCGAGGCGCGGGCGGCGGGCGCGCGGCACATCATGATCGCCACGGATGGCGTGTTTTCCATGGATGGCTCGCTTGCCGACCTGCCCGGGATTACCCGGCTTGCACAGGAATACGGGGCCGTCGTCATGGTGGACGACTGCCACGCCACCGGCTTCATGGGACCGCGCGGGGCAGGCACGCCGGACCATTTCGGCGTCGACGTCGACATCCTGACCGGCACGCTGGGCAAGGCGCTGGGGGGCGCGCTTGGCGGCTATGTCGCCGGACCGCAGCCGGTGATCGACCTGCTGCGCCAGCGGGCGCGGCCCTATCTCTTTTCCAACGCGTTGCCGCCCGCCATCGTCGCGGCGGGGCTGGAGGCGATCCGGCTGGTGGAAGACGGCGCGGACCTGCGCGCGCGCCTGTCCGCCAACGCGGATTACTGGCGCGCGGGGCTGAACGATCTCGGCTTCGACCTGCTGCCCGGCGCGCATCCGATCATTCCCGTCATGCTCGGCGACGCGAAACTGGCGCAGCGCATGGCGGCAGGGCTGTTCGACGAAGGGGCGTATGTGTCAGGCTTCTTCTACCCGGTGGTGCCCCATGGGCAGGCGCGCATCCGCACCCAGATGAACGCGGCGCTGACCGACGCGCAGCTCGACCGCGCGCTCACCGCCTTCGCCAGGGTCGGCCGCGATCTGGGGGTGATCCGATGACCCGCCCCGCCACGATGAAGGCGCTGGAGAAATCCCGCCCCGAAGAAGGGCTGTGGATGATCGAGGCCCCGGTGCCCGAGATCGGTCCCGACGACGTGCTGATCCGAGTGAAGGCAACGGGCATCTGCGGCACCGATATCCATATCTGGAACTGGGACGACTGGGCGCAAGCCACGGTGCCCGTGCCCATGATCACGGGCCACGAATTCGCGGGCGAGATCGTGGAGACCGGCGCCAATGTCGCCGGCCTCGAGATCGGCCAGCGCTGTTCCGGCGAAGGGCATGTCGTGGGCACCGACAGCCGCCAGAGCCGGTCGGGCAAGTTCCATCTCGATCCCGGCACGCGCGGGATCGGGGTGAACGTGCAGGGGGCGTTTGCGGAATACCTGCGGCTGCCCGCCTTCAACGTGGTGCCGCTGCCCGATGACATCCCGGACGAGATCGGCGCGATCCTCGACCCGCTGGGCAACGCGGTGCATACGGCGCTGAGCTTCGATCTGCTGGGGGAGGACGTTCTCATCACCGGCGCGGGGCCTATCGGGATCATGGCGGCGGCGGTGGCCCGGCACGCGGGCGCGCGGCATGTCGTCATCACCGACATCAACCCCGACCGGCTGGCGCTGGCGGACACGGTCTGCCGCAACATCCGCACGGTGAATGTCACCCGCGAAGACCTGCGCGACGTGATCCACGATCTTGGCATGAAGCAGGGCTTCGACGTGGGGCTGGAAATGTCGGGCAGCCAGCAGGCGCTCGACCAGATGGTGGACGCGCTGATCATGGGCGGCAGGATCGCGCTGCTGGGCATCCCGCCGGGCGCGTCGCCGGTGGATTGGTCGCGCATCGTGTTCAAGGCGATCACCATCAAGGGCGTCTACGGGCGCGAGATGTTCGAGACGTGGTACAAGATGATCGCGATGCTGCAGAACGGGCTCGATGTCAGCCGCGTCATCACGCACCGCATGGGCGTGGATGATTTCGCCGAAGGGTTCGCCGCGATGAAATCGGGCCGGTCGGGCAAGGTCGTGCTGGACTGGCGCTGAGCGCGACTAGCGCAGCGGGATCGGGCGCTGTTCCTCCATCGCCTCCATGGCGAAATAGGACGTGACGGTCTCCAGCTCGATGTTCTCGATCAGGCGCTTGTAGACGCTGTCATACCCGGCCATGTCGTTCGCCACGATCTTGAGCAGGTAGTCGTATTCGCCGCCGATGCGGAAGAAGTCGATCACCTCGGGGATGGCCGAGACATGGGTGCGGAACGTCTGCAACCACGCCGCCGAATGGTGCCGCGTCTTGACCAGCGAGAACACCACGAAGCCGCCGCCCAGCCGCGCGCGGTCGATCACCACGGTCCGGTTGCGGATCACGCCCGATGCCTCCAGCGCTTTCAACCTGCGCCAGCACGCGTTCTGCGACAGGCCCACCTTGTCCGCGAGCGCCCGCTGGGACTGCCCCGCGTCGCGCTGAAGCTCCTCGAGGATACGAAAATCGAAATGATCGAAGGTTTGGCCCATTGGGCGATCATATGACCCGAAACAGCGATTGCAACGGCGTAAATCTGTGAAGATATTTCCGCCGATTGCGTCATGATGGGACTACACCATCAGGACACGACATGACACCGCTGGACGACTTCAAGCACGCCCTGACCGGCGCGGATATCCACGACCGCATCCGCGACGGGCTGATCGGCGAGGATGTGCAGATCGACGGACCGTATGGCCGCGTTCCGCTTGTCTATGCCGATTACGTCGCCTCGGGCCGCGCGCTGGCGCAGGTGGAGGATTTCATCCGCGACCGGGTGCTGCCGTATTATGCCAACACCCACACGCAGGCGTCGTTCTGCGGCGCATACATGAGCAAGCTGCGCGAGGCCGCGCGGGCCGAGATCGCGCGCCTGACCGGGGCGGGGCCGGGCATGAGCGTGATCTTCACCGGCGCGGGGTCCACGGCGGGCATCAACCGGATCGCCGGGCTGCTGGATCTGGCGGCGCTGGTGCGGGACGGCCAGCGCGTCGTCGTGCTGATCGGCCCCTACGAGCATCATTCCAACATTCTGCCCTGGCGCGAAACCGGCGCCGAAGTGATCGAGATCGCCGAGGCGACAGGCGGCGGCGTGGACATGGGCGATCTTTCCCGCGCGCTCGATGCCGCGGCCGGGGCCGGGGCCGCGCGGATCGTCGGCAGTTTCTCGGCGGCGTCCAACGTTACCGGCATCCTGACTGACGTGGACGCGGTGACAAGCCTGCTGCGGGCGCGTGGCGCCGTGTCGGTCTGGGATTACGGCTGCGCCGGACCCTATTGCGCCATGGACATGAAACCGGGCACCGACGCCGAGAAGGACGCCATCGTCTTTTCCACCCACAAGTTCCCCGGCGGCCCGGGCGCAAGCGGCATCGCCGTCATCCGCGATGCCATCGCGGCCCGCGCGACACCGACCCTGCCCGGCGGCGGCACCGTCAGCTTCGTGTCGCCCTGGGGGCATGTCTATTCCGAAAGCCTCGCCGCGCGCGAGGAAGGCGGCACCCCCAACGTGATCGGCGACATCCGCGCGGCGCTGGCGCTGCTCGTGAAGGACGCGCTGGGGCAGGGCTGGCTGGATGTGCGGCAGGCGGCGCTGCGGGCGCGGGCGCTGGCGGTCTGGCGCCGCAACGACCGGATCGAATTGCTGGGCAAGCCGGATGCCGACGCGCTGCCGATCTTTTCCTTCCGGGTGCGCGACGGGCAGGGCGGGCTGGTGCATCACCAGTTCTTCACCCGGCTCCTGAGCGACGTGACCGGCGTGCAGGCGCGCGGCGGCTGCGCCTGCGCGGGACCCTATGGCCACAGGCTGCTGGAGCTGGGCCGGGCGGAATCCGACGCCACGATCGCAGCACTGGAGCGGGGCGAGGAAACGGCGAAGCCTGGCTGGGTCCGGCTGAACCTGTCGGCGCTG
Source organism: Meridianimarinicoccus zhengii (assembly GCF_003254465.1). Classification (GTDB taxonomy): domain Bacteria; phylum Pseudomonadota; class Alphaproteobacteria; order Rhodobacterales; family Rhodobacteraceae; genus Meridianimarinicoccus; species Meridianimarinicoccus zhengii. Next base: position 6,375 of record NZ_QDFI01000057.1, read on the forward strand.
ATGTCCGATGCGAAGGTGGATTTCATCATCGAGGCGGTGGACAATCTGGCGCGGATCGCCCCACAATACGCGTCGGATTACCGTGTCGATGCCGGCACGGCCCGTTTCAACGCCCGCAGCCTTTCCACAGGGTCGCTCGCCTCATGACCGCCACCCGGACCCGTCCGCTTGCCAGCCCGGCCTTCCGCACGCTTTTCGCGGCGCAGGTCTGTTCGCTGCTGGCCATCGGGCTGATGACCGTGGGCCTGTCGCTGGCGGCTTACCGGATCGGGGGTGCGGCGGCTGCGGGTCCGATCCTCGGGTTCCTGCTGGCGGTAAAGATGGTGGCCTATGTGGGCGTCGCCCCGCTGGCCGAGGCGCTGTTCGCGGGCCGGTCCCGCAAGCGGGTGATGATGGGGCTGGACGTGGCGCGGATGGGGCTGCTGCTGCCCATGGCCTTCGCCACGCAGGTCTGGCAGATCGCCGCACTCGCGCTGGTGTTCTTCGCGGTGTCGGCGGGGTTCACGCCGCTGTTCCAGTCGGTCATCCCCGACGTGCTGGACGACGAAGCGACATATGCCCGCGCGCTGGTGTGGTCGCGGCTCGCCTACACTTTGGAATCCGTGCTGTCGCCCGTGGTCGCCGCCATCGCCCTTCAACTGGTCACACCGGCATTCCTGTTCTGGGTCGCGGCGCTGGCCTTCGGCGGATCGCTGGCCGCCCTCGGCCTGACGCGCTTTCCGCCCGATCCGCGCAGCCGCCGCAACGGCCCGTTCCTTGCCCGCGCGCGGCGCGGCCTGTCGATCTACCGGCGCACGCCGCGGCTGCGGGGGCTGTTCGTGCTGAACCTTGCCCTGTCGCTGAGCATGGCTTGGGTTCTCGTGAACTCGGTCGTGGTGGCGAGCGCGCGGCTGGGCGACGCAGAGCGGTTCCTGCCCATCCTGATGGCGGCCTACGGGGCTGGGGCGGTTCTGGGGGCGCTGGCCGTCCCGCCGCTGCTGGCGCGGGCGGGCGAGCGGCCCGTGATGCTGGCGGGGGCGCTGGCGCATGTGGTCGCCGGTCTGTGCATCTTGCTGCCGGGGGAACCCATGGGTTACCTTGCGCTCTGGGTCGCGTTCGGGATCGCCGCGTCGCTCGTGCTGACACCGGGCGGGCTGATGATCGCGCGCTCGGCACGTGCGGCGGATCGGCCCGCGCTGTTCGCCGTGCAGTTCTCGCTATCCCATGCGGGCTGGCTGCTGGCCTATCCGCTGGCGGGGTTCCTTGCCGCGCGGGTGGGGCTGGAAACCGCGCTCGTGATCCTGTCGGGCCTGACGCTGGGGCTGACGGCGCTGGCCGCGCGCATCTGGCCCGCGACGGACCCGCTGCGCCGCGAACACGAACACCCGGATCTGCCGGGCGGCCATTCCCATCTGGTGGACACCCCGGCCGATGGACCGACCCACCGGCACGCCCATGCATTCCATATCGACGATCTTCATCCGGACTGGGCGGGCAGCCGCCCCGCATGACCCGCCCCCGGCCCGCAGAGCTACAGGACAAACAGAATGACCGATGACACCGCACACAAGATCGACGGACAGGGCCTTGCCGCGCTGGAAGCCCGCCTGCGCGAGGATCTGAAATTCCTGTGCTGGCCCGGCAAGGACTGGGTGCCCCCCCGCGACGGTGTCAGCGACGTGGTCATCATCGGCGGCGGCATGTGCGGCATGGTCGCGTGGATGGCCCTGAAGACCGGCGGGCTGCACAACATGCGCGTGCTCGACCGCAGCCCGGCGGGGCGCGAAGGCCCGTGGCTGACCTATGCGCGGATGCAGACCCTGCGCTCCCCCAAGGAGCTGACCGGCCCCGCCTATGGCCATGGTGCGCTGAGCTTCCAGGCGTGGTATCGCGCGCAGTTCGGCACGCAGGCATGGGACGCGCTCGACAAGATCCCGCGCCCGATGTGGATGGACTACCTGCAATGGTATCGCTCCGTGCTGGAGATCCCGGTGGAAAACGGCGTCTCTGTCGATCTGGTGGAGCCGGAGGGGGACCTGCTGCGCTTGCACCTGTCGGGCGCGCAGTCCGGGTCGGTGCTGTGCCGCAAGCTGGTGTTCGCCACGGGCCGCGATGGCACGGGCACGCCCAACATCCCGGGTTTCGTGCAAGGGCTCGACCGTCGCTACTGGGCGCACAGCGCGGACGCCATCGACTTCGCGGCGCTGCGGGGCAAGCGGGTCGCGGTGGTGGGCGTGGGCGCGTCGGCCGTGGACAATGCCGCCGAGGCGCTGGAGCATGGTGCTGCCGAGGTGCGCCACCTGATCCGCCGCAAGGAGATGCCCACGATCAACAAGATGATGGGGATCGGGTCCTTCGGCTTCACCGCGGGCTACGCGCGTCTGCCGGATGAGTGGCGGTGGCGCTTCATGCAGTATTCCTTCGCCACCCAGACCCCGCCTCCGCACGGATCGACCCTGCGTGTCAGCCGCCATCCGAACGCGTATTTCCATTTCGGCAAGGCGGTGGAATCGACTGTCGAACGCCACGGCGGGGTGCAGGTCGGCTTCGCGGACGGCACGGGATACGAGACGGATTTCGTCATCCTCGGGACCGGGTTCTCCATCGATCCGATGTCGCGCACGGAATTCGGCGCGGTCGCATCCGAGATCCTGCTGTGGAAGGACGTTTATACCCCGCCCGCGGACGAACGCTCGGCCGACCTGGCCAGCTTTCCCTATCTCAACCCGGATTTCAGCTTCCGCGCGAAGGACGAAGGCACGGCACCGTGGCTGTCCAACGTCTACTGCTTCAACTACGGCGCGGCGGCGAGCCTCGGGAAGGTCAGCGGTGACATTCCGGGCATTTCCGAGGGCGCGGCATGGCTCGCGCGCGAGATCGCCGCGAAGCTTTATGCCGAGGACGTGGAACAGCACTGGCAGGGCATGCTGGAGTACGCCAAGCCGGAGCTGGACGGATCGGAATGGACTGCGTCGGAACTGGTGCCCGCGCAGAAGACCGGAAAGGTGGCGTGATGGCCCCGGACACCACCGCAACGCGGTTCGCCGGGGTGGCGGCGGGCACGTCCGCAGCCGACGCGGTCGCGGGGCGCGCGAAGATCTTCGAGATGACGCAGGCCGCCGAGGATGCCGTGCTGCGCCCGAAGGATGCGGGCGCGTGGCCGCATACGCTGCGCGCGGCCCTTGCCGCAAGGATCGCCGCGCTGAACGAAGAGCATGACCTTGCCGCGCATTTCGCTGCCGATGCCGGGGCGGATGCCACACTGGCCGATCCGGCGCAGGGCGGGGCGGTGCCGGTCATGGCCGCGGTCGTGGCGTTCATGGACAGGGTCGCCGCCGACACGCGTCACGTCACCGCGGACGACGTGAAAGACCTTCAGGCCGCCGGGGTCGCCGATGCCGATATCGTGCGGCTGGCCGAGTTGAACGCCTTCCTCGCCTACCAGATCCGGGTGATCGCCGGTTTGCGGCTGATGGGGGGAATGCCCGCATGAGCGACGTGATCCGGAAATTCACCCGCAACGTGCCGCACTGGCGGCCCCGCGTGACGCCCGTGGACCTGGCAACCGCGACGCCGGAGCAACTGGACGCGCTGAAGGTCACGCCATCGAACACCAAGGTGTCGGAATATGTGCTGACGCTGGCCCATGATGTCGAAAGCCTCGCCGTGCGGTCGCCGCTTTTCAACGCGATCATGTACGACACGGGCGGCCTGAGCCGGGCGGAGCGGGAACTGGGCGCGCTCGGCGCATCCATGGTCAACCACTGTGTCTATTGCGCCGCCGTCCACGCGATGCGGCACGCGCAGATCGAGAAATCGACCGAGGTGACGAACAGGCTTTTCCGGGACGGTGCGGACGCCGAACTGGAACCGCGCGACCGGGCGATCTTCGATTTCGCCGTGGCACTGTCGGAATGTCCCTCGCAGGCGGGGCCGGACCATGTCGCCGCCTTGCAGGAGGCCGGGCTCGATGCGGCGGAGGTGCTGGACCTGATCCTGTCCGCGGCGCTGTTCGGCTGGGCCAACCGGCTGATGCACGTTCTGGGCGACCCGGTGCGGCAGGAAACGGCAATGGGCTGACAGGCCCCGTTCCGGCAGGCGGCGCCCGCCGGTTTATTGATGCACGCGAACGTGTCTTTATGCACAAAGACCGCAGACCAGACGGAGAGACGACAGGATGGGCGACAGGATCAGGGTTGGAATTGCCGGTGCGGGCTCCATCGCCTTCGGAACGGCGGCGGTGCTGCATGACGCAGGCCATGACCCGATGCTGTGGTCGCCGTCGGGCGCGGGCACGACGGATCTGGCCGCAGGTGCGCCGCTGACTGCGACGGGGGCGCTGGACTGCACGCTGACGCCGCGCATCGCCGACAGCGCGGCGGCGCTGGCGCGGGACAGTGACGTGCTGCTGATCGCCGTGCCGGGTTACGGGCACAAGGCGGTCATGGATACGCTGGCACCCCATGTCGAGGCGCGGCACCAGGTCATCATCTCGTCGCACGCGTCGATGGGTGCGGTCTACCTCATGCAGTGCCTTGCCGCGCGGGGCGTGACCGTGCCGGTCACGGCTTGGGGCACCACGATCTGCACCGGGCGGCGGCAAACCGGCACGGAAGTGCGGGTCAACACCGTGCGCAGCCGGGTCGATCTGTGCACGGTGCCCGAGGATCGATCGGCCGAGGCGCTGGAAACGTGCCGCACGTTGTTCGGCGACCGGTTCCAGCCGCGCGACGGGCTTCTGGCCATCGCGCTGTCGAACCTCAATCCGCAGAACCACATGGGCATCGCGCTGGGAAACATCACCCGGATGGAGCGGGGCGAGACCTGGAGCCAGGGCCAGAACGTGACGCCGACGGTGGGACGGCTGCTGGAACAGCTCGATCTCGAACGGCTCGCCATCGCCCGCGCGCTGGGGCTGGAGGTCAAGACGATCTTCGAGCATTTCCACCTGTCGTTTCACGTCCCCGTCGCGTCGATTTCCGAGATGAACCAGCAGATGCACGCGCAGGGCAATGGCGGCACCGGCCCCGCCACCGCCGACAGCCGCTACGTGACGGAGGACGTGCCCTACGGGCTGGTGGCGACCGCCGCACTGGGGCGGCTGACCGGCCACCCGGCGGAGCTGCACGAGGCGGGCATCCGCATCTTTTCCGCCATGTACGGGCGTGATTTCGCGGCGGAGAACGATCTGCTGCGTGCGCTCGACCTTGACCGATATGGGCTTGACGACCTGAAACGCGCAGCGAAGACCGGGCTTCTGGACCAGCCCGCCATGGCCTGACACCGATAACGAAGAAGAACCGAAGCAACCAACAAGGAGACCGACATGACCAAGCTGATCTTCAACCGCCGCCGCTTTCTCGGAACCGCCGCCGTCAGTGGCGCGGCGCTCGCTTCGCCCGCCTACCTGCGGCGCGGGTTCGCCCAGTCGGGCGGAGAGGTGAACATCTGGACCTACAACGACTTCGTGCCCGACGCGTTCCGCCGCCAGTTCGAGGCGGACACGGGCATCAAGGTCAACATCCGGCTCGTGGACGACCAGGGCAAGCAGTTCAACCTGCTCGCCGCCGAACAGCCGAACCCGACCGTGGACATCATGACCGTCGCGGGCCACCGGTTCCTGCAGTTCATCAACAGCGAGCTTCTGGCGCCGCTCGATACCGACCGGCTGAGCAACTGGGGCAGCATCAACCCCACATTCTCGGAATCCGACTGGGCGACGATCGACGGCAACAAGTGGGGCGCGCCGATCCTGTCGGGCGCGGAAGTGCTGGCCTACAATTCCGAGATCGTGTCGGAAGAGGAAGCGCTGACCTGGGACACGCTGTTCAGCGACAAGTACAGCGGGCAGACCGCCTATATCATCCAGGACATGATGTCGATCATCATGCTCAAGATGGGCTATGACGGCAACATGGTCGCCTATATGGACGACCCCGACGAAGCCGCCCGGATCGTCAACGAAGCCAAGCAGTTCCTGATCGATCACAAGCCGCTGGTGCGCAAGTATTACGACAGCGGGGCCGAATTCCAGCAGATGATGGTGAACCAGGACATCGTGCTGGGACATGCGTGGAACGGCCCGGCGGCCGCGCTCATCAACGACGGGTTCCCGGTGGGCATGACCATCCCGCGCGAAGGGTCCTATGGTTTCGTCTACACGTTCAACGTGGCCAACAACGCGCCGAACGCGGACAACGCGTATACCTTCCTCGACGCGCTGCTCGCCTCGCCCGAGATCGGCGCCGCGATGACGAAGGCGTCCGGCTTCATCTCGACCTACAAGGGTGCGGACCAGTACCTGAACGAGCTGGAACGGAAATCGACCTCCTTCCCCGAGGAACAGCTGGCCAATCTCCAGTTCTTCCGCGCCGAGGCGAACGAGATGAAGTACGGCCTCGTCGATCCCGCGGTCGAGGAAATCAAGGCCGCCTGACGCCGGACCCCGACACCGCACCTGCCCCGGACATGCCGGGGCAGGTGCCGCTGCATGTGAAAGACATCCCATGACCGATAGCGCAACCGCGAAACAGGACCGTCCCGCCCTGGGGTCGGCCGGGGACGCCCCGACATTCTGGGGCCGGCTCGTGGGCTGGGGTCCGTATCGGCTGCTGATGCAGCTGGCGACGGCATCACCTCGGCGGCAATTCCTGATCCTGATGATCTTCCCGGTCCTGTGGGTGCTGACGCAGCATCTGGGTCCCATGCTCTACATGATCCGGGTGTCGCTGACGGATGCCTATCCGGTGGCCCCCGGCGTGGAGCAGTCCTTCACGCTGGAGCATTACGCGAAGTTCTTCACCAACTCGATCTTCTGGCAGCCGTTCTTTCGTACGCTGACCTTCGCGGCGACCTTCACGTTCTGCACGCTGATCATCACCTATCCGGTGGCGTATTTCCTGGCGCGCCATGTCAGCCGCCGCAACCAGATGCGGTTCCTGCTGCTCTTGCTGATCCCGTTCTGGGTGGGCGAGATCGTGCGCACCTATGCGATCATGATCCTGCTGGGCAATACGGGCGCCGTGAACCTTGCATTGCAGACGCTCGGACTGGTCGACCGGCCGATCCCGTTCATGTACACGAGCTTTTCCATGGGGATGGGGATCGTCTATCTGACCGCGCTCTACATGCTGCTGCCGCTGTACTCCGCGCTGGAAAAACTGCCGCAAAGCATGAACGAAGCCGCCGCGGACCTGGGCGCGGGGGCATGGACGCGGTTCCGCCGCATATCGCTGCCGCTCACGATCGAGGGGATATCTTCGGGCTGCACGCTCGTGTTCCTGATCTCCACGGGGTTCTACGCGACGCCGGTGCTGCTGGGCGGGCCATCCACTACGGTCTTTGCCGAAACCATCGCGGGCTTCTTCCATGTCGCGGGCGATGAATGGCCCACAGGTGCGGCCTTCGCCACGATCATGTTCATGGCGGCGCTCGTCATCACCTTCGCGTTCCAGAAACTGATGAACGCCCTGCGCAAGGGAGAGGCCAAGTGAACGACCGCCCCGAACTGTTCCGCGGCAACCGCATCCTGCTGGGCTGCATCTACTGGGCCTTCGTGCTCTATGTCTTCGTACCGCTGATCCTGATGGTGCTGATGGGCTTCAAGGACAGCCGCTTCATCGGTTTCCCGATCCGGTCCTGGACGCTGGACTGGTATGTCGGCGTCTTCGCCAATACCGAAGTGCTGTCCACCTTCGGCTATTCCATCGCCATCGCGGTTCTGTCCACGCTGATCTCGGTCTTCGTGGGCACGTGGATCGCCGTGCTGCTGGAAAGCCGGAAATTCACGGGCCGCCCGGTGATCTTCGGGCTGACGGTGCTGCCCGCACTGGTGCCGGGCATCATCTCGGCCATCGCGTTCCGGATCTATGCCCGCTGGCTCGGCATCGAACCGGGCATGGGCGCGATCATCTGGTCGCACGCGGTGCACAACGTCCCCTTCGTCGTGCTGGTGGTGATGGCGCGCCTGTCCACCCTGCCGAAAAGCCAGATGGAGGCGGCGCGGGATCTCGGGGCCGATCCGCTGGTCGCCTTCGTGCGGATCACGCTGCCCTATCTTGTGCCCGCGATCCTTGGCGCGTCGATCTTCTGCCTGCTGCTGTCGTTCGACGATTTCGTGCGCTCGTTCTTCCTCGGCGGGTATGAGCCGACACTGCCGGTGCTGATCTTCGCCATGCTCCGGTCGGGCATGAGCCCGGAAATCAACGCCATCGCCACCGTGGCGCTCATCATGACTGCCGGTATCGGCATATGGGCCGAGCGTTTCACCCGCCGCATGAAAAAGGACACCTGATCCATGACCGACCCGACCCCGCTTGTCCGCATCGACGGGCTGTCCAAGCATTTCGGCGATACGGTCGCGCTGGAAAACCTGACGCTCGACATCCCGCAGGGGCAGTTCGTGACGTTCCTCGGGCCGTCCGGATGCGGCAAGTCCACGACGCTGCGCATCCTTGGCGGCTTCGAACGCCCGACCACGGGGCGCGTGCTTCTCGATGGCGAGGACGTGACCAACCAGCCGCCGGAAAAGCGCCAGGTGAACATGGTGTTCCAGGACTACGCGCTGTTCCCGCACATGACCGTGGCGCAGAACATTTCCTTCGGGCTGGAACTGAAGGGGATGGGCCGTGACGCGATCCGGCGCCGGTCGTCCGAGATCATGGCGTTTCTCGAACTGGAGGATTTCGGCGCGCGGTACCCGTTGCAGCTGTCGGGCGGGCAGCGGCAGCGGGTGGCGCTGGCGCGCGCGCTGGCACCGGACCCGGCGCTGCTGCTGCTGGACGAACCGCTGGGCGCGCTCGATGCCAAGCTGCGCGGGCAGGTGCAGCAGGAACTCAAATCGATCCAGCGCCGCACCGACAAGACCTTCTTCTTCGTGACCCACGACCAGGAAGAGGCGCTGACCATGTCCGACCGGATCATCGTCATGAACAAGGGCCGGATGGAACAGGACGGCACGCCGGAAGAGCTGTATTTCCGGCCGGCAAGCCGGTTCGTGGCCGAATTCCTGGGTGAGACCAACCTGCTGACGGGCCGGATGCGTGGCACGGAAGGCGGGCAGATCGTGATGGACTGGCAGGGCACGACCCTGCGCGGCAAGGCCCCGCGCAGCCTGCCGGGCGAAGGACAGCCGGTCAGCGCGTCGGTGCGGCTGGAAAAGCTGGACTTTCACGCCCAGCGGCCGGAAACGGGCAACGCGGTGCAGGGGCGCGTGGTGGCCAAGACCTTCCTCGGGTCGCGGATGGCGCTGCAGATCGCCGTGGGCGACCAGGCCGAGGCGATGCTGAAGGCCTATGTGGACGTGGACACGAGCGAACGGGTCGGCAGCGACCCGGTCTGGATCGGCTGGGACCCGGATCACATGGCGGTGCTGAACGACTGACACGCGCGGCCCGTCCGGGTTGAACCGGACCGGGCGGCCGGCTGTCAGATCCTTTCGAGATCTTCCTCTTCCTCGTCGTCCGCATCGTCGGGTGCGGCGTCGGTGGCCGCGGCGGCCTCTGTCTCGGCATTCTCGGCGGCCCATGTGCCCGCGGCCTCCACCGCGACGACGGAGGTGGTCGGAAGCACGCCGAGATAGCTTTCGGTATCGCCCGCCGCCGTCGCCTCGCGCTGGGTCATTCGATAGAGGGCATAGACGGCCATGATCGCGAAGGTCCCGCCCAGCACCAGCCAGAAGGCCGACGCCCCGGCGCGTTCCATCGCGGCCCCCGCGGCCAGCGGCCCGAAGATCGCGCCCAGACCGAAGGTGAAGACCAGCCCGCCCGACGCGGCGGGCATCTGATCGGCGGAAAGGAAGTCGTTGGTATAGGCCAGCAACAGCGCGTAAAGCGGCGTGGTGACGCCCCCCGCGAAGAACGCCGCTGCCATGAGCGGCCAGATCCCGAGATCGGCCAGAACCGGCAGGCCGCTGCCCGCCAGCCAGCCCAGCCCGCAGGCGAGCGCCCCGAACACCGCCGACCAGAAGATCAGCTTGCGTCGGTCCACCCGGTCGGACATCCAGCCGATGGGCGATTGCAGCACCAGCGCCCCCGCGAAGAGCATGGCCACGAACAGCGCGATCTGCGATGCCGTCATGCCGATCTGGGTGCCGAACACCGCGCCCATGCCCGATTGGGTCGCATAGACACCGCCCAGCAGGAAGATCCCCACCGTGCCCAGGGGCGAGCCGCGAAACAGCGCCGCAAGCGACATGGGCCGCGCGACCTCCACCGCCGGGACGGGGGTGGCGGACAGAAGGATCGGCCCGAAGGACACCGACACGAGGATCGACGCCCCGATGAACAGCCCCGCCGTGGCCGCGTCGCCCAGCGTGAGCAGCCCCTGCGCGCCGATGATGCCCAGGGTCTGCGCCAGCATGTAGGCGGACAGCACCTTGCCCCGCGTTTCGTTGGTGGCGGCGTTGTTCAGCCAGCTTTCGGCGGCGACGTAGATGCCCGACATGCAGAAACCGACAAGGATGCGCAGGATCGTCCAGGCCCAGGGTTCCGCAATAAGGGTGAAAGCGATCAGCCCCGCCGACATGAAGCTGCCAAGCGCCGCGAAGACCCGCACATGCCCGACCCGCTGGATCAGGAGCGGCGTCAGCCGCGCGCCGGACAGGAAGCCGAGGAAATAGCCCGAGGTCACGATCGACAGCGCGGCGGCCGAGAACCCCTCGATCCCGCCGCGCAGGCCGATCAGGGTGAAGTGCATCCCGTTGCCGAGCATGATGAGCACGATGCCCACGAGCAGGGGCCAGATCCGGGCCAGAACCTGAAACATGTGCCGCCTGTCCTTCGTTTCCGGGTGTGCCACTGCGCGGACCGTCGCACGGGGCGGGGCGGGGCTGTCATGCTGCAGCGCCGCATAACGGTCGGTTTGCGACACCGCCCGACCCGCGTGCGACCCGAATTGTGGCTGGGTTGCGATGCCCCGAGATGCTAGAGCGAGGGAAATGGCGCTGGCAACCCCGTTCCGGTGCCCGCCCGCGACCATCGGAAAGGCCGGTCATGACCGTATTTCGCGCCATCTACGCCTCGCGCCCCTTCGGCTTCGACGCAGGCGTTCTGAACAACATTCTGCTGGATGCGCGCCGTGCCAATGCGCGCGACGGCATCACGGGCGCCCTGATCTGCCGGCACGACATCTACCTGCAATGGCTGGAAGGGCCGGAAGAAAAGGTGCGCGCGGCGCTTGCGCGGATCGAACGGGACGACCGGCACGTGGACCTGGTGCTGCGGGTCGCCGACACCCAGCCCGACCGGCAATTCGGCGACTGGGCGATGCTGCACGACCCGGCCGTGTCGTGGATCTGGCCGCCCGAAGACGTGGCGAAGGGGGCCGCCGCGCAGGCCGGCCCGCTGGAACTGGAAGCGATCTTCGCCCGCCTGCGCGACATGGTCGGGCGGGGCGGTGCCGTCTAGCGCTGCACCATGGCGTTTTCCCATTCGGCAAGGAAGCCGCGCCGGTTGAGCGGGTCGAGATAGACCATCAGCGCAGGCCCCAGCCGGATCGGCCCGAACCCCGTCGCCGCATCCGCGCCCGTCTGCGTCAGCGGCGGCAGGGGCCAGGTGCCGCGGCCCTCGCGCAGCGCCAGCGTCGCCAGCATGTCGATCAGTGCGCCCGCCGCCTCGACCCGCGTCGCGGTGGCCGGCACGATCGCGGTGCGGATGATGACATTCGCAAAGTCCCGCATGGCGAGGATCTGCATCTGTCCGGCGGATTCCCGCACCAGCCTTTCCGCTGCGTAGCTGCCCAGCACGTTGTAGGCCAACGCCAGCCGCCCGGTGGACACGTCGTCGATCATCTGTCCCGAACAGCAGTAAAGCTGCGGATCTAGCCCCCCCATCACCTCGGACAGGCGCCAGAAGGCATCGGTGGACCGGTCTTCCTGCGTGGCCAGCAGGTATCCCAGCCCGCTTGTCCTCACGTCATAAGTGCCGACCGCGCCGGTGAAGAGATCGGGATGGGCGCGCAGCAGCGCGATGAGTTCCTGCCGGGTCGTCGGCACCGGCAGCCCGGCGAACCGCTGCGTCGAGAACACCACGACCGCCGGTTCCACCGACATCGCGAAGATCAGGTCCCGCCAGCGCGCCCAGTCCGGCAGCGCCTCGGTCGCGGTCGATCGGTAGCTCTGCGCGAAGCCGTCATTGGCCAACTGGAATTGCAGATCCATGGCCGAGGACAGCGCAAGGTCATAGACCGCACCATCGCCGATGGTGCGGTGCAGGTCGGCGGAGGACACGACCGTATAGTCGATGGCGATGCCGGGGCGCGCGGTCTGGAACGCCCGCAGGTAGGGGTCGAACACGTCGAGATCCGCGGTCGATACGACCCGCAGCGGTATTTCCGCGGGATCGCCCGCCAGCGCGGGATAGAAACGATGATCCTCGATCTCGATGGCGGCCGCGCGAAGGGCCGCGAAGATCACGACGATGGCAAGACAAGCGTGACGCATGTTCCCGTTCCTTCCGGTCCCGGCCCCAGTTCCAGCCGTCCGCCATGGGCCTCCAGCACCTCGCGGGCGATGGTGAGGCCGAGACCGGAGCCGACCACCCCTTCGGTGTTGCTGCCGCGCCGGAAGCGTTCGGTCAAGGCGTCCACCGGGTCGCCGCCCGGCCCGCTGTCCAGTCCCGGACCCTCGTCGCACACCGCGATGCGCGCGGTGCCTGCCGCGCGGCTCACGTGCAGGGTGACCGTGGTGTCCTCGGGCGAATACTTGATCGCGTTGTCGAGCACGTTGCGCAGTGCCGCGTCCAGCAGCACCGGATCGCCGGCCACACGCGCCTGCACCGTTTCACGCAGGATGGTGATGTCCTTCATCGTCGCGGTCGGTTCCAGCGCCGCTGCAGTCCGGGCCACGATGTCCGCAAGGTCGATGGGCGCGCGCGCCAGATCGTCGGCGCGAAAGGCCACCGTGGCATGGTCCAGCAACTGCCCGGCCGAGCGCGAGCTTTCGTCGAGCGCCCGGATCATCCCGCGCAGCCGGTCGCGTGCCGCCGCATCGTCGGCAGAGCGAAGGGCGATTTCCGCCTGCGCGCGCACGGTGGCCAGCGGCGTGCGCACCCTGTGTGCGGCTTCGGCGATAAAATCCTCGGACCGGCGCAGGGACTGGCCCAGCCGATCCATCAGCCGGTTCAGCGCCACGAGGAGCGACACCAGTTCGGCGGGTGCCGCGCGCCGGATCGGGCGCAGGTCCGACGGGCCGCGCCGCGACACCGCCGCCGCGATCTCGTTCAGCGGGCGCAGGGACGCGCGCGTCGCCACCGCCGACAGCCCCACCGCCAGCACGAACAGCGCCACGGCGAAGATCGCCGCCAGCCGCGACAGGTCGCGGGCGATGGTGGCCACGCCGGTCCGGGTCTGCGCCACGGTGACGGTCACGGTCACCGGCGCGTCGCCCGCGAGCACCTGCCGCGTGACGCTGGCGATGCGCACGGTCGCACCCCTGTAAGCCCCGGTGGCGAAACTGACCTGTCCGGGTCGCGGCGCATCGGCGGCCGCAACCGGCAGATCGGCGTAGCCGGTCAGGTGCGCATCACCGGCCGCGACGCGGTAGAACACCCTGTCCTCGCTGATCGCGCCCAGCATGGCGAAGGCCGAATAGGGCAGTTCCAGCCGCACCTCGCCCCGATCCGAACGCAGGGTTTCCGCGATGGTCGCCGCCGACGCCGCGAGCACGTTGTCCTGCGTGCGCTCCGCGGCCTGCCGCGCGATGCCCGTCACCATGGCCCAGCTCAGCGCCGCCAGCAGCGCCGCAACCCCCGCCAGCAGCAGCGTGAGCCTGCGCCCGATGGACGACGGCGCGCGCATCGTTCAGGCGTCCATGCGGTAGCCCAGCCCGCGCACGGTTTCGATCCGCAGGCCCATCCCGTCGATCCGGCGGCGCAGGCGGCCCACATACACCTCGATCGCGTTTTCGGTCACGGCGGCATCGAAGGAAAACAGCCGGTCCATCAGTTGCGTCTTGGACAGGATCTGGCCGGGATTGCGGGCGAACACCTCCAGCAGGCGGATCTCGCGGTTCTTGAGGTCCACCGTGCGCCCGTCATGGCTGAGCGTGCCCGAAAGCGGGTCGAACAGGGCGGGACCAAGCGCGATCTGGTTGCGCGCGACGCCGCCCCGGCGGCGCAGCACGGCCCGGCAGCGGGCCTCCAGTTCCGAGAAGTCGAAGGGCTTGGTGATGTAGTCGTCCGCCCCCTGATCGAGCGCGCCGACCCGGTCCGACACCTGCGCGCGCGCCGTCAGCATGATGACCGGCGTTTCCAGCCGCGCCCGGCTGCGCGCGAGGAACTTCCGCCCGTCGCCATCGGGCAGCATCACGTCGAGCAGGATAAGGTCATAGGCGGTGGCGGCAAGGCAATCGGCCGCATCGGCAAGGCTGCCCGCGTGATCCACCGCATGACCGTCAAGCGCGAGGCGGCTGACGATGGCGGCGGCCAGTTCGGCATTGTCCTCCACCAGCAGATACCGCACCGGTCCATCCCCCGCCCGCGCCGCGCATTTCTTGCGGCATTTGTCAGTTATGTGTCAGCTTTTCGTGCTAGGGGTTCTTAATGGGCGGGGAGGGACCGCCTGTCAAACGGGAGGACGACCACATGAACACCTTTGGGTGGGCACGTCGCGCGACCATCGCAGCGGCAACCGCAACCTTGACCATGACCGGCGCGGCGCTGGCCGACGAGCACCAGATGATGGACTCTGTCCATTTCCTCGTGCCAGGCGGCGCGGGCGGCGGCTGGGACGGCACCGCGCGCGGCACCGGTGAGGCGCTCGTGAATTCCGGCCTCGTCGGCACGGCGAGTTTCGAGAACATGTCGGGCGGCGGCGGTGGCGTGGCCATCGCCAACTTGATCGAGAACGCACGGTCAAGCCATGGCACGCTGATGGTCAATTCGACCCCCATCGTGATCCGGTCCCTGACCGGCGAGATCGCGCAGAGCTTCCGCGATCTGACGCTCGTGGCGGGCACGGTCGGCGATTACGCCGCGCTCGTGGTGACGGCGGACAGTCCGATCGAGACGATGGAAGACGCGCTGGCCTCCTACCGCGAAGACCCGAGGGGCTTCGCCATCGGCGGCGGATCGGTGCCGGGCGGCATGGATCACCTTGTCGCCGCGATCGTGATGCAGGGCGCGGGCGAAGATCCCACGGCATTCAACTATATCGGCTATGATGCGGGCGGCGAGGCGATGGCCGGGCTGCTGTCGGGCGAGATCGACGCCCTGTCCACCGGCTTTTCCGAAGCCATCGCGCTGGCCGACCAGGGCGAGGTGCGCATCCTTGGCGTGACCGCAGCCGAACGGGTGCCTGCCTATGACGCTGCACCGACCTTCGTCGAACAGGGCATCGACGCGGAATTCGTCAACTGGCGCGGCTTCTTCGCGGCCCCCGGCCTGCCCGAGGACATGCTGACGACCTATCAGGACATGCTGGGCAAGATGCTGGAAACTCCCGAATGGGAAGAGGTCCGCAGCCGCATGGGGCTGGTGAACATCTACCGCCCCGGCGAGGATTTCCGCGCGTTTCTCGAAGCGCAGGAAAAGCAGCTGGGCGACCTGATGCGGGATCTCGGTTTCCTGTGACCTGACGGACGGCGCCGTCATCCGACGCGATGGCGGCGTCCCGCCCATGTTCCGACCGGCCCGGCGCCCACATGGCACGGGGCCGGTCGGCCCCCATCCGACCTGCATTTCAACGGATACCGGGCGCACGCCCCGGAGGAGGATCCGCCATGGCGCTCGACCGCTGGATCGCGCTCGCCTTCATCGCATTCTGCTGCGTCTACGGCTATGCCGCGTTCTTCACCATGGACCAGTCGCTGCCGCCCATCCTGCAGCGCAACCCGATCTGGCCCTCGACCTTTCCCAAGATCCTCGCGGTTCTGGGCATCGTCGTCGGGCTCGTGGTCCTGTTCACGCCGACACCGCCCAAGACGGATGCCGATGCCAAGCCAAAGGACGGCGCCATCGACCTGACCCGGCTGGGCGATTATCACATCGTGCAGGCCGCAGCGCTTCTGGCGCTGATGGTGGCCTATGCACTGACCCTGCGGCCGCTGGGGTTTCTCGGGTCGACAGTTGGGTTCCTGGTGATAGGCGCGCTGATCCTAGGCGAGCGCAAGCTGCATATCCTGATCCCCGTGGCAGTCATCGCCGCCGGGTCGATCTGGTACCTGGTGCAGGAGGTGCTGGGGATCTTCCTGCGCCCGCTGCCCGCAATGTTCATGTAGGGAGGGCGCGACATGCTTGAAGGACTCATGCTCGGCCTCAGCGCCGCGGTCACCCCTTTCAACCTGATGATGGTCGTCTTCGGCTGTATCATCGGCACGCTGATCGGGATGCTTCCCGGCCTGGGGCCGATGTCGATCATCGCCATCATGATCCCCGTCGCCATCGGCATGGGCGATCCGACCGCAGCACTGATCTTGCTGTCGGGTGTCTATTACGGCGCGATCTTCGGCGGGTCCACCTCGTCCATCCTGCTCAACGCGCCGGGGGTCGCGGGCACGGTCGCCAGTTCCTTCGACGGCTACCCGATGGCGCGCAAGGGGCAGGCGGGCAAGGCGCTGACTATCGCCGCCATCGCCAGCTTCGCGGGCGGCACGATCGGGGCGATCCTGCTGATGATCTTCGCGCCCGCGCTGTCGTCGGTCGCACTCCTGTTCCATTCGGCGGAGTATTTCGCGCTTATGGTCGTGGGCCTGTCGGCCATCGCGGCCTTCGCGGGCACGGGGCAGGTGGCCAAGGCGCTGATGATGACGCTCTTGGGCCTGATCCTCGGCACCTTCGGCGAGGGCGCGCTGTCGAACACCCCGCGCTTCACCTTCGGGATGATGGAACTGCAAGCCGGGTTTTCCTTCATCACGCTGGCCATGGCGATGTTCGCCCTGCCCGAGGCGCTGTTTCTCGTCATGAACCCGTCGCGCGCGGCGCAGGGCGACAGCGGCAAGATCGACAACATGCGCATCAGCCGGGCCGAGGCGCGCAGCATCGCCCCGGTGATCGGGCGGCAGTCGCTGCAGGGGTTCTTCATCGGCGTGCTGCCGGGGGCAGGGGCGACCATCGCGTCCTTCCTCGGCTACGCCGTCGAACGGAACCTTGCGACCAAGGAGGAACAGGCGGAGTTCGGCCACGGCTCCATCAAGGGGCTGGCCGCCCCCGAGACGGCGAACAACGCCGCCTGCACGGGGTCCTTCGTGCCACTGCTGACGCTGGGCATCCCCGGATCGGGCACCACGGCGATCCTGCTGGGCGCGCTGCTGGCGCTGAACGTCACACCGGGGCCGCGGCTGATGATCGACGAACCGGACGTGTTCTGGGCGGTCATCATCTCAATGTATATCGGCAACCTCGTTCTGCTGATCCTGAACCTGCCGCTGATCCCCTACATCGCCAAGATCCTGACGATCCCGCGCACCTACCTGATCCCGTTCATCCTGTTCTTCACGCTGATGGGCAGCTACCTGGGGCAGAACAACGCGACGGAACTGCTGATCCTCGTGGGCTTCGGAGTGATCGCGACGATCCTGCGCTTCGCGGACTACCCGCTGGCGCCGCTGCTGATCGGGTTCATCCTTGGTACGATGCTGGAAAACAACTTCGCCCGCGCGATGCAGTTGTATGACGGGTTCGGCTTCATCTTCGACCGCCCCATGACCATGGGTTTGCTGGTGCTGGCGGCACTGCTGGTGTTCCTGCCGAGCTTCCGCAGCTACCGGGCGCGCAAACGGGCCGAAGGCGTGGCCGATGGCGACTGACCCGGGCCGGGCCCCCGCACCGCTGGATGGCGTGCGGGTGCTCGACCTGACCAACGTGCTGGCGGGGCCGTTCGCGTGCCACCAGATGGCGCATCTGGGTGCCGACGTCATCAAGGTGGAGGCGGTGGGCCGCGGGGATCTGGCCCGCAGCCTCGGGGCCGACCCGGACCTGTCGGCGCGCGGCATGGGGATCAGTTTCCTTGCCCAGAATGCCGGCAAGCGGTCGCTGACCCTGAACCTGAAGGACCCGCGCGGCAAGGACGCGCTGAAGCGGCTGGTGGCGCGCGCCGACGTGCTGGTGGAAAACTTCCGCCCCGGCGTGATGGACCGGCTCGGGCTGGGCTATGAAACGCTGCGCGCGGAAAACCCCCGGCTGATCTATTGCGCGATCACCGGGTTCGGACAGACGGGGCCATGGGCCGACCGCCCGGCCTATGACCAGATCGTGCAGGGCGCGGCCGGTGTCATGGCCGTGACGGGCGAGGCCGGGGGCGGGCCGCTGCGCGTCGGTTATCCGCTGGCGGACACCATTGGCGGGCTCAACGCCGCGATGGCGATCTGCGCCGCGCTGAACGCGCCCGACCGCGGCGGGTATATCGACGTGTCGATGATCGATTGCGTGCTGGCGAGCATGGGCTGGGTCGTGTCGAACCACCTGATCGGCGGCGTGGACCCGCGCCCGAACGGCAACGAGAACCCGACCTCAGCGCCCTCGGGCACGTTCCAGTGCGCGGACGGGCCGATTAACATCGCCGCGAACCGGGACGAACAATGGGTATCGCTGGCCCGGCATCTGGGCCGCGACGACCTGCTGACCCACCCCGACTACGCCACGCGCGAGGATCGCAAGGCCAACCGCCTGCGCCTGC
Source organism: Meridianimarinicoccus zhengii (assembly GCF_003254465.1). Taxonomy (GTDB): domain Bacteria; phylum Pseudomonadota; class Alphaproteobacteria; order Rhodobacterales; family Rhodobacteraceae; genus Meridianimarinicoccus; species Meridianimarinicoccus zhengii. Next base: position 24,963 of record NZ_QDFI01000057.1, read on the forward strand.
GCGCCGAGCTGGAAACCGTCCTGACGACGCGCGGGGCCGAGGACTGGGCACAGGAACTGTCCGCCCTTGGCGTGCCCGCGGGCGCGGTCATGTCGGTGCCGGACATCCTGCGCCACCCGCAGGTGACCGACCGGGATTTCCTGGCACATTACGACGACGTGCCGGGGGTGGGGCGGTCCATCGATCTGGTGCGGACCGGCGTGACGCTGGACGGGCGCCGCCCGGCGGTGGACGCCCCCCCGCCTGAGCTGGGGCAGGACACCGACGCGATCCTGCGCGAACTGGGTTACGGCGAAGACGATATCGCGGCGCTGCGGGCGGAGGGCGTGGTATGACCGAACGCAGCGACGTGTCCGACTGGTGGCGCACGCAGATCATCGACATGGAACCGGGCCGCATCCATCTGCGCGGGCGGCCGGTGCAGGACCTGATCGGCACCACGGGCTTTGCCCCGATGATATGGCTGATGGTCATGGGCGAGGAGATCACCGGTCCGCGCGCGGCCCTGTTCGAGGCCGCCCTCGTGGCGGCGGTGGATCACGGCCCGCAGGCGCCGTCCATCGCGGCGGCGCGGATGGCGGCGACCTGCGGGGTGGGGCTGCAATCGGCCATGGCCACCGGGCTGAACATGCTGGGCGACGTCCATGGCGGCGCGGGGGAACAGGCGGTCGCGCTGTACCACGCTGTGGGGCAGGCGGGTGACGGCGGGCTTGCCGTGGCGCTCGATGGCTGGCGCACGCGTCATGGCAAGTACCTGCCCGGCTTCGGGCACCGCTTCCACAAGCCCGTGGACCCGCGCGCCCCGCGCCTGCTGGCGCTGGTGGACGAGGCCGCGGCGGCGGGCGCCGTGACGGGCGCGCATGCCCGCACCGCGCGCGCCATCGAGGCCCATCTGGCGCAGGAACGGGGCAAACCGGTGCCGATGAATATCGACGGTGCCACGGCGGTGATCTATGCGGAACTTGGCTGCCCGCCCCCGCTGGCGCGCGGCTTCTTCGGCCTGTCGCGGTCGGTCGGCATCCTTGCCCATGCTTGGGAGCAGACCGAACAGGGCGGACGCAACAAGGGGCCGACCCCGCCCGCCTACCGATGGACCTATGACGGCGATTGACACGCAATGGCGCGAGGCGCTGCCGACGCTGGCCATCGGGGCTGCGGGGGCGGCACTGTTCTGGCTGGTCGGATTTCCGGCGGCGCCGCTGACCGGGCCCGCGGCGGCGGTGTCCGCCGCGACGCTCCTGGGATTGCGCACGGCGATCCCGCCGCTGCTGCGCGACGGGGTGTTCCTGTTGCTGGGTATGCAGATCGGCAGTTCGGTCACGCCCGAGGTGATCGCCACCGCGCTGGCATGGCCGCTGTCGCTTGCCGTTCTGTCGGTGACGGTGATCGTGGTGATGGGCATCGTCATGACCATGCTGCAGCGCGGCTTCGGGTTCGACCGGATGACCGCGATGCTGGCCGCGACGCCGGGACATCTGAGCTTTGTCCTGGGCCTGTCCGCGGACATGGGGGCCGACGTGCCGCGCGTGGCGCTGGTGCAATCCTTGCGCGTGCTGATGCTGACACTGCTGGTGCCGATGCTGATCGCGCTCTGGGGGGTGGAGGGTACAGGACGGCTGGCGGATCGCGGGATCACGCCGGCGCATCTTCTGGCCGTCGTGTTCCTGCTGTCGCTGGGCGCAGGGCTGCTGTTCAGGCGGCTGGGCGTGCCCGCGCCGCTGCTGCTGGGGGCGATGGCGGTGTCGGGCATCGGTCACGGCGCCGACCTGACGCCGGGCACGCTGCCGGGTTGGCTGGTCGTCTTGGCCTTCGTCAGCATGGGATCGCTGATCGGCACGCGGTTCCGCGGGCTCGACCGGCGCGGCTTGGCCCGGGCGACCGCCGCGGGCATCCTGGCCACGCTGATCGCCTGCGCGGTCGCGGCAACGGGCGCGTGGCTCGCCGCGGGGCTGGTGGGCCTGCCGCCGGCGGTGCTGCTGCTTGCCTTCGCGCCCGGCGGGGTGGAGGTCATGGCCGCCATCGCGGTCCAGACCGGGCTGGAACCCGCCTTCGTCGCGGCCCACCATGTGTTCCGCCTGGTGCTGCTGGGGGTGCTGATGCCGGTGTTCGTTGCGCGGGCACGGCGGCGGGGATAACCCCCGATGCCGCCCGGCCATGCCACGGACAGGTGGAGCCCGGTTTTCATCCTGGCACGCCGCTGGCGCTGGCGGTTTGATCGAGGCCATGACATAAGGCCGGATCGATACCATATGGGCAGAAAACCGGTTCGAGCACGGGCAGGGCGATGATCAGACTGATACTCTTTGGACTTGCGGTGGCGCTTGCCACGGCGGCCGGGACGCTCGTCTACATCGAGCGCACGCGCCCTGCCGTCGAAGCCGTCACCCCGACGTCCGTCACGATCCCCGTTGCTGCCGAGGTCTGGGTTCTGGTGGCGCAGCGGCCCCTGCCGGCCCGGCACCAGATCTCGGCAGGCGACATCGGGTGGATCAGGTGGCCCGAAGACCGCGTGCAGCCGTTCTTCACGGTGTCCGAGACCGGCAACACGCCCCTGACCGAACTTGAAGGGCTGTTCACGAACCGTGCCTACAACGAGGGCGAACCGCTGGACATGGGCGCACTCAGCACCGTGCGGGTGGAACGGCTGTCGGATCGCGTGACGCCGGGCATGCGCGCGGTGGCGCTGGCCGTGTCCGCCGAAACCACGGCGGGCGGTTTCGTGAAAGTGGACGACTTCGTGGACATCATCCGCGTCGACGGGGGCGGCGAGGGGCGCGTGATCCTCGAAAACGTGCGCGTTCTGGCCGTTGGGGCGTCCATGGGCAACGTGGCCGGACTGACCAGCGGGGACATGCCGGAAACCGTGGGCAGCAATCCCGGAACCGTCACGGTGGAGTTGAGCCCGCGGCAGGCCGGAATCCTTGCGGCGGCGGATTACGATGGCCGGCTGGCGCTGGCACTCCGCACGCGCGAGGACAAGGCCCCGATCCCGCCCGAACCGCGCCCGGAAGCCGAAGAAGCCCCGACGCGCCACTTCATCGGCGTCCTGCAGGGCGAGACATGGGTCCCCTACGAGGTGCAATGACATGGCGGCACGGGCGCGGGGGCTGCCGCGCGGGCCGGTGGCACCATGCGGGATCGGGTGGTTCCGACCGCATCCCCTGCCGCGACGTATCGCGGTTGACGTGCGCGCCGGGGGCGCGGAAAACAGGCGGAGGCTGGCGGGCCGGCCGACTCTCTACCCCGCTGGCTGGAGGACGGTTTCATGGCATCACCTGCCCCGCGCGACCCTGTTACCGGCGACGCCCTGCTGCCGGAACTGACGGCGCAGGTCTTCGTGGCGACGCCCGAGGCGCAGGCGCTGGTGGACGGGGTGCGCGGGGCGCTGTCCATGAAGAACGTGGATTGGCAGGCCGTCGGCACGGGGATCGAGGATGCGCTCGTGCGGTACGACGACGTGGACGGACTAAGCCGCTCCGCGGCAAGGGCGCCCTTGGCTGGCGTTGATCCTTATTTTCAGCGTTTGT
>NZ_QDFI01000058.1 GCF_003254465.1 Meridianimarinicoccus zhengii
GTTCAGCGCCAGCCCCGCCAGCGCGCCCAGCAGGATCGCCCCCGGCATGGCCAAGGCACCGGGCAGGGCGGCCAGCAGCACCACGGCCCCCGCCGCGATGCCCGCGCGCGGCGCATCGGGGCACAGGTTGCGCGCCATGCCCAGCACCGCTTGCGCCACGATGGCGACGGCCACGATCTTCAGCCCCGCCAGTGCCCCGGACCACAGCGCGCCGTCCATGCGCGCCGCACCATAGGCGAAGGCGATCATCAGGATGGCCGAGGGCAGGGTGAAGCCCGCGAAAGCCGCCAGCGCGCCGCCCCAGCCTCCGCGCAGCATTCCCAGCGCGACGCCCACTTGGCTTGAGGCCGGACCGGGCAGAAACTGGCACAGCGCCACGAGATCGGCATAGGCGGCATCGGTCAACCAGCGGCGACGTTCCACGAACTCCGCCCGGAAATAGCCCAGATGCGCCACCGGCCCGCCGAAGGATGTCAGGCCAAGCCGCAGGAAAACCGCGAAGACCTCGCGCGCGCGCCCGGCTTGTCCGTCATCCATCGCTTCTCACCCCCTGTCTGTGCCGGCGCACCCTGCCGCCGTGCTGCGACAGGCATATGACAAGGGCGCGGCGATGGCACGGGCAGACGGGCAGGGCGCGGGCATTATCCCCGCAGGCGGTTGACCAGCCCCTGCGCCGTGATCAGCCCGATTACGGTGCCGCCCTCGGTCACGGGAATCGGCGACGGGTCTGCGCCCAGCCGTTCCATGACCTGCGTCACTGGCGTCTCCGCATCAACGGACACGCCATCGCCGCTGCCCTCGGTCATCACGTCGCGCGCCGTCAGCACGCCCAGCGGGTTCATGTTGGCCACGAAATCCGCGACATACTCCGACGCGGGGGCCGAGAAGATGTCGCGCGGGGTGCCGCATTGCACGATGCGCCCGCCCTCCATGATGGCGATCCGGTCGCCCAGTTTGAACGCCTCGTCGAGATCGTGGCTGACGAAGACGATGGTGCGCTTGAGATCGCGTTGCAGGTCCAGCAATTCGTCCTGAAGCCGGTTGCGGATCAGCGGGTCGAGCGCCGAGAACGGCTCGTCCATCAGCAGGATCGGCGCTTGCGTGGCAAAGGCCCGCGCCAGTCCCACGCGCTGCTGCATCCCGCCCGACAGTTCGGCCACGCGCCGCTGCGCCCAGTCCGACAGGCCCACAAGTGCCAACTGGTCGCGCACCCGTGTCGCACGCGTGGCCCGGTCCACCCCGGCCAGTTCGAGACCTAGACCGACGTTTTCCTCCACCGACCGCCAGGGCAGCAGGCCGAACTGCTGGAACACCATGGCAACCCGTTCCTGCCGGATATGGCGAAGGGTCTTTGCGTCGGCATGGGTCACGTCCACCATCTGCCCGCCGTCATTGACGCGCACGCAGCCGCGCACCACCGGGTTCAGCCCGTTGACCGCGCGCAACAGCGTGGACTTGCCCGACCCGGACAGGCCCATCAGCACGAGGATCTCGCCCTCGTGGACCTTCAGGTCGCAGTCATGGACACCCAGCACTTGCTCCGTAGCCGACTGGATCTCGCCGCGGCTTTGCCCTGCATCCATCAGTGGCAGCGCCGCCGCCGGGTCGGCCCCGAACACGATGGACACCTTGTCGAACTCGACCGCAACGTCGCTCATGTCTTCACCCGCAGCATCCGGTCGAGCATGATCGCCACGACCACGATCACGAAGCCCGATTCAAACCCCAGCGACGTGTTCACCTGGTTGAGCGCGCGCACGACCGGCACGCCCAGCCCGTCGGCCCCCACCAGCGCCGCGATGACGACCATGGACAGCGACAGCATGATCGTCTGGTTCAGCCCGGCCATGATCTGCGGCAGCGCGTAGGGCAGTTCCACCTTCCACAGGGTCTGCGTGCCGGTGGCCCCGAACGCCCGCGCGGCCTCCAGCAGCGGCGTGGGCGTCGACGCCACCCCAAGCTGCGTCAGCCGGATCGGCGCCGGCAGCACGAAGATCACCGTGGCGATCAGCCCCGGCACCATGCCGATGCCGAAGAACACGATGGCCGGGATCAGGTAGACGAAGGTCGGCAGCGTCTGCATCAGGTCCAGCACGGGCCGCATCGCCGCATAAAGCCGGGGCCGGTGCGCCGCCGCGATGCCGATGGGCACCCCGACCGCCATGCACACCACGCAGGCCGACAGCACGAGCGTCAGGCTCTCGGTCGTCTCCTCCCAATAGCCCTGGTTGACGATGAACAGGAACCCCAGCGCCACGAAGGCCGTGATCTTCCAGTTGCGCTGCAACGCATGCGTCAGCGCCGCGAAGATCGCCACCGTCACCAGCGGCGGCGGTGATTGCAGCGCCCACAGGATCGCCTCGATCAGCGTTTCCATGCCGATCGCCATGCCGTCGAAGAACCAGCCGCCATTGACCTGCAACCAGTCGAACAGCGCCGCCGCCGTGTCGCCCACGGGTATTTTCGTCTCGGTCAGCCAGTCCATGCACGGCCCCTCGCGCAGGCCCCCGCGCGATCACGCCGGGGGCACAGGTGTTGAAAGGATCGCGCCTTATTCTTGCAGCGCCGCGGCCAGTGCCGCCTGCGCGTCGCCGCCATCCGCGGTCGTCACGCCATCGAGCCACGCCATCGCGGCATCGCTGTTGGCCTTCAGCCACGCGGTCGCGGCATCCGCCGGGTCCTCGCCGTCGTTCAGGATCGCGCCCATGATCTCGTTTTCCATGGCCAGCGTGAACTGCAGGTTCTGCAGAAGCTGCCCCACGTTCGGGCACTCCTCGACATAGCCCGCGCGCGTGTTGGTATAGACCGTCGCCCCGCCGAGATTCGGCCCGAACCAGTCGTCGCCGCCCTCCAGGTAGGTCAGCTCGAAATTCGCGTTCATCGGGTGCGGTTCCCAGCCCAGGAACACGATGGGCTCGTCCCGGCGGCTCAGCCGGTCGACCTGCGCCAGCATCCCCTGTTCGGAACTTTCGCGCACGCTGAAATCGCTCAGCCCGAAGGCATCCGCCTCGATCATGTCGAGGATCAGCCGGTTGCCGTCATTGCCCGGCTCGATGCCATAGATCGTCTCGTCCAGCGCATCGGCATTGGCCGCGATGGCGTCGAAGCTGGTGATTCCCAGAGCCGCCCCCGCGGCATTGGTTGCCAGCGTGTATTTCGCACCCTCCAGGTTCGCGCGGATCGTGTCCACCGTGCCCGCTTCGCGATAGGGCGCGATATCGCCCTCCATCGTCGGCATCCAGTTGCCCAGGAACACGTCCACGTCGCCATCGGCCATCGCGGTATAGGTCACCGGCACCGACAGCACGCGAATGTTGGTGTCATACCCCAAAGCCTCCAGTACCACGCTCGTGGCGGCGGTGGTCGCCGTGATGTCGGTCCAGCCCACGTCGGAAAAGGTCACGGTGCCGCAATCGGACAGTGCGGTGCTTGCTGCGCCGCACAGGGCAAGGGCGGAAACGGTTGTCTTGATGCGCATGTCTTGGCTCCCCGAAGAGTGGCAGATTTATTGATTGACTGCTCAATCAAACACCGAAAGAATGCACATTGCAACAGGCAAGGTGAAAAGAATGACCCGCGCGAATGTCTCGGCCCTGCGCCGGTCGGCCCTGATCGCGGCCACCATCGACGAGATCGGCGAAGCCGGCTCGCTTGAGGTAACGGTCAGCCAGATCGCCCGAAAGGCAGGCGTTTCCAGCGCCTTGGCCCATCACTACTTCGGGTCCAAGGACCAGTTGTTCCTGGCCGCCATGCGGTCCGTGCTGTCCGATTTCGGGGCCGAGGTGCGTGCCTGCCTCGCGGATCGGCACAGCCCGCGCGACCGCGTGGACGGGATCGTCGCGGTCTGTTTCTCGCCCCAGAACTTCCGGCCCGCGGTCGTGGCGGCATGGCTGAACTTCTATGTGCTCGCCCAGACCGCGCCCCAGGCGCACCGGCTCTTGCGGGTCTACCAGCGGCGGCTCCATTCCAACCTGCTCGCCGAACTGCGCCCGCTGGCCGGGGGTGACGCCGTGGCCATCGCCCAGACCACCGCGGCGCTGATCGACGGGCTCTACATCCGGCAGGCCCTGCGCAACGAAAGCCTCGACGCGGCGGCCTCCATCGGGCTCGTGACCGCCTATCTCGACGGCGTGCTTGCCCCCCAGAATACACGACAGGAGAAACGCGCATGACCGACGCGACCCCCACGGGCAGCCACTATATCGGCGGCAGCTACCGCGACGACCCCGAAGGCGACGCCCTGCCGGTGATCTACCCTTCGACGGGCGACACCATCGCCACGCTGAACACCGCCAGCCCCGCCACGGTCGATGCGGCACTCGAAGCTGCGCGCACGGCCCTCCCCGCATGGCGCGCCATGACCGGCACCGAACGGGGCCGCATCCTGCGCCGCGCCGCAGACATCATCCGCGACCGCAACCGGCAACTGTCCGAGTTGGAAACGCTGGACACCGGCAAGCCCTTGCAGGAAACGCTGGTGGCCGATGCGACCTCGGGCGCCGATGCGCTGGAATGGTTCGGGGGGCTGGCGGCGACCCTGTCGGGCCAGCACATCCCGCTCGGGTCCGACTGGGCCTACACGATCCGCGAACCGCTGGGCGTCTGCGTGGGCCTTGGCGCGTGGAACTATCCCACCCAGATCGCCTGCTGGAAAGCCGCGCCCGCGCTCGCCTGCGGCAACACGATGGTGTTCAAGCCGTCGGAAACCACGCCGCTCTGCGCGCTGAAACTGGCCGAAATCCTGACCGAAGCCGGGTTGCCGCCGGGCGTGTTCAACGTCGTGCAGGGGCGCGGCGACGTGGGCGCGGCGCTGGCCACCGACGCGCGTGTCGCCAAGGTGTCGCTGACCGGGTCCGTGCCCACGGGGCGCAAGGTTTATGCCGCCGCTGCCGAACGCATGAAGCACGTCACCATGGAACTGGGCGGCAAGTCCCCGATGATCGTGTTCGACGATGCGGATCTCGACAACGCCGTCAGCGCCGCGATCAACGCGAATTTCTATTCCACCGGGCAAATCTGTTCCAACGGCACGCGGATCTTCGTGCAGGACGGGCTGCACGACGCTTTCGTGGACCGGCTGGCCGAACGGCTGAAGGGTGCCGTGATGGGCGACCCGATGGATGAGGCCACGAATTTCGGCCCCATGGTCAGCGCCGCACAGCGCGACATCGTGCTGGGCTATATGGAAGCAGGGCAACGCGAAGGCGCGCGGCTGGTCTGCGGGGGCCATGCCGTGGACGGCCCCGGCTTCTACATCGAACCGACCGTCTTTGCCGACGTCACCGACGCCATGACCATCGCGCGCGAGGAAATCTTCGGCCCCGTCGCGTCGATCTTCCGCTTCGGCACCGAGGCCGAGGCGCTGGCCCGCGCCAACGCCACCAAGTTCGGCCTGTCGGGCGCGGTCTTCACCCGCGATCTCGCCCGCGCGCATCGCGTCGTGGCGGGGCTGGAGGCCGGAACCTGCTGGATCAACACCTACAACCTGACGCCCGTCGAAATGCCCTTCGGCGGGGTCAAGGCATCCGGCGTCGGGCGCGAAAACGGGCAGGCCGCCATCGACCACTACAGCCAGGTCAAAAGCGTCTACGTCGCCATGGGCGGAGTCGACGCGCCGTTCTGAGTCATATGCGAGTCATATGGAATTCATATGCGAGTCCGACGCGACGTCAGACCGCCCGAAATGGGGAAAACCGACCATGCAAGCGGATTACGTGATCGTCGGCGCGGGCTCGGCGGGCTGCGCCATGGCCTACCGTCTGTCCGAAGCCGGACGGTCCGTCATCGTCGTCGAACACGGCGGCACCGACGCCGGACCGTTCATCCAGATGCCCGCAGCGCTGTCCTATCCGATGAACATGAGCCGCTATGACTGGGGGTACCGGTCGGAACCGGAACCACATCTTGGGGGCAGGCGGCTCGCCACGCCCCGCGGCAAGGTCGTGGGCGGCTCGTCCTCGATCAACGGGATGGTCTATGTGCGCGGCCACGCCCGCGACTTCGACACATGGGCCGAGATGGGCGCGGAGGGCTGGGATTACGCCTCCGTCCTGCCCTATTACAAGCGGATGGAGACATGGCAGAGCGGCGGCCACGGCGGCGACCCCGCATGGCGCGGCACCGACGGCCCCCTCCACGTCACCCGCGGCCCCCGGAAAAACCCCTTGTTTCAAGCGTTTGTCGATGCCGGGAAGCAAGCGGGATACGAGGTGACGGACGATTACAATGGCCAGAAACAGGAAGGTTTCGGCCCCATGGAGCAGACGGTGTTCAATGGTCGCCGCTGGTCCGCCGCCAATGCTTACCTGAAGCCCGCCCTCAAGCGCCCCAACTGCGACCTCGTGCGCGGGCTGGTGGAGCGGGTCGTGATCGAAGACGGTCGGGCCACCGGCGTGCAGATCCGGCGCGGTGGAAAATCCGAAACGATCTCAGCAGGTTCCGAGGTGATCCTGGCCGCCGGGTCGATCAACTCTCCGAAGCTCCTGATGCTGTCCGGCATCGGCCCCGCCGCCCATCTGGCCGAACACGGGATCACCCCGGTGGCCGACCGCCCCGGCGTCGGTGCGAACCTTCAGGACCATCTGGAACTCTACATCCAGATGGCCGCCAGCCAGCCGGTCAGCCTCTACAAGTACTGGAACATTTTCGGGAAAGCCCTGATCGGCGCGCAGTGGCTCTTCACCAGGACCGGGCTGGGGGCGTCCAACCAGTTCGAAAGCGCCGCCTTCATCCGGTCGAAACCGGGCGTCGAATACCCTGATATCCAATATCATTTCCTGCCCATCGCCGTGCGTTACGACGGGCAGGCCGCCGCCGAGGGGCACGGGTTTCAGGCCCATGTGGGTCCGATGCGGTCGGCGTCGCGCGGCGCGATCACCCTCCGCAGCGCCGATCCGGCGGACGCGCCGCGCATCGCGTTCAACTACATGTCCCATCCGCAGGACTGGGAAGATTTCCGCACCTGCATCCGCCTGACGCGCGAGATCTTCGCACAGGACGCCTTCAAACCCTTCGTCCGGCACGAGATCCAGCCCGGTGCCGACGTGCAGGACAACGCCGATCTCGATGCCTTCATCCGCGAGCACGCCGAATCCGCCTACCACCCCTGTGGCACCTGCCGCATGGGCCGTGCGGGTGATCCCATGGCGGTGATCGACCCGGAAACCCGCGTGATCGGCGTGGACGGACTGCGCGTGGCCGACAGTTCAATCTTTCCGCAGATCACCAACGGCAACCTGAACGGCCCGTCGATCATGGCGGGGGAAAAAGCGTCCGATCACATCCTTGGGCGCGATCCCCTGCCACGCGCCAATGATCGCCCGTGGATTCACCCGGACTGGCAAACGGCGCAGCGCTGATTGATGCTGCGCTGCGGCACGAAAGAAGGGGCTCGGCCCGAGATGGGCCGGCCCCTTTGCATCCGGGCGGTGCGCTGACCGGTGTGGTCGTCCGTCAGAGTTCGGCGGCAGCCTGGCGCGCGATGGTTGCGATGTCGCTGCGTGCGATGCCGAGATCGGTCAGTTCCCGATCCGACAGGATTGCCAGTTCGTTATAGGTCTGGTTGAACGCGGCGCGACGGGCGCGGAAGCGGCGCAGCGCCGTCACGGCTTCGTCGAAACGATAGGCGAGGGCGCTCGGGCGGCGGGTGATGTCTTGTGCGAAAGCCATGGTGGTCTCCTTTCGGGTGCGGCCGCGGATCGTGTTCCGCGTTGGCTCATAGATACGCCGATGCTGCGCCTGCACAATAGACGGGAGCGAATTGCCGCCATGCAGCATCGGCAAGGCTCTGCGCCGGGACCAGACCGGGACAAAACGGGTTAACGACAATGGGATGCAGCCATGGACGGCTACCTCCAAGGTTGATAAGCGTCGTTTTCCAGACCCTTGCCGCGAGCCGCCATGAGCACCTGCTGCCGATCCACCGTCCTGTGCTATGGCGACAGCAACACGCACGGCCAACGTGCCATGCGGGGGCCGGATGACGTGTCGCGCTTCCGCAGCCATGTTCGCTGGCCGGGCCGCGTGTCCGCGGCGCTGAACCCCAAGGTCCGTGTCCTGTGCGAAGGGTTGCCGGGCCGCACCACCGTGCATGACGATCCGATCGATGGCGCCCACAAGAACGGTCTGCGCATCCTGCCCGCGATCCTTGAAAGCCATTGGCCCATCGATGTCGTGGTCTTGATGCTGGGCACCAACGATCTGAAGACGCGCTTCGCCGTGACCCCCGCGGATATCGGCCGGTCCGTCGAACGGCTGCTCGGGGTGATCGCGGGTTCGCGCGGGGGGCGTGACGGGGAGCCGCCCGCGGTTCTTCTCGTGGCGCCGCCGCCCATCGTGGAAACCGGCTGGTTGGCGGGTCATTTCGCGGGCGGGGCCGAGATCTCCCATCACCTCGGGGCCAGCTATGCTGACGTCGCGGCGCGCTGGGGCTGTGACTTTCTGGATGCCAAGGGCGTGGCCGAGGTCGATCCGGTCGACGGCGTGCACCTGACCGAAGCGGGGCATGCAGCCCTTGGCGCCGCGATCGCGGCGAAGCTGCGGACGATGCTTGGCTGATCGGGACCGTTCGGCCCGGTCACTGCATGCATCCCCTGTCCGCGTGCCGTTTTCCGCCTAGCTTCTCGCAGACCACGCTGTTGACCTGCCAGACCGGGGCTTGAAGGTCCGGCGGCGTGCGGCCAGAACAGGCGGCGACACCGCCGGAAGGACAGACCCATCGTGACGCCCCGTGCGCTCTGGACCATCGCTGCCAACAGCTACGCGCTGCGCGACACCGATCTGCCGCCGGATGGCGGGGACATGGTGACGCTGCGGGCGCTGTACTCCGGCGTCAGCCGCGGTACGGAGGCACTTGTCGCCCGCGGCGGGGTGCCGGAAAGCGAACATGACCGGATGCGCTGCCCCAACCAGGACGGCGAGTTTCCCTTCCCTGTGAAATACGGATACGCGCTGGTGGGGGAGGTGACGGACGGCCCCGCAGACCGTCTTGGACAGACCTGTTTCGCGCTGCACCCGCATCAGACCCATACGCGTCTGCCCGCCGCCGCCGCATTGCCCTTGCCCGACGGTTTGCCCGCGCGCCGCGCGGTGCTGGCCGCGAACATGGAAACCGCCGTCAACGTCACTTGGGACAGCGGCGCCGGACCGGGCGACCGGGTGCTGGTGGTGGGCGCGGGCGTCGTGGGGCTGCTGGTGGCGCATGTGATCGCCCGCATCCCCGGCACGCAGGTCACGCTGTGCGACCTGAACCCGGCCCGCGCTCCGCTGGCGGAGGCAATGGGCGCCGCCTTTGCCGCGCCCGACGGCGCACCGGGTGGTCAGGACATCGTCATCAACACCTCGGCCAGTGCCGCGGGCCTGCGGATGGCGCTGGATGCGGCGGGGCAGGAGGGCACGGTGGTGGAGGCGAGCTGGCATGGCACCGGCGACGTAGCCCTGCCATTGGGCGGGCCGTTCCATGCCCGGCGCCTGACCCTGCGATCCAGCCAGGTGGGTGACCTGCCGGCCCATCGCAAACCGCGTTGGGACTATGCCCGCCGCTTGTCCCTTGCGCTACGGCTGTTGCGCGACGCGCCCGCGCTCGATGCTTTACTGACCCACGACATCCCGTTCGACGACGCGCCCGACCTGCTGCCGGCGCTGCTGGCGCCGGGGGCGGATGCGCTTTGTCCCGTCATCACCTATCCCTGAAGGAGACCCGGCATGTATGCCCTCGAAGTCCGTGACCACATCATGATCGCCCATTCCCTGCCCGGCGAGGCGTTCGGCCCCGCGCAGGGGATGCATGGCGCCACCTTCGTCATCGACGTGGCCTTCTTTCGCGAAAGCCTGACCGACAACGACATCGTGGTGGATATCGGGCTGGCGGCGGACGCGTTGAAGCGGGTCATCGCGCCGGTGAACTACCGCAATCTCGACGAGTTGGACCTGTTCGGCGGCAAGCGCTCCACGACCGAAGTGCTGTGCAAGTACGTCTTCGACGCCATGTCGGCCGAGATCGCGGCGGGCCATCTGGGAGAGGACGCGCGCGAGATCGTGAAGTTGAAGGTCACGCTGAACGAAAGCCATGTCGCGCGGGCATGGCTGGAAGGGCCGGTCGCGGGCGCATGAGCGGCTTTTCCGCCGACTGGCTTGCCCTGCGCGAACCCGCCGATGCGCGGGCGCGGTCCAGCGCGTTGATCGCGCAGGCGGCTGCGAGGCTGGCCGCGCAGGCTGCCCCGCTGGTCTGTGACCTCGGGTCCGGTACCGGGGCCGGGATGCGGGCCTTTGCGCCGGCCTTTCCGGCGGATACGCGCTGGTGCCTTACAGACAACGACCCCGACACGCTGGCCATCGCCGCACGGGCGGACGCGCGGGTGGAGACGCGGCTGACCGATCTTGCCGCCGACCCCGCGCCCTGGCCCGAGGACTGCGTTCTGGTGACGGCGACGGCGCTGTTCGATCTGGCATCGCCCGCGTGGATCGACCGGCTGGCGGACCGGCTGGCAGCGGACCGGCTACCACTGCTGGCCTGCCTGACCTATGACGGGCGGCTCGGCCTGTCGCCCGCCCATCCCGGCGATGCGGCGCTGTGCGCGGCCTTCAACCGCCACCAGCGGCACGACAAGGGTCTGGGCGGCGACGCGGCTGGGCCGGGGGCGGTCGATGCGCTGTGTGCGGCGCTTGCGGATCGCGGCTATACCGTGGCCCGTGCCGACAGCCCCTGGCGGCTGGCGGCGGGCCGGGACGATGCGCTGATCGCGGAACTGCTGCGCGGCTGGGCCGGTGCGATGGCGAACGCGGACCTTGTGCCGTCAGCCACCGCCAGAGACTGGCTGGCCTCACGGCTGGCCCGGACAGACCGGCTGACCGTGGGCCATGCGGATATCTATGCCGCCCCACGAGAGGGTTGATCGCCCCGCGCGAACCGGCACGCCACGAGAAAATCCCCGTCCTCGAAGACATGGGTGGTCGTGTCGGGCCACGCGGCATCAGCCAGCGACGTGATCGGGGGAAGCGCGAGTCCGGCCTTGCCCGATCCGAGGATCACCCGGCCATACAGAAGGTGCAATTCGTCGATCGCCGCCGCGCCGATGAACCGGCCCAGCGTGTCGGCCCCGCCTTCGATCAGAACCCGCGCGATGCCTGCCGCCCGCAGGTCTGTCAGAACCGCATGGGGGCAGAGCGGACCCGTTTGCGCCGCCCGGCGTTCGACATGATCGGGCAGGTCAGGCGCACCTCCGAACACGATGCAGCGCGCCCCGTCGCGCGCCCAGACCTTCGCCGTCGCGCTGACACGGCCATTGGGGTCGATCACCACCCGCGCTGGATTTTCGCCCGGACAATGGCGCACGGTCAGCGCCGGATCGTCGGCCAGCACGGTGCCCGCGCCGACCAGCACCGCATCCACAAGCGCGCGGACCCGATGCAGGTGGTGCAGTGCTTCGTGCCCGTTGATGTAGCGCGACTCGCCGCTGTCGAGCGCGATCCGCCCGTCCAGCGACAGCCCCAACTGGCCGATGGCATGGGCCTGGCCCTTGCGCCGCGCCGCGATCAGGGGCGCAAATGCCTGACGCAGGCTGCGTGGCCCGGCCGCGGCGGGCAGGTCCGCGCGGTCGTTCTCGATCACGCGATTCCAGGCAAGGTCCTGCATATTCGATCTGTCTCCCTTCGGTGTCACGGCGTGGGCGAACGGCCATCCGCCACCATAATCATAGGATGACGCTGGAAAAAGTCGCACACGCTGCCGTGATCGGCACCGGACAGGCAGAAAGTCGCCGCCGCCGCGGTCAGGGTGCTGCCCGTTCGAACAGGAGCGCCATGCTGTCGCGCAGGGTGACCGGCCCGCCGACATAGTCGCCACCGATGGACGGGCTGCGCAGGCGCAGGGACCAGCCGAACCCTTCGATGCCGGGGATGGGCAGGGTCAGCGGGTCGAAATCCAGCGTCTCCCCGCCCTCCATATGGGCGATGCAGAACATCTGCCGCCCGTCCGGCGCGTGGCGCAGGCAGGCAAAGACCGTGCGCCCGGCGATGGGCCGGATATAGTCGAAATGATCCTTCGGCCCGAGATTTGCACGCAGCCACGGGTTGGCGCGGCGGAACTTGCGCAACTCGAACATGTAGCCGGTCTGCGCCGCATCGAGCCCCGAGATCGAATTGGACACGTTGCAGTATTCGTGCATGTCGTCCATCCACGCCCGCGCGATGTGCTTCAGTTCGGCGGGCGTGAAATATTCCGGGCCGACCAGCTTGGGTTCGACCGAGTTGAGCAGGTCGCAGATTACCGTGAGATCGTATTCCGTCACCTCTACCAGCGCGGGAAGGAATTCGAAGAACCGCAGCAGATCCTCGCGCGTGGTGAAGCCGATCTCCTTGAGGCGGCGGAAATTCTGCGGCACCGAATAGGCGTATTCGTCCACCTGCCATTTCAGGCTGATCGCTTCCTCGGCCACGACCTTGACCCCGTAGCGGTCGTCCTGGTTGCGGATGAAGCCCCAGCTTGCGCGGGATGTCGCGTTCAGAAAATCCATCGGCACGCCGGGAAAGGCCGCGTAGGTCAGCATCGACACAGCCGGATTGTCATAGGCCTTGTCGAGGATATCCATCTTCGTCTCGCCCAGCCGCGTATTGATGTTCAGCTTGGGGTTGACCTGCGTGCCGCGGCGCAGCGTGTCGTGGTTGGCGGTGCCGGAGATCCAGTTCGACCCGACCTCCATCATCTCGCGGATGCGCCAGTATTTCGAAAGCCAGAAGCCATAGATGAACGGGGTATTGTGGGCAAAGGTCAGCGGCCCCCACTGGAACACGTCGGGGTCGTGCGACTGGTTCTCGATCACCGCGCGATAGGTAGATGACAGTTCCCAGTCCTCCTGCGGCCAGGGGCGGCCATCCTCGAACACGAACCACGGGTGGAAGGTCGTGCCCGCGACCTCCTGCTCCATCGCCGACATCTCGCGCAGGTAGTCGTCGTCATGCTGCATCGACTGGGTGGACGGGTCGTACCACTTGAAATCCTGCGCACCGTCCACGCGCACGCCATCGGCGCCGAAGTTGACCTTGCGCCGCTGCATTTCCAGCAGGATCGCGCGCACGGCCGGGTTCTTGTAATCGAGATTCTGGCCATACATATTCGGCCCGGCGAAGAAATGCGCGTTGAGCGCGCCAAGTCCCTGGTTGTCGGAATGGCCGAACACCACGTCGAGGATCAGCATCTTGGGCTTCTTCGGGAAATTGTGGAGCGCGGCGGCGAAATCCACCAGCTCGTCGGGCCGCCCCGATTCCAGAAGCACCGGGTTGACCGCAGCCATGCCCGCGATCACCACGTCGTATCCCCAGTTGGTGGTGTCGGGCCGCGTGAGGCTCGCGGTGACGGTGGTATCGTTCAGCGGCGTTTCCTGCCAGAAGGCCGGGCCGGTTTCGTAGACCGTCGTGGGTTCGACCGGCAGAAGCTGCACGGCATCGTAGCCGAGATAAAGCTGGTCCGCGGGCTCCATCGGCAGGTCCGCGGCGAAGCGTTCGCCCAACCGCTCGAACTGCCGTGTCAGTGCGGCCAGCGTCCCGCCTGCCGTTGCTGTGGGGACATGGATTTGCAGGATATTCGTGGGTGGTGCGAACTTGTGCGGCACCTCGCCGGCAAGTTTGGCGTAGTACGCCAGGTCACGGCGCGCGGCCAGCATCGCTGCGGTGTCGTAAAGCTCGGCGGGTGCGAAGGCCCCGAAGGGCAGCGACGACGCCAGCGGATCGAGGATCCGGTGCCAGGTCCCCTCGGCATCGCGCCACACCAGCGCGTAGAAATCCCCGACCTGCTGGCGGTTGCCCGCGATCATGCCCTGCACCACGGCGAAGGTATGCGCCTCGAACCGGGCGACGGGGATATAGGCGCGGGCGAAATCCACGTCCTGGTGCGCGCGGGTGAGGTCCAGCGGTTCGTGCGGGCGCAGCACCTCGAGGAACACGTCCCCGTCCGGTACGCGGTTGTCGAGAAGCTCCGGCGTCCAGAACCCGAAGGTCGCGCGCCCGTCTTCCCAATGGCCGCCCAGCCACCTGGCGATGGCGCGTTCGCCGTCGAAGCTCGTTTCCGCGGAATAGAGCGTGCGGGCGCACTGGTCGGCCAGCGCGTGGGCGGCATCCATGTCGGGGGTCAGGGCGGTGGCGAGATCGGTCATCGAGGCTCCTCTCGGGCGGGCCTGAGGCCCAAATTCAGGGGCGGTGCCGGCGCATCAGGTCGGCGGTGCGCCGGATCGCGGGGTGCTCGCCCAGGTCGCGTGCCGCCACGGGGAGGCGGCGGCGCCAATTGGGATGGGCGTCGATCGTGCCGGGCAGGTTGGGTTGCTCGGTCACTCCCAGCATATCCTCTGTCTGCACGGCCACAAGGGTCGTGGGGCAGGCAGCCAGCACGGCATGCAGCGCGTCGGGGTGGCCGCCCGCCGTGCCATGGGCGGCGTCGAAGGCTGCGACCTCGGTGGCGCGGGCGGTCCGAGCGGCGGGCAGATCGGTCGCGGGCAGTTGCCCGATATGTGTCCACCAGTCGAGATCCCGTCCCGCGCGCCAGCCCGCCCATGTCGGCAGGTCGTGGCTGGAAAAGGACGCGAGCGTGGGCGCGTCCCAGTCGCTGGCCGCGCGATAGACCGGGGGATCGCCGACGCGTTCGAACATCGCCACGCGGCAGCCCAGCACGCCCGACGCGGCCATGGCGTCGCGCAGGCCATAGGGGACGTTGCCCAGATCTTCGCCCACCACCGAAGCGCCCGCGCGGGCGGCTTCGATCCGCGTGATGGCCAGCAGGGCATCGCGGGGCATGGCGACATAGCCGCCGGGTGCGCCGCATTCCGGGACCCAGAAGGCCCGCTCGAACCCCAGCACATGGTCGATGCGCAAAAGCTGCGCGTGGCGGAACTGTGCGCGCAGGGTGTCGATGAAGGCGCGAAAGCCCGTGGCGACCAGCGCGCGCGGGTTGAACGGCGCGATCCCCCAGCTTTGCCCGCCGGGCGAGAACGCGTCGGGCGGGGCGCCCAGCGACACGCCGCGGGCAAAGCTGGCGCGGTCCGCCCAGGTTTCCGCCCCGCCCGGATGGGTGCCGACGGCAAGGTCCAGATAGAGCCCGAAGCGCATCCCGGCGTCATCCGCCGCGCGCCGCACCGCGGCCAGTTGATCGTCGGCCTCTATCTGCGCCCACGCGTGAAAGGTGACCGCCTCGGGGTTGGCGGCGGCGAAGGCGGCTACGGCGGGGCTTTCCGCGTCCTGCAATTCGCCGGGCCAGTCCGGCCAGAGCGCGCCATGCACATCCGCCAGCGCTTGGTGGGTGGCGAAGCGCCACAGATCCGGGTCGGCCTGCGCCGTGGCCTGCGCGGCAAGCCGCTCTGCCCCGGGCAGCGCGTCGAAGGCCGCGCGCAGGGCGGCGCGTTGCGCGGGCCGGTCGGTGGCGTAGGCGATCAGGTCGCCCGGTGTCCCGGTCCAGCCCGGCACCGCCACATGGGCTATGTTGAGCCTCTGGCGGCTGGAGGGCGAATAGGGGCTGTAGGTGTCGGGATCGGTGGGAAACCCGGCATGGACCGGGTTGATGCCCACGAAATCCGCGCCCGCGCGCCCCAGACCTGCAACCGCATCGGCAAGATCGGCATAATCGCCATACCCGCCCGCTTCGGCCGTGCGCAGCCCGTAAAGCGGCAGGGTCACGCCCCAGCCCGGCGCGGGGTCGGGCAGGCGCGGCGGGGCGGCGATCAGCAGCCACTGCCCCGTGCCATGTTCCAACGTGTGATAGCCCATGGGCAGCGGCGGCAGCGGGCCGGTGCCCTGATGCGCGGTTCCGTCCTCGAAGGTCAGCCGCCAGTCGCGGTCGACTGCCAGCGGGGCAGGGCTGTCGCAGGGCGCGATCCGCCAGCCGGTGAAGCCCGTGCCGGGTTTGGCCAGCGCGGCCAGCGACTCGGCGGCCTCCGCGTCCGTCCCCGCAGGCAGGTCCATCGCCGACAGCAGCGCGCGCGCCGTGTCGGCGGACATGGCACGCTCCGTGCCGGTCGTGTCGGTGTAACGCGGCAGCAGACCGGCGGCGCTCGCCAGGCGCCAGAGCGGATCGTCGCCGCCGCCGGTCACGACGGCGCGTCCAGCCGGAACACCACCACCGTGTCAGCGGCGACCCGTGCCGTGCCGCGCACTGGCGCGTCGGTGACCGGCGGGCTGCGCAGGGTGTCGATGCAGCGCTGCCAGCGCTGGCCGGGCTCGCAGGCGGGCAGCTTGACCTGCAACGGCCCGCCGCGGTTGAACACGCAGAAAAGCGCCACTTCTTCGACGTCATAGGGGGGCGTACCGCTTGCGGTGCGCAGTTCGACGGCCACATGGCCAAGGTCCGGATCTTCCCAGTCTTCGGGCGTCATGGGCTGGCCATCGGCCCGCCACCAGAACAGGTCCGGCTTGCCGTCGATGGCACGCTCGTCCGAATGCAGGAACAGCTTCTGCCGCAGGATCGGGTGCGCCTTGCGGAAGGCGATCATGGCGCGGGTGAAATCCCGCATGGTCCAGTCGGCTTCCGGCCAGTCCACCCAGCCGATTTCGTTGTCCTGGCAATAGGCGTTGTTGTTTCCCTGCTGGCTGTTGGCGATCTCATCCCCCGCAAGGATCATCGGGGTGCCTTGGCTCAGCAGCAGCGTCGCCATCATGTTGCGCCGCCGCCGGGCGCGGGCGGACTGGATCTTGCGGTCCTTGGTCGGTCCCTCGGCGCCCATATTGTCCGAGAAATTCTCGCCATGCCCGTCGCGGTTGTCCTCGCCGTTGGCGTGGTTGTGCTTTTCGGCATAGCTGGTCACGTCGGCCAGCGTGAACCCGTCATGGGCGGTGACGAGGTTGACGGAGGCCGTGGCCGGGCGCCCGGAATGATCGAATTGCAGCGCCGACCCGGTCAGCCGGTCGCCCAGATCCGCCGCCATCCCGGCATCGCCGCGCCAGAAGCGCCGCACCCCGTCGCGGAACTTGTCGTTCCATTCGAGGAAGGGCGGCGGAAACGCGCCAAGCTGGTAGCCGCCGGGGCCGATATCCC
The DNA here is from genome assembly GCF_003254465.1 of Meridianimarinicoccus zhengii. Classification (GTDB taxonomy): domain Bacteria; phylum Pseudomonadota; class Alphaproteobacteria; order Rhodobacterales; family Rhodobacteraceae; genus Meridianimarinicoccus; species Meridianimarinicoccus zhengii. The sequence goes on from NZ_QDFI01000058.1 coordinate 17,012, forward strand.
ATGGCTCTGCGATCAGTTTCACGTCCGCGAGCGCAGGATCCTGCCGGATCGTGTCGAAGAACGCGGCGCCGCGGTCGAAGCCGCCGTCGCCGGTGCGCCCCAGCGTGGCGCAGAGATCGAACCGAAACCCGTCCACATGCATCGCCTCGACCCAGTAGCGCAGGGAATCCATCACCATGCGCAGCACCATGGGGTGGTCCATGTTCACCGTGTTCCCGGTGCCCGTGTCGTTGATGTAATAGCGCGGGTCGTCCGCCAGCCGGTAATAGCTCGCGTTGTCCAGCCCGCGGAAGGACAGGGTCGGCCCCAGTTCCGACCCTTCGCAGGTGTGGTTGTAGACCACGTCGAGGATCACCTCGATCCCCGCGCGGTGCAGGTTCGCGACGGTCCGCTGGAACTCGGCCACGTCGTTTTCGACCATGTATCGCGGATCGGGCGCGAAGAAGCCGAGCGTCTGGTAACCCCAATAATTCGTCAGCCCCTTTTCAAGAAGAAAGCCGTCGTTCAGGAACGCGTGGACCGGTAGCAGCTCGATCGCCGTGATGCCCAGATCGACAAGGTAATCCAGGACCGGTTCCGACCCGAGCGCCCGGAAGCTGCCGGGATCGCCGATGCCGGGGAACCGCGCGGTCAGCCCCTTCACATGGGCCTCGTAGATCACGCTGTCGCGGATGCGGGTGCGCGGCGACCGTGCGCCGCCCCAATCGAAACCCGGATCGGTGACGATCGCCTTCGGCATGTAGGGCGCACTGTCGCGCGGACAGGCCACCAGATCGCCCTCGTCGGCGTCATAGCCCAGAAGGGCATCGTTCTGTACGGGATGCCCGGTGATGCGGCGCGCGTAAGGGTCCAGTAGCAGCTTCGCCGGGTTGAACCTGTGCCCTTCGCAGGGCGCGTAAGGGCCATGGGCGCGATAGCCGTAGAGCTGCCCCGGTCTCAGGCCCGGCAGGTAGCCGTGCCAGACATCGCCATTGCGTTCCGGCAGGGCGTGGCGGGCGATCTCCTGCGTGCCGTCGGGGCTGAACAGGCACAGATCCATCCGTGTCGCGTGTTCCGAGAAGATGGCGAAGTTCACCCCATGCCCGTCGAAGGTCGCGCCCAGCGGGTGCGACCGCCCCATACCCATCACTGATCCAGCCTGCATTCACGTCCCGTCCGCAACATCCCGGTAAAGTGCTGCGTAGGCCGCGCCGGAGCGGTCCCACCCAACCGGATGACGCATGGCATTGCGCGCCATCCGGGTCCAGACCTTGGTATCGGAAAAGAGCGCGCAGAGCCGGTCCAGCGCATCGCGGAGTGAAGATACGGTCAATGGATGGACGGTGATGCCCGTCGCGGCACCGGCGGCGAGACCGGCATCGGAGGCGTCGATCACCGTATCCGCCAGCCCGCCGGTCAGCGCCACCACCGGGATCGTTCCATAGCGCAGGCCATATAGCTGGGTCAGCCCGCAGGGTTCGAACCGGGACGGGATCAAGATCGCATCGCCCCCCGCCATCATCCGGTGCGACAGCGGTTCATCATAGCCGATCCGCACGGAAACGTTCGGATGCGCCGCTGCAGCGCGCCACGCCTGTTCCAGCCCCGGATCGCCGCTGCCCAGCAATGCGAGCCGCCCGCCCTGGTCGGTCAGGCTGGGCAAAGCCTCCAGCAGCAGGTCGAGCCCCTTCTGTTCCGTCAGCCGCGAGATCACGATGCACAGAGGCCCGTCGCCTTCGGGCAGGCCGAATTCTTCCAGCAGGGCCGCCCTGTTCGGCGCCTTGCCGCGGGCTTGGTTGTAAGGCGTGATGTTCGGGTCGGTCTGCGGGTCCCAGGCGGTCGTGTCGATCCCGTTGAGAATGCCCGTCAGGTCGGCCCGCCTGTCACGCAGCACCCCCTGAAGCCCCATGCCGAATTCCGGTGTCAGGATCTCGCGCGCATAGGTCGGGCTGACGGTGGTCAGCCGGTCGGCGGTCAGCAGCCCCGTCTTGAGCGCGCTGACCTGCCCGTAATACTCGGCCAGGCCCGGGTGGAAATCCGCGCCGTCGATCCGCATGGAGGCCACGCGCCACGGCGCCGCCAGCCCCTGGAAGGCGATGTTGTGGATGCTCAGGACCGACGGAACCCCGCGTGCATGGCGGCGTATGTAGTAGGGGGCCAGCGCTGCCTGCCAGTCGTGACCGTGCACCAGTACGGGCCGCCAGCCATCGAACAGCCCGTCGCGCGCCACGACCATCGCGGCCCATGACAGCGCCCCGAAGCGTTCCGGGTTGTCCGGCCAGTCGCGCCCGTCGGGGCCGAGATACGGATTCCCGGGCCGGGCAAAGAGATGCGGCGCGTCCAGCACCAGAAGGTCGAGCCCCGCTGCATGACCATGCAGGACACGCCCATGCCCGCCGAACAGGTCGGGCAGGTCCAGAAGCGGCGCGGCTTCCCCCAGTGCTGACAGAACCGCTGGATAGCCGGGCAGCAGCGTGCGCATCCCCACGCCGTGCGGGGCAAGCGCCGCGGGCAGGGCGCCCGCGACATCGGCAAGCCCCCCGGTCTTGACGAGCGGCGCACATTCCGAGGTGACGGACAATACCCTCATACTGGGCGATGCCCCCGCCGCACGACCCCGGCGCCTGTCACAGCGCCGCGTCCCGCCGGTCGAGCATGTCCTGCGTGATCAGTGTCACGCCGCCCTCGGACACGCGGAACCACTTGGCGTCCTCTTCCGGATCCTCGCCCACGACGAGGCCCTTGGGGATCACGACACCCCTGTCGATCACGACGTTGCGCAGCCGGGCGTGGCGACCCACATCGACATAAGGCAGCGCCACCACGTGATCGAGCGAAGCATAGGAATTCGTCTTGACCATGGTGAACAGGACCGAATTGCGGATTTCCGTACCCGACACGATGCAGCCACCCGACACCATCGACGACACCGCCGACCCGCGGCGGTTTTCCTCGTCATGGATGAACTTTGCGGGGGGCACGCTTTCGGAATAGGTCCAGATTGGCCATTCGTGATCCCAAAGGTCCAGTTCCGGCGTGAAATCGGTCAGGTCGATATTGGTCTTCCAATAGGCGTCGATCGTGCCCGCGTCGCGCCAATAGGCCGGGGCATCCGCCGCGCGCACGCAGCTTTCGGTGAAGCGGTGCGCCATGGCCTTGCCGTTCTTCACGATGTCGGGGATCAGGTCGTTGCCGAAGTCGTGACTGGAATTGCTGTCTTCTGCGTCACGCAGCAAGAGATCGCGCAGGAAGCTCCACGAGAAGACATAGATCCCCATCGACGCCAGCGCCATGGACGCATCCTCGGGCGTGCCGGGCGGATCGGCGGGCTTTTCCAGGAAATCTGTGATCCGCCCCGTGCCATCGACCGCCATCACGCCGAAGGCCGTCGCCTCGGGCCGCGGCACGGTCAGGCAGCCGACGGTCACATCGGCGCCCGCGTCCACGTGCTGCCGGATCATCGGTTCGTAGTCCATCTTGTAGACATGGTCGCCCGCGAGGATCAGCACGTAATCCACGCCGTAGCTGTCGATGATGTCGATGTTCTGCGCCACGGCATCGGCGGTGCCGCGATACCACATGGATTCGTCCACCCGCTGGCTGGCGGGCAGGATGTCGAGAAACTCGTTGCGTTCCGCGCGAAAGAAGTTCCAGCCGCGCTGGCAATGGCGGATCAGGCTGTGGGCCTTGTACTGGGTGGCCACGGCCATCTTGCGGATGCCCGAGTTCAGTGCGTTGGAGAGGGCGAAATCGATGATCCGGACCTTGCCGCCGAAATAGACCGCTGGTTTGACCCGCCGATCGGTCAATTCGCGCAGGCGCGAGCCGCGCCCCCCCGCCAGCACGAAGGCCACCGTGCGGTTCGACAGTCGTGCGTGTGGTCTTTCCATGGTCGTCTCCTCCCTGAGAACCGGGCGGGGGCGATCCCCGTCCCGACGGCCGTCTGGTCTTTCGTCGGCGAAATCGGCGTGCGGTCAGTCCTCCCGCACCAGGAACACCGCCGACAGGGGTGGCAGCACCACCTGCGCCGAAGCGGGCAGTCCGTGGCTGGGTGTGGCGGTCGCGGTGACGGCACCCATGTTGCCGCGCCCTCCGCCGCCATAGGTTTCGGCGTCGGAATTCAGCGCCTCGCGCCAGCGGCCCGGTGCCGACAGCCCGACGGTATAGGCCGTGCGTTCCACCGGGGTGAAGTTGCACAACACCGCCACGTCCGGCGCGGCGGGGCCGTAGCGCAGCCAAGCATATACCGACGCGTCGGAATCGTTCGCTTCGATCCACTGGAACCCGTCGGCTTCGCAGTCCGCGACGTGCAGCGCGGGCTCGGCGCGGTAGAGCGTGTTGAGATCCCGCACCAGCCGCTGGATGCCTGCATGTTCGGGGCGCGCGGCGGCGGCCCAGTCGATCTGCGCGTTGTGGTTCCATTCGGCGGGCTGCGCGAATTCGCAGCCCATGAACAGGAGCTTCTTGCCGGGATGGCCCCACATGAACCCGTAATAGGCGCGCAGGTTGGCGAAGCGTTCCCAGTCATTGCCCGGCATCCGCTGGAGCATCGATCCCTTGCCGTGCACCACCTCGTCATGGCTGATCGGCAGGATGAAGTTCTCCGAGAACGCGTAATGCAGCCCGAAGGTCATCTTGTGGTGGTCGAACTTGCGGTAGACCGGGTCGGTCTTGATGTACTGGAGCGTGTCGTTCATCCAGCCCATGTTCCACTTGTACCCGAACCCGAGGCCCCCTGTGTCCACCGGGCGTGACACCGCCGGGAAGCTGGTGCTTTCCTCGGCCACGGTCATGATGCCCGGGCACTCGCCATAGGTTATGGTGTTGACCGTCCGCATCATGGCGATGGCTTCGAGATTCTCGCGCCCGCCATGGATATTGGGGACCCATTCGCCTTCCTTGCGGGAATAGTCGCGGTACAGCATGGAGGCGACCGCATCCACGCGCAGACCGTCGACGTGGTATTCCTCCAGCCAGTAGAGCGCATTTGAGATCAGGAAATTCGCGACCTCCGTGCGGCCGAAATTGTAGATCAGTGTGTTCCAGTCCTGGTGGAAGCCTTCGCGCGGGTCGGCGTGTTCATACAGTGCCGTGCCGTCGAACCGGCCCAGCCCGTGCGCGTCGGCGGGGAAGTGGCCCGGCACCCAGTCGATCAGCACGCCCACGCCCGCCTGGTGCGCCGCGTCGATCAGGTCGCGGAATTCGTGCGGCGGGCCGTGGCGCACGGTCGGCGCGAACAGCCCCACGGGCTGGTATCCCCAGGACCCGTCGAACGGGTGCTCGCCGATGGGCATCAGCTCGATATGGGTGAACCCCATGTCGGTGACGTATTGCACGAGCTGTTCGGCGGCTTCCTTGTAGGACAAAGGGCGATTGCCTTCGGCCGCGATGCGGCGCCATGATCCCAGATGGACCTCGTAGATGGAAATCGGCGCGGTCCGCGCGTTGCGCCCCATGCGGCTGGCCATCCACCGGTCGTCGTCCCAGCCATATCCCGAGATGTCGCGCACGACCGACGCGGTGGCGGGCGGGTGTTCGGCACCGAAGCCCACGGGGTCCGCGCGCAGGGGCAGGACTGCGCCGTCCGGGCCGACCAGTTCGTACTTGTAGGGCGTTCCCTCGCCAAGGCCGGGGATGAAGATTTCCCAGACGCCGGTGGCGCCACGGCGGCGCATCGGGTGGCGGCGCCCGTCCCAGATGTTGAATTCGCCCACGACCGACACGCGCCGCGCGTTCGGCGCCCAGACCGCGAAATGCACCCCGCGCGCGCCATCATGGTCGCAGACATGCGCGCCAAGCACCTGCCAGATGCGCCGATGCGTGCCCTCGCCCAGCAGGTATTCGTCCATCTCCCCCAGAACGGGGCCGAAGCGGTAGGGATCGTCGAAGTCCCATGTCGTGCCGTCGCGCGTCGTGCCGCGCAGCGTATAGGGGCCGGGGGGCACCGCCCCTGTGAAGATGCCGGGCACCACGCCGTGGGCCGGCAGGGGGATCACGTCGTCGCCCACCAGCGCGGCCATGGCGGTGGCATCGGGACGGAGCACGGTCACGTGGGGAACGCCGTCATGGGCGTGCGGCCCGAGGATCGCGAACGGATCGTCATGACGCCCCTCGACGAGGCGTTGCAGATCATCGCGCGGCGGAAAGTCGGGTGTGGCTGTGCTGTTCATGGCCCCATGCTACCGATTGCGCGCCGCGACGCAAACGGCGATCCCGTTCATGACACGATTGCAGGCTTCGCCCCCCAGATATCCGCCAGATACCCGCGCATCGACCGGTCGGACGAGAACCAGCCTGACCGCGCGGTGTTCAGCGCGGCCATGTGTCCCCATGCGGACCGGTCGCCATACGCGGCATCGACCGCCCGCTGGGCGCGCCAGTAGTCGGTGAAATCGGAGCACACGCAGAAATAGTCGTGCCCCGCGAGGTTATCGGCCACGCCCGCATGCCGTCCCGCGTCGCCACGCGAGAACACATCGCCCCGGATTGCATCGAGCGCCCGCGCAAGCCGCGGATCGTCGCTGATCGCCTGGGCCGCGTGATCGTCGATGGTGCGTCGCTCGATCACCTCGGGCGCCGTCATGCCGAAGAGAAAGAAGTTCTCCGCCCCGACATGCTCGCGGATTTCCACGTTCGCCCCGTCGAGCGTGCCGATGGTCGGTGCGCCGTTCAGCGCGAATTTCATGTTGCCGGTCCCCGACGCTTCTTTACCGGCGGTCGATATTTGCTCCGACAGGTCCGATGCCGGGATCAGTCGTTCCGCAAGCGTCACGTTGTAATTGGGCAGGAACGCCACCTTGAGGAATTTCGACGTGACCGGATCGGCGTTCAGCACCGTGGCCACGTCGTTGATCAGGTGGATGATCTCCTTTGCGAAGACGTAGCCCGGTGCGGCCTTGCCCGCGAAGATCTTGACCCGCGGGGTCCAGTCGGCGTTCGGATCGTCCCGGATCTCGTGCCACAGCGCGATCGCCTCGAGGATGTTCAGGTGCTGACGCTTGTATTCGTGGATGCGCTTGATCTGCACATCGAACATCGCGTCGGGGTCAAGGGCGATGTCATGGGTGTCCTTCACCCAGTCCACCAGGTCGGTCTTGTTGCCGCGCTTGGCCGCAAGGTAGCGGTCCATGAAGCCCGCGTCATCGACATGCGGCTCAAGCCCGGCAAGCTTTTCCAGATCGCCCACCCAGCCGTCGCCGATGGTGTCGGTGATCAGTGACGCAAGACGCGGGTTGGCCCCCAGCACCCAGCGGCGCGGGGTCACCCCGTTGGTCTGGTTCACGATCCGGTCGGGGTGCAGGCGGTGCAGTTCGGCGAAGACCGTTTCCTTCATCAGCCCGGTATGCAGCGCGGACACGCCGTTGACCTTGTGCCCCATGATGAAGGCAAGCTCACCCATCTTGACCTCTCCGTCCGCGACGGCATTGGCCTTGCGGTCGGGTTTCTCGGCGGCGTGGGCGGCATCGATGGCTTCGATGATCTGCATGTGCCGGGGCAGAAGGCGCGCCATCAGGTCCACCGGCCAGCGTTCCAGCGCCTCGGGCAGGAGCGTGTGGTTGGTATAGGCAAGGCACTGGCGCGCGACCGTGATCGCCTCGTCCAGCGGCATCTCGCGTTCGTCGTGCAGCAGCCGCACCAGTTCCGGCCCTGCGATGGCCGGGTGCGTGTCGTTGAGCTGGATCGCCACCTTGTCGGGCAGAAGTGCCAGGTCGTTGTATTCGCTGTCGAACCGGCGCAGCACGTCGCGCAGGGACGCGGCGGTGAAGAAATATTCCTGCTTGAGCCGCAGTTCCTTGCCCTGCGGGGTGGTATCGTCGGGATAGAGCACGCGGGAGATCGTGCGCGCGCCCGTCTCCGCCGCCGATGCCGCAAGGTAATCGCCGCTGTTGAACCGGTCGAGGTCGAAGATCTCGGTCGGCTTGGCGGACCACAGCCGCAGCGTGTTGGCCCAGCGGCCCTTCCAGCCGATGATCGGCGTGTCATAGGCCTGCGCGATCAGTCCGTCGTCCGGCTGCCAGACCGATGCGGCACCGTCGCTGCCGCCCTTGACCGTGCCGCCGAAGCCGATTGTGAACCGTGCCTCGGGGCGTTCGAATTCCCAGGCGTGGCGCTGCTGCAACCAGTCCTCGGGCGCCTCCATCTGGCGGCCATCCCGGAAGCTCTGCTTGAACAGCCCGTGTTCGTAGCGGATGCCGTAGCCCATCGCGGGCACCGACAGGCTGGAGAGCGATTCGATGAAACAGGCCGCCAGCCGCCCGAGCCCCCCGTTGCCGAGCGCCGCGTCCGGTTCGTCCGCGACCACCTCGGCCAGCGGAATGCCCAGATCGTCGAAGGTCGCCTGCGCCGTGTCGAGCAGGCCGAGATTGACGATGGCATCTTGCAGAAGCCGTCCGATCAGGAACTCCATCGACAGGTAATAGACGCGCTTGTGCTGCCCGGCATACGCTTCGCGCGTGGCGGCGAACCATGGATCGGTGATGCGGTCGCGGACCGCCAGCGACAGTGCCATGCGCCAGTCATGGATGACCGCGTGGTCGGCATCCTTTCCCAGCGAGTATTTCAGGTGGTTCAGAACGCTGTCGCGCAGGCTGGCCGGTGTCATGCAATCGGTTCCTTCGTCAATTGGCCTCTGTCGGGTCGTATCCCGTGGTTCTTGCGATCAGGTTAGTCATGCCCCGTGCAGGTCAACCCCGCAGGAGGCATGCCGCTGGTATCGGCCCGAGCTGTTGGCGCTATCAGTGGCGCGAAGCGCAGTTCGGTGCAAGCCTGCGCCGAATTCCGCGCAAATCGGGCGGGGGCTGTGGTCAATATGACCGCACTGGCCTAACAGGGCCGCAGTCAACGAGTGGACCCCCGCCATGCGCTTTTCGCCCGCGACCCTGATCTTTCTTGCGGTACTGGCTGCCCTTGGGGGCTGCACCAGCGACCTGCGGACCAACGCGGCGCAAGGGGCCGGGCTTGGGGTGCTCAGCGGCGCGTGGGTCGGTGGTGCGGCGGGCGCGCTGGCGGGGGCCGCCGTGGGCGCCACGTTCGGCGTGATCGCCACGCCCGAAGAAAACCGCTGACATCTCGGATCAGGGGTCGGTGTCGGGCAGGACACCTGCCCAGCCCGCGGCCACACGCAGCGCGGTCATGTCCGCAGGCCCCATTCCGGCCGCTTCGGCCCGTGCGACCGCGTCGCGCGCCAGTGCCGCCGCTGGATCGCCCAGCCGGGCCGGTTCGGCAGAGGCCAGGGCCTGCAATGCCTTGGTCAGCCGGATCTGCACTTCGATCAGCGCCGCGCCATCCCGTGCCACGGGCCGCAGCGCATCGGTCAGCATCTCGCCGGGGTCGAGCGGCGGGACCCGCACGCGCGGGCAGCGTGGCGCCGGTGCACGTTCGGGCGCGTCTTCCGGGGGCGGCGCCGTCAGAAGCCGCACCACCCGGCCGATCACGTCGATGGCGGTGCCGGGGTCGTTGACCGCCGGCGACAGCGCGCGCGAGGCGATCTCGGACAGCACGATCAGCCCGAAACGCGGATCGCCGTCGAAGCTGCGCGATCTGTCCAGCGTTACGGCGGCGACCAGCGCCGCCTCCATCTCCCCGTCGGGTGCGCGCCCGGTCACCCGCATCAGGGTCGTGCCGCGGGCGACGAACGCGCCGGGCCGGACCCAAAGATGCACCTCGGCCCCGGAGCCTTGCACGCAGCCGTCGAGCGCCCGGATATCGATGTGCTGAACATACCCCGTGCGCGGCGCACCGATGGCGGTGCCCTGCGTGCCGCCGATCGTACCGGGACGGCCGCCCAGCAGCGGATCGGCCCGCCAGCCGGACAGCGCCGCCGCTGTCGCCGCTTCCACCCGGTCGAGCGTGTTGGCCATGCGCCCGAAACTCATCAGGTGCTCGATCCAGCGGATCAGCGCGATCACCACCAGTGTCGTGACCAGCAGCGTCACGAGGAACAGCACCACCCGGCCGCGCGGATCGAACGCCTCGGCGCTCAGTGCGATCAGCCCGAGCAGGCTGAACAGGAACGCGCCGAGAAACGTCGCCAGCACGTTCTGGGTGGTGTGATCCTGTTGCAGCAGCGCCGTGGCGCGCGGCGTGGCGTTGCTTGCCGCGGCGGCGAATGCCGAGACCGCCACCGACAGCGAGAATGTCGTGACCGCCAGCATGGACGAGGCCAGCACATCGAGCACATCGCCGACCGCCGCGGCCCCCGTGCGTACGAGGAAGGTATCGGGCAGGAGCGGCCCCAGCCAGCCAGCGGCCGCCACAGCCGCGACGGCAAGCAGCGCATAGCCGGTGACCCGGACCCAGATCTTGCGCAGGGCGCGGCGGAGCAGCCAGAACTGGCGGTCGAACATCACGGGTGCAGGATCCTTGGGGGTCGGGGTCGCGGCCAGAGGTCCATGGTGCGGCGCGACAGTCAAGCGCGGGTGTCACCCCGCGTCGGTCTGCACTTCCTCGAGCCGCGCGGCAAGCGCGGCCCCGATCGCGGCCAGCACCCCGAAGCCGATCAGGACCGGCCCCGCGCCGACTGCATCGGCCGCCGCCCCGGCAAGCCCGCCCGCCAGCAGCGCAAGGCCGACCAGGGTGTTCGACAGCGCGGTGTAGCGGGCGCGGAACGCGTCCTCGGCCATGTCGGTCAGGTGCAGCTTGCGCCCTGCGCGTACACCTTCATAGGCGATCTGGGCGGCGAACATCGCCGCCGCCGCGCCCCAAGGGCCGCCAAGACCGCCCGTGCGCCACCCGGCAAGCCCGGCCAAGGCAAGCACGACCGCCCCCAGTGCGCCTGCGGACATAAGGGTCTGGCGTGACGACCGGTCCGACAGCCGTCCCCAGACATAGCCCGCGAGCACGCTGCCCAGCGTCGCCGCCATCACCAGCGGGCCGAGCTGGTCGAGCGCCCCGCGCCCTTCCTGCCCCGACAGCAGCACGAGAAACGGCGGCGCCAGTGCCGTGACCGCAAGCGCCGCGCGCGCGGCCACGAAGAGCCGCAACTGCGGGTCGGTGACGATCGGCGCCACAAGCGCGGACAGGTCGGCGGGGTCGTCATCGGGATCGGGCGTCCGGGCCGGTTCGCGCAGCCGCGTGAACAGAAGCCCCGCGAAGATCAGTCCCACGCCCGCCAGTGCCACGGCGCCCGACAGGGTCGGCACCGCAAGCGGGAACAGCCCCGCGGCCATCAAGGCACCGAACCCGAACCCCAGCGCGGCGGCAAGGCTGGCGGCGAAACCCGTGATGGCACCGCGCCGCCCCTTTTCGACGGTGCGGGCCAGCGCGTCCTTCTGGCTGACCGACGCCGCGGCCCGCGCCAGTGCCAGCGCGCCCACGCCCGCAAGCATGCCCAGTCCCGCGGCCCAGCCCGTCAGCAGGAAGGCGCAAAGCGCGATCCCGAGCGCCGCCAGCCCCTGGCCCGCCGCGGCGGC
>NZ_QDFI01000059.1 GCF_003254465.1 Meridianimarinicoccus zhengii
AGCCGCCGACCGTGACCAAGAACATCTCGCGACTCAAAGCTGCTGGCCTGGTGCGGCGGGAGCCTTACCGCGCCATATTCCTCACCGATGCAGGGCAAGACCTCGCGGAGACCTGTCGACGGCGCCACAGGATCGTCGTCGCCTTTCTTCTGAGCCTGGGGATCGACGAAGAGACTGCCGAACGCGATGCGGAGGGGATCGAGCATCACGTCAGCACGACCACGTTGGAGGCGTTCGAGAGGCGGCTAACACAGAAATGAGTGTGCGGCGGAACTCGTTCGGGCGCTTCTGTGAAGGGCCTCCACGCGTCTGAAGGGTTCAGGCTAACGCGGATTCTACTAGCTGAGAATCCGCGAAAGAACGACGGTTGCAAACAGGGCGACGACTCCGAAGGCGATCGCAGACGCTGCTGTATACTGAAGAATATCCAGGCGATTCCCCTTCCTCCGTCGTGCCAGGTAGCCACCCCAGATCGCCCCTCCGACGGCGCCAACAATCTCAAGCATCAGGATTCCTCCGTTCCAGAATTCACCGCCTCGGGATATCGTCCGGACAATCCAGCGAGCCAGCTTGAGGCCCAGCACGCTACGATGAGCACCAGAAGGGTCCAGTCACCGAAACGCGCATAGAGCGTGGGGGCACGCGGGCCCGGCAGGCCGGCATCGATAGTTCCTGTTTCCCCGGTATCGAGACGCGCGACTACATCTCCATTGGCATCGATCACAGCGGATATCCCGGTGTTGGCCGCGCGGACCACGGGAAGACCTTCTTCGACCGCGCGCATGCGCGCGGCTGCAAGGTGCTGCTCGGGTCCGATGCTGGTTCCGAACCAGGCATCGTTGGTGGCGTTGAATATCCAGTCGGGTCGAAACAGGCCGTCGACGACGTGTCCAGGAAAGATGATCTCGTAGCAGATCGCCACGGCGACGAGCGGAGCCCCGGGAATGGCAAGGGTGCGCGGCCCCGGCCCGGGCGTGAAATCGCCCAAACCTTCCGTCAGACGCTCGATGGGCAGCCAGTCCCGGAGGGGGACGTATTCCCCGAACGGCACGAGGTGGTGTTTTGCATATCCGGTCAGGATTTCTCCACTGTTGTCATAGGCCTGCACCGTGTTGAAATAGCTTGTGCCACCATCCCTCTCCACACGATCAGGCACTCCCGTGAGCAGGCGCGTGCCCTCAGGCAGGGCAACGGCGATCCTTGCACGCGCAGGCGCGTCTTCGTCGAGAAAACCGGGAAAGGCCGTTTCCGGCCAAAGCAGCAAATCGACGTTGCCGGGACGAGTTGAGAGGTCGAGGTAGCGCTGAAGGGTCGCGTCCCGGTTTCCGGGCGCCCATTTTTCACGCTGGGGCACGTTGCCTTGTACGATGCGCAGGTCGACCCCAGGCGAGGGCGTCTCTGTTCCAAGGCGGAGCGTACCGGCACCCCATAATCCAATGATGGCCACTGCGCACAACACCAGAACGGCCGACTGTTGGCGTGGCGCGACCGAATACGCAGCTCCCGGCATTGCGCCGACAAGGACGGTGAGAAAGCTTAACCCGTAGCTTCCGACCCAAGCGGCTGGCTGTCGCAGCGCGGCATGATCGACCAAAGCGTAAGCGGCCAGATTCCAAGGAAATCCAGTCAGGACATGACCCCTCAACCATTCCGTCGCCACCCAGCTGGTTGCGAGAAGCAGACACGCGGCAATGCCCCCGAGGGGCCTGCGCTGCGCGATGACGGCAAAGAGCGCCGCAGCCATGGCCGGAAAAATGGCAAGGCCCGCCGACAACCCCGCGACGGCCGGGATCGCCAGCGCGCCGAAACGTTCAGCATCGATATAGAAGCTCTCCGCGATCCAGGAGATCCCGAATCCGAACTGGCCCAGTCCGAAGGCCCAGCCGACAAGGAAGGCACGCAGGGCCGAAACTTTGCGCAGGACGAGAAAAAACGCGGAAAATGCGACAGGGACCACGACGAGCCACGAAAACGGCGGTAGGCCCACAACCGTCAATCCGCCCGCCATGCAGGCAAGACCCATGCGCGCGAGCAAACTATAGTCCCGCCCAGCGAACTTCAGCAAACCTGGATTCATGGATCGGTCCGAAGCCGGGCAGCAACCCACGGCCCAACGAACAGCAGCCCCACACCGCCAACCACGAACACGTCGGCCATGTTGAAGGCAGGCCAGTGCGCCGTCCCGATGTAGAAATCAAGGAAGTCCGTCACACCCCGAAACCGGACGCGATCCAGGACGTTGCCGAGTGCACCGCCGATGATCGCACCATAGGCAACGGCCTCGATCCGGCTGCTGGTACGGACCAGCATGACCGTCAGCCAGACGCAGATTCCAAGCGCCAGGACGACAAGGCTCCACCACGGCGCGCCGCCGAGAAGCCCGAAGGTCACCCCGTCATTGCGCAGGTAGCTGAAGTTGAAGCCGGGCACGACCGGCCTGCCGGAACTCAGGGCGGCAGCATTGGCGACAACGATCGCTTTGGTGGTCTGATCGACCACGAAGGCAATCAGGGCCGCAAACAGACCGATCAAGAAAGAGGCGTTCAATTCTGGCATTCGCTCAGTTCGTTCAGACATCGAGGAACAACGTCATGACGAACCGTTGCCGCTGAGGAACCCGGCCGAGCGCGGACCGATCGACATCCGGGAAAAATCACAAGGTCGTGCAGGAAACCGCCATCCCCGTACTTTCTTCTGCGTCGCGAATTTGAAATACAGAACGGAAACAAAAGGATTGAAGTTTCATGCTGACCAGACGCCACTTCATCGGCGCAACCGCCGCCTTGTTCTCGCCCGCGATTGCCGGTGTCGCCCTTGCCGATTCCTGGCCGACCGAAGACCAGAAGGCCGCGTGGGACGCGCAAGTGACGCCACCGGGATACGATCCGGCCACGACGAACCCGTGGGGTCTGCATCCGCGTCTGCTGCCGCAGCGGGTCGAGGCCCGGGCCGGACTCGTTCCGGGGGACATCCACGTCGATGCGACCGCGCGCTACCTCTATCATATCGAGGAAGGCGGAACGGCCATGCGCTATGGTGTGGCCATCGGTCGGGGCGGCCTCTACGAGCCTGGCACCTACACGATCCGCCGCAAGGTGGAGTGGCCGCACTGGAAGCCGACGCAGACGATGATCGAGCGGGAACCCGAAGCCTACGCGCAGTATGCCGACGGGATGGAGCCTGGTCCCCAGAACGCCCTCGGATCGCGCGCTCTCTATCTCTATGTCGGCGACCGGGACACCTACCTTCGGATCCACGGCACACCTTACCCCCGCTCGATCGGAAGTCGGGCCAGTTCGGGCTGCGTGCGCATGGTCATGGCCCATGTCAATGACCTCTACGAGCAGGTCGAGACCGGGGTGACCGCTCACCTTTACCCCGCTGCGGGCGACGGGCCAGTCACCGCGCATAGCTGACGACCCTCCGATCCTGGGGAGATCGCTCTCCTCGGCCAGGGGACCGAGGCGCGCCGATCCAGCCATCACACCTCGGCCACGCGCTGCGTGCAGATTGGTCGGCCGTCCGCCGTTCGGAGCGGAAGCATCGTCGTCTCGACGGGTCCGACGTGGCGGTACCAGTAGCAGCCGTCCTCGGATCGCAACCTAACCGACTGCAGGTCCTGATAGGGCGCCGCCATCGCACTCAGTTGGGTCATCACGTCTGTCGAGATGGTAGTCTCGGCGTCAGCAGTCTCGGTGGCAGGGACGGCGCAGGCGCCGAGGGCCAGCATGCTTCCAAGCAGCAGAAGCGTCTTGCCCGGCGTGCGCGATCGAAGCATGGATCAGTTTCCTTCGTAGCTAGAAAATACTTCCGTCGTGCCGTCGTTGCGGATGAGGAAGACGTCATAGGCTTCGCGCCACCTGCTTTGATCCATGCCGGGCGATCCGAGCGGCATCTCGGGCACCGCAAGACCCACCGCGTCGGGACGCTCCGCCAGCAATCGCCGGATGTCCGACGCGGGCACATGCCCCTCAATCACGTAGCCTTCGACGAGCGCCGTGTGGCAGGAGACCATCCGCTGCGGCACGCCGTTGTCGAGCTTGAAGCGCACCAGAAGCCCCGCGAACATGTCCTGCCCGGTCGGCGCGAAACCGTTCTCTTCCAGGTGCTCCATCCAGGCGAGGCAACACCCGCAGCCGTTGGTCTTGCGGACCTCGATCGGCGTGCCCTGCGCCAGCGCCTGTGCGGCCGGGAAGAACAACAGGGCGAGTGCCAGGTTGGCAAGGGATCGTTTCATGGATCAGAGCCTTTCGGTGCTATTGGGGGCAAAGACGCGCGCGAGGCGTTTCTCTAGACGGTCGCGCGCATCGCTTAGACGGTCGAGGGCCGCAGCGTCGTCTGCAGCCTGTTCCGCAGCCTCGGCAAGGCGGTCATCCGAGAGGGGGTCGGTCGGACGGCCGTTCACACGTACCTCGTAATGCAGGTTGGGCCCTGTCGCGGTGCCCGTCGCGCCGACGCGCCCGATGAGGTCGCCGGCTGCGACACGGTCACCTTGGGATAGTCCATCGGGGACGGCGCTGAGATGGGCGTAAAGGGTCGTGGTTTCCGAGCCATGTGCGATCTCGACCACGCGGCCATAGCCGCCACGCCGACCGATAAAACTCACGCGGCCGGGCGCGGTTGCGTAGACCTGGGCACCGCGCGCAGCAGCGAAATCGACGCCAGTGTGCATCCGCGTGTCGCCGTAGACCGGGTGCGTCCTGCGCCCGAACACGGAACTGAGCCGCGCGCCCTCGACCGGCTGCGCGGAGACGCGCATCACGGCGCCATTGCGGTAGATCGTGGCCGTTCCGGAGCCGTCCTTCGGCCAAACGATCTCGAAAAGCGTGTCGCCAAGGTCGAGCGCCGCGAAGGTCAGGTCCGGCTGGCCGATGATTTCGTCGCCGACCCGCGCCTCGCGCCACATCAGCCTAAGGGTCTCGCCACCGGTCAGGTCGCGCCGGAAATCCACGACACCGCCCAGCATCTGCGCCAGGTCGACCGCGAAGCGTGCCGGAATGTCGCCCGCATCGAGCGCGGCGAAGACCGAGCTTTCGATACGGGCTTCGCCGGCTAGACTGATAATTTCGGGGTCAGGGGCCAAGACGCGCGTCGCAACCTGCGCGCCAAAGACAGCCTCGATCCGGACGCCGTCGTCCACCTCCAGAATGACGCGACGTGGGCCGCCGTCCGGGGTCGCCACGACGCTCAGGACATGGCCCGGACGCAGCCGGCGCAGATCGAATTCTGCCGCAAGCGCAAGGGCCACCTCGGCGCGAACCGGGGCAGCAAGACCCGCCTCCGCGAGAACTGCGTCGAGCGTCTCGCCTGCGGCAATCTCGCGTGACCATGTCCGGAGCGGCGGCTCGATAATGGGCGGCGATGCCTTGACGGTCACGACGGACGGCAGCGCAGGCCGGTTGACCCTCGGGGCAGTGTCCGCACGGGCGAGAGCCTTCGCGACGAGAGGTGACTCGGCGGGCACCGGCGCCGACAACGCGTCAGGAGCCCAGACGGTGGCCTCGGCAAGGGGGGGCGGAACAGGATCTTTCGCCCAGGCGCCCCAAAACGCGAGGACGGACACGCCGCCCGCCGTCATGATCACCATTGCCAAATGCCTTCGCTTCATGTGGCCTCCTCCGTTTCTTCTTCCAGCGCCCGGCGGATCTTGGGCACCGCGAACTCTCTCGGTTCGTGGTAGTCAATCATGGTGATGAACCGACCGGCCGCGTCGAACAGGAACACGCTCGCCGTGTGGTTCATGGTGTAGTCGCCGCCGTCGGTCGGAACACGTTCATAGCTCGCGCGGAATCCTTCCACCGCGCGCGCGATCTGATCTTGCGCACCGGTCCAGCCGCGGATCGCCGGATGGAAATAGCCGACATACTCGGCAATCGCCTCGACGGTGTCGCGGTCCGGATCCACGGTGATGAAGACCACGTTCATCTGCCCGGCATCCTCGCCGAGCGCATCGAGCCAGCCGGAAATGTCCGACAGCGTGGTCGGGCAGACGTCGGGGCAGAAGGTGAAGCCGAAGAACACCATGGTCGGACGGCCAACCAGGGTCTCCGGGCCGACGGGCTGTCCCTCGTGATCCGTGAGACGGAAATCCATTTCCGTCAGCGGCAGCGGAAGCCTTCCCTCAGGATCCGGCGCGCCAGGGCCGTCCACCCGCCACCAGCCGACGAACAGCGTCAGCCCCATGGCGCCCAAAGCAGCGGTGCCGTATCCAAGAGCCGTTCGGCGCCGCATCAGCCGTCCGGCCCGCGCGCCGCGATTCCGAGGATCGGCACTTCGACCGTCACGTCACCGCCATCCGAGAAGCTCAGCGTCAGCGGAAAGCTGTCGCCTTTCGCCATCGGCTCCTGCAGCCGCATCAGCATCGCGTGCAGCCCGCCGGGCGCCAGTTCCGCGGCTTCGCCGGGGGCGATGGTTATCTCGCCCGCAGGCGCCATCGAACTGACACCCTCGGCATTGGTCGTGGTCTCGTGGATCTCCGGCATCATGGCGATCGGCGTGGAAATGCCGGTCAGCGTGACGCCCTCGTCTCCGGTGTTGCGGATCGTCATGTAGGCGGCACCGGGTCGACTGACCCCGATGGAGGCGCGTGCCCATGCGTTTTCGACCACCACATCCTCCGACCCGGCAAGGGCGGCCCCGGATGTGAGGGCCAGTACAGTGAGGGTCGCCAGCAACGGGATGGTGAGCTTCTTCATTCGTGGGTATCTCCTCGTCATGCGCGTCACGGTCACGAGCCACTCGCGGCCACTTCCTCGGCCACCAGCGCGCGCAGTTCGGCCTCGCCGAACGGATCGAGCGGCCGGCCGTTGACGAAGAATGTGGGCGTCTGGCGCACACCCATGGTTTCGACATCGGCGCGGTCCTGGTTCAGGATAGCCACGAGGTCCGGCGCGAGCATCTGGGTGCGTGCCGCATCCACATCCAGCCCCGCGGTTGCAGCGATCTCCAGGATCATCCCAGGGGCCGGCGCGCCATGCGAGGCCCATCGCGGCTGCTCGCGCAGGAGCGCCTCCATCACGGGCTCGTAGACGTCCTGCATCCGGGCCGCCTCGAGCACGCGGATCGCTTCCTCCGACGCTTCGCCGTGGAACGGCGTGTAGCGGATCGCGACGCGCACCGCGTCGCCATGCTCTTCCATGATGTCCTTCATCACCGGATAAAAGGCGCGGCACGCCTCGCAGGCCGGATCGAAGAACTCGACGATGGTGACGGGAGCATCCTCGGGTCCGAGGATCGGGGAGTAGGACCGCAGCAGCGCCTCGCTCTGTTCGGGCGGAACCGTCGCGGTTGCGGCGACGGACGCGGGACGTGTCGTGAACCAGGCCGCTGCGGCGAATACGGCAACGGCGACGGCAACAACGGAGAGCATGATAGCGCGACGATTCATGGGTGCGGGTCCTTCAGAGATAGGGCCGACAGGCTCGCGGTGAGCGTGAAGGCGACAAGCGACAGCAGCGGGATCGGAACCCCGAGGATCAATTGATTGGCATCGGTGCAGGAGGGGCCGGTCGCCGTGCAGGGCTGGATGGGCTCCGGGATGATGCCGACGTAAAGGCCCATGTGCCAGAGCGCGACGGCCCCGCCGCAAAGGCTGAGCGCCACGCCATAGCGTCCAACGCGGGCGTCGCGCCACCACAGGCCAAGGCCCAGAACGATGGGCAGCGGGAACATGAATGCGCGCTGGTACCAGCACAGCAGACAAGGCATCTGGCCCAGCACCTCGCCGATGAACAGCACCGAGAGCGTTGCCACGAGCGCCACCACCCAGGCGGCAGTCAGAGCCGCTTCTCCCGTCAATCCCCGACTCATCCGGCGACGCGCCCCCTCAGATCGGCAAGGATCTCCTCGGCCGGGGTGCCGTAGCTCCAGGCTTTCACATAACCGCCCTGCGGATCGAACAAAAACAACTGCGAGGAATGACCCATCGTGTAGCCGCCGGGTGCCGCGGCCTCCTCGACCTTTTCGTAGAAGATGTGAAAGCCGTCGGCGGTCCGGTCGATCTGGTCGGGCGTTCCCGTCAGGCCCACGATCCCGGCCTCGAACCTCGGCACGAAATCCGCGAGGACCGACGGCGTGTCGCGCTCGGGATCGATGGTGATGAAGAGCGGCTGAACCTGCGCCGCATCCTCGTCCAGCCCGTCCATGACGGCGGCGACCTCGGCCAGCGTCGTCGGGCACACATCGGGGCAATTGGCGAAGCCGAAGAAGACCAGCATCCACTGGCCCGCGTAATCCTCCTGCGTGCGAACCATCCCGGTATGATCCGTCAATTCGAAATCCGCACGAAACGCAGGCTGGCCCTCCGCGGCCTGGTCGGCTCGATAGTCCGCCCAGAGCAGCAACCAGACGAACGCCAGCGCCGCAACGCCCACGAGCGCCCAGAGGAACTTTTGAAGAAATGTCAGTCGCAATGCGCTTGGCCTGCCCGTGATTCTTGATTTTGTGGCCGTTTACACCCTCAAGCCACTAGAGGTTCAACCCGCTTGTTCCGTCGTCGTGGTGGCTTCACGGACCTGTGTAGAGGCTCACGGCCTTGCCAATCGGTGCGGCAAAACCTACCAACACTGAAGCATTACGGAGGCGCCCATGCTGACGATCGGCAGTCTGGCCAGGAAAACCGGCACCAAGGTGCAGACGATCCGCTATTACGAGCAGATCGGTCTGATGCCGGAACCTGGCCGGACCGAGGGTGGCCAGCGCCGCTATGGCGACGATGATCTCGACCGGCTCGCCTTCATCCGGCACGCGCGTCAGCTGGGCTTTTCCCTCGAAGCGATCCGGGAATTGCTGGACCTCAGCGATCACCCCGATCGGCCGTGCCTTGAGGCCGACGCCATTGCGCGCCGGCAGTTGAAGCAGGTGGAGCAGCGCCTTGCGCGACTGGAAGCCCTGCGCACCGAACTCAAGCGCATGATCCACGAGTGCAGTGGCGGGCAGACGGCCGACTGCCGCGTGCTGGAGGTGCTACGTGACCATTCCGAGTGCCTGACGGACCACGACGAGATCGGCGCCTGAGATGCCCGCGGCACTCGCCTATCCGCTCGCAGCCTTGGCCGAGATCGCCGGATGCTTTGCCATCTGGGCGTGGTGGCGCCTCGGCGCGTCCGCACTCTGGCTCGCGCCCGGCGTGGCCGCGCTGGTGGCGTTCGGCTGGCTTCTGGCGCAGGTCGACACCGTGGCCGCGGGACGCGCCTTTGCGGCCTATGGCGGGGTCTATATCGCGGCATCGGTTCTGTGGATGTGGCTCGCGGAAGGACACAGGCCGGATGGGTGGGACGTTCTGGGAACCGCGGTGTGCCTGATAGGCGCCGCAATCATTCTGGCCGCCCCGCGCGGGGCGTGAAACGCGCGCTGGCGGCTCAAACAGGTCGGCACGCTTGACGGACCACGGAGACATCAGTGCGTTCGCCTTTCAAATCTACGGATTCGCGATCTGCTGGCCGCATTCATGTGATAATGTCAGAGAACAGACCCGCTGCAGGTGTGGGCGCGACGCATGACAACAATGGGAGTGAACCGCAATGAAGCAGAAAACCTTATTCGGACTCGCCGTGGCCGCAGTGCTCGGCCTGTCGGCGGCAGGTGCTGTGGCGCAGCAGCATAACGGTGGCTGGTGGGGCTCCGGCCACATGGGATCTGACCACATGCAAGGTTGGGGATGGGGTCATATGGGCCCTGGTCAACAAATGCGCATGCAACGGCATTGGACGTATATGAACGAAGGGGTCCCTACAGCCTATCGCGGCGCCCGCAGCACGGTACGCGGGACGGCACAGGTCATTGAGGAAGGCAAATCACTCTACGCGAACAACTGCGCAAGTTGCCACGGAGCACAAGGCCTCGGAGATGGTGACGCCGGGCGGTCACTGGTTCCGTCCCCGGCTCTTATTCAAAGCCTTGTTCAAATGCCCATGGCGGAAGATGAATATCTTCTCTGGACGATTTTCGAGGGTGGCCAACGGTTCGGCACCGAAATGCCGGCCTTCGAGGGCAAACTGAGTGAAGACGACGTCTGGAAGATCGTTGCCTACATGCGTGCCGGATTTCCGTGATTGGCGGCTTGTACTGGATGCCGGCATAGTGGGCATTCTTAGTTCTTGAACCTACAGTCGCTGCAGCAATTATCTCTCTCCCATACCGATTCGAGGAGAGATGTCATGATCCACGCCGACCCATTGCTCGCCCCCACGCGGCTCCTCGATTTCGAGAGCCCGGCAATCGCGGCGCTATTGGAAGCGCGGGGTTGGAAAGCTTTGCCGCCTGACGCGCGGATCGGGGCCATCTACGATTTCGTCCGTAACGAAATCGCCTTCGGCTACAACCGCACCGACGACATCCCGGCATCGCAGGTGCTGGCGGATGGTTTCGGCCAATGCAACACCAAGGGCACATTGCTGATGGCGTTGCTCAGGGGAGCCGGCATCCGGTGCAGATTGCATGGCTTCACCATTCACAAGGCGCTCCAGCGCGGTGTCGTCCCCGAGCTTGTTTATCCGGTCGCGCCCGCGGAAATCCTCCATTCCTGGGTCGAGGTGGAGACCGGCGACACGTGGATCGACCTGGAGGGTTTCATCCTCGATGCGCCGTACCTCACGGCGCTGCAGCGTGCGTTCAGCGAGAGTGACAGCCTCTGCGGCTATGGTGCGGGCACCGAGTGCCTGAACAGTCCGCCGGTCGAATGGACGGGGGCCAGCACGTATATCCAGAAAACCGGCATTGCTCGGGATCTGGGAACATTCGAGACGCCGGACCAATTCTATGACGTGCACCGGCAAGCGTTCGGCCAGCTGCGCGATTGGCTCTATCGTCACATCGTCCGGCACTGGATGAATGCTCGGGTTCGCAGGATCCGCGATGGGAGCCTGCCTCTCAAGCCAGGCACTGCCCGGCTCAATCACCGCCACGAGGGGGACGCACATGCCGCATGATCATGGCCACGCTCATATCGACCCCAAGTCCGGTGATCGCCGCGTCTCCGTCGCGATCTGGGCGAACGCGCTTCTGACCGTCGCGCAGATCGTCGGCGGCATCCTCTCGGGCAGCCTCGCGCTGATCGCGGACGCGCTGCACAACTTCTCGGACATGGCCTCGCTGGTGATTGCCTTCGTGGCGCGCAAGATCGCGCGCCGCCCGGCAGATGCGCGCATGACCTTCGGCTACGGACGGGTCGAAATCGTCGCCGCGCTGATCAACTACACGACGCTGATCCTGATCGGCATCTACCTGATCTACGAGGGCGGGATGCGGATGATCGACCCGCCCGAGGTGCAGGGCTGGACGGTCGTGATCCTTGGCGGCGTGGCGCTGGTGGTCGACACATTGACGGCGCTGCTCACCTGGTCGATGCAGAAGGGCAGCGTGAACATCCGCGCGCTCTTCCTGCACAACCTGTCCGACGCACTCGCCTCGGTCGCGGTCATCATTGGCGGCTCGCTCATCATCCTCTACGACATGCGGTGGGTCGACCCGGCGATCACGATCGGGATCGCACTCTACATCCTGTATCTGGCTGTCACCGAGATTGGCGGCCCGATCCGGACGCTGATGCTGGGAAGCCCTCCCGATCTGGATTGCGGCGCCGTCATCGATGCGATGCGGGGGATCGACGGGGTCGAGGACGTCCATCACGTCCATCTCTGGCAAATGCAGGAGCATGAGGCGGCGCTCGACTGCCATGTCGTTCTCACGAACGAAGGCTGGGCCAGGATCGAGGACATCAAGTCGGAAACCAAGGCGCGCCTGAAGGATCGGTTCGGCATCGCCCATTCCAGCCTTGAATTCGAACACGAGGATCACGCCCACACGAACGCCAATCTTTATGGTCATGGCGGCTCGGCGCGGAAGGAGCGGACAGGATGAGACGACCGCTTGTCTTCGCGGGGTCGGCTTTGGTCGCCGTCGTCCTGTTCGTCATCGCAATCGGTACGCTCTTGCCGCAAACCGTGGACGTGAGCGCGTCGACCATGATCGATGCGCCGCGTGCGGAGATCTGGCGGGTCGCCTCCGATTTCGAGGGGGCATTCGAGGACTCGAACCCGGCGCACCGCGGCACCACCGTGCTGAGCGACCCGAAGGCGCCCCTGCGCGACGGTCTCCGGTTCCGCCAGGAGGAGTATGTCGGCGGGCTGCGTGGAGTGCTTGAGGCGGAGCTGTTCGACGTCTATCCGCAAGAGCGCTTCGGCTGGCGCGCCGAGACCGACTACACGCTCTGGGGCCTGCCGGTCGCGACCGTCGAGGAAGGTGGGATCTTCCGGATCGAGGAAAGCCGCGAAGGAGACGGTTTTCGCGTCTCGCATCGCGTCTGGGGAGACTTTCCCGACACGTTCTACGGCCGCGTGCTGAGCTGGGTATCCGTCGCGTTGCTCGACATGGAGACCGACGCCGAGCGCCACACGCGTGTCGAGCTCGAGTATTTCGAACGGCAGCTGGAGGGCGCTCGGGATGGCTGACCGGCTCTCATTCGCCATCCTCGGGGGCTACGGCCAGTTGGGGCGCGCTGTCGCGGCGCTGCTGCTCGATCGTGGGGCGGACAGGGTCACGATCGCCGGGCGCAGCTCCGAAAAGGCCGGCAAGGCCGCGATGGATCTCGCCGGGGGAGACCGGGCCGGCCGGGTCGTGTCGGAACGCGCAGACGCCGATGACGGCGACGCTCTTGCTGCATTGCTTTCCAACCACGACGTCGTGATCCATGCGGCGCCCCTCGACAGTGTCGCATCCGGGACCATGTGCGAGGCGCTGGCGCGCGTGGGTGGCCGACTGGTTCTGCTCAGCCACGATTCTGACGCAATTGCGGGCTTGCAGGCCGCGCGTCCAAGGCTCGAACAGGCTGGGGCGAAGGTGATCGTCGATGCCGGAGCGGACCCGGGTCTGCCAGGTCTTGTCGGACATCTCGCCGCCGAGACCCACGGCGCCGCGGAGGGCGTCGAGATCGCGGCCCGGTACCGAGCGCCGGAGGTCGGCCGAGCCGGTCTCGCGGATATCCTCGACGGCGCGACCGACGCGGCGTGGATCTTCGCGGGCGGCTGGCTGCGCGCCGGGCTCTTCGAGGTTCGTCGTCGAGCCTGGCCCGGCGGGCTCGGAGCGTCGCTCGCATTGCCCGTGTATCTGCCAGAACTCGATGTGCTTCGTCGTCGTCACGAACTTCGCCGGCTCGCGCTCTGGCACGGAGGCCTGAACGGCCTCGCAGACATGGTTGTGTCGATGCGCCGGGTTCTGGGGCGGGTGTTTCCGCGGGGCGTCGGTCTTGCAGCGCTGGACGCCACGATGCGCTTCGCCAATCCGCCACCCTACGGCCTTGGGATTTCAGCGGTTGCAGCCGGACAAGGCCGGCAGTCCGAAGTTCTGCTATCGCACTTCGACGTCTACGAGGCGACGGCAGAGATCGCCGCCTGGTGCGCAGAAGACCTCGCCCGAGACCTTCACCCGGCTCCTTCGGTCCGCGTCGCTTTCGAACTGCTATGCGATGGCGATGCGAAAAACGGCCTGCAGGAGCTCGGCTTCGACCTGATGTTCCGGTGACCGACCGAAGCCCATTTGCCAGGAAAGGGACAGGAGTTCATGTCGTTGGCCTTTTCGATCTCGCGGCGCCTGATGTCGATGGACGACACGTCCTGGCGCCGCCATGCGAACCCATGGAGCGTGTATTCCCGAATGACGCTCCTGCCGCTCTTCGCCCTCGCTGTCTGGAGCCGTGTCTGGATCGGGTGGTGGTCGCTCGCGGCCATCGCGTGCGTGATTGCCTGGACGTGGCTGAATCCGAGGCTGTTCCAGATCCGGCGCCATGAGGACGGTTGGGCGGCGAAGGCCGTCCGGGGCGAGCGCATATGGCTCGAAGGGCCGCCGGAAGCCGTCGTCGCCCGACACGAGCGCGCCGTCACCGTCCTCGGCTCGGCCACAGTGATTGGCGCCATCGTGCTCGGATGGGGGCTCGTGGCCCTCGACCTATCGGCAACATTACTTGGAGGGATAATTGCGATGGGCGCGAAACTGTGGCTCGTCGACAGAATGACCTTCGTTCACGACGCAATCGCGTCGGACCACGAGTGCGCTTAGGTGTAGGAAACGCAGCGAAGACGAGCCAAAATTCTGAAAATAAACGATTTTAACGTTTTGGTGGCGACCAGCTGAAGCCGGAGAACGTTCGATCCCAGTCCCTTCCTCTCCGCCACTTGCCCTTGCGAAAGTGTTCTCCCCATCCGACAGCGGCCAGATTTTTTCGTTGTTTTCGAGGGTTATGCGGGTGAGGCTGAGCACTGGGCAAGCCGTCAGAAGGCTTGGGAGGGGTCTCTCAGGGCCGATATTCTCCAGACCTCTCGACTGTGCGGATCTGGTGTAGAGCCTGTAAGCTCTTAAAATAGCAGCGAGAAATAGCGGCCTGACCTGAACACTTCGAAGTCAGTCGCATCCGAGAGACGGAACAGAAGTCGAACCGAACCGCGGACGTTGGTCCGGTGGCCGAGCTACAGACTTCATTTCTTGCTCCGTTTGCCGGCCGAGCGTCTGCTGTCCCCTGTCCGATGGCTGCTCGTTCGACGACCTGACGCACTCTTGTGAATTGGCATCCGTTCGAAATACTATCGCATAATCATTGGCATGCCGGATCGGACAAAGTGGCAAAATCGCAGAAGACACAGGTGATCGAGCACTTGTTCGAAAAGCACTGGGACGCGGCGAACGGCGCTCTTGGCAAAACGCTCATGAGCCTCGACGATGTGGCTCAGGCGATCCGCGAATGCAACAAGCTGTACGGCTCGACCCTAAGCGACCGGAACCCAGCCAACTTCATGAAGGATCTGCTCCGCGGAGCGAACGCTTCGAAGAACTGGCCTGCCTCCGTTGCAGCACGACGGTTCACAGGTATCCAGCGCACAGGCGACGGGGAATGCTTCGAGTTCATCCCCTACCGACCTGGTCAGACGGAGCCCTTTCCGGACGCTTTCAAGGTTCGCGAGGACGCACCGCGTTTCCTCGTGCAATCGATCAGTCTGCCGCTGGCCACAAAGTCGCTCGGTCGATCCGATGAAACGTGGCTTATCCAGACGGCCATCAATCTCCGGGTGGTAGAGACGCACTTCGCAGTCGCTCCAGCGTTTCCTCTCCTCGAGCTTACGCACCTGCAGATGGGCATCAAGCTCCGCTCGACAGAGATCGATGCGCTGTTTCTGGGGAAGGCCGGCAACCCCAAGAATCCAGATTCTGTACTGGTTACCTGTGAGGCGAAGCAGGCCAAGGATCCATTGATTCCCAGCCAGATCATCAATCAGGTTCAGGCTGCATTCGCGGAAGCAGAAGTCGACACGGTCGTCCCGATCGGCCTCCGAACCGTCAGAGGCGTCGGCTTCTATCTTACGGAATTTGAGGCCGTCAGGAGAACCGACGCACACGCGCTCGATGAGCTTACGCTAGCCAGCGACGCCATCTACGAACTCAGGCCGCCCGTTAAGGGCATATGAGGCCTCGATTTCTTCCTGCTTTCGCTTCTTGGCGCCGCTCTTCTTGTCCCGTCGACCTATTGGGTTTTCGACCTGGAAGTGCGCTGCGGCCTCGGTGTTGCCCATGGTCAGGAGCCGCTCGTCGCCAAGGGCGATAGCCTCTGTCGGGCGAGTGGGTTCGATGCCTAGGGCTCGAATAACGGCTGCCGCGACGGCGCGTGCAAGTGGCGGCGGTACGGCGTTACCGATCTGACGGGCCCCATGCCATTTGGTGGCATTGAAACGGAACCAGTCAGGGAAGCCGTGAAGACGCGCCATCTCTCGTACGGTCACGCAGCGTGCGTAGGCATAGTGGATCGGCCTCGGGCTCGTGAACGCCCCTCGTGCCGAGTCGGTCCCAGCGCGAAGAGTATTGGATACGCCGTCCGCCGGGAGCTTGAAGAACCGGGAAATCGGCTCGACCCGTCCCTGATCGGTTTCTCGGAAACGACGCCGCGAAATCTCGGTGTGCTCGGTGCGCGCGCTCGAAGTGAGCAGGCTCGGATCCCACTTTCTCGGATGTCCGAAGGCCCAGGCATCGTTTCCAAGCCCTCGCAGAGGTTCGGCATATTTGCTCGGCTTCCCAAAGTCAGACGTCTCGACGTAATCCGACGACCTAAGCTCTTCGAAGAGTTCGGCGTCGGGCAGATCGGCGAGCGCGGCTTGGCACGTCGGCCTCTCGGCAATTGTTGTCGGGTAGGCCGGCACCTCTTCGCCTCTCTTGGCGCCCATGAGGATCAACCTCTGGCGATCCTGCGGCACGCCATAGTCGGCCGCATTAAGAACACGCCAATCCTTCTGCACCTCGTAACCGGCAGCCTCGAACTCTTCGATCAGTTCGAACAGGAATTTCCGGTGCTTTCCGACCGTGAGCCCTTTTACGTTCTCGAAGACGAAATATGCGGCATCGAGTTCTCTGACGATGCGCACGAAGTCCTTGACGAGTCCGTTTCTGGGGTCGTCCAAGGCCCGCTGGCCAATCAGCGAGAAGCCTTGGCAAGGAGCGCCTCCGAACACGACATCCACACGACGGTTGCCGATCCCGGCAGCCGCCCTGATGTCGTCGCCTGAGACGTGCGTGACAGATCTTGGAAGAACGGCGCATCGCGGGAAATTGTACTTGTGCACCGCGGCGTGGACAGGGTCGAGTTCGACGGCCGCGACCACATCGAAGCCGGCTTGCTCGAAGCCGAGGCTCATGCCCCCGGCCCCTGCGAACAGGTCGACTCCTATCGGTCTTGCCATGCCTTGCTCCCTGTCGTTTTCACTCAACATATCGGTGTGGCGCCGGATTGACCAGCGAAACCTAGCTTCTCAGGAAGGCTTCGACACGGCCGACAGCTCCTTCGAAGTCCCTCAGTTCGCACTGCCAGACAACGAGCGGCTCCCATCCAGCTTCCCGCAACTCGGTTAAGGCTCTCTTATCACGTTCTCTGTTTGTTTCAATCTTCGGCTTCCAGTACTCCGGCCTGGACTTCGGCAGTTGGCCCCACTTGCAGCCATGGCCATGCCAGAAACAGCCATGCACAAACACGACCTTCTTCCGCGACGGGAACACGATGTCGGGGCTGCCCGGCAGATCGCGACGATGGAGCCTGAAGCGATATCCGAGCCGGTGAAGGGCGCGGCGCAGGGCGAGTTCAGGCTTCGTGTCCTTCTGGCGGACCATCGACATTATGTACGAGCGGCGGTCCGCTGTTACGTGGTCAGCCATCACGATGGACGCATGGGACTTGCCTGGGACGGATCGCTGGGTCTCTTCGGAACCGCGCGGATCCCACGGAAGCTCCCCCGTTGCGTCCGCGTTTCCACGACGACCTCGCCATTGTCGACATACGCCCGCCGGATGGGCGCCTTGGTCAGGACGGTTCCCAGCGGCCGGCCATCTTCCGTGAAGACGCGAACGCCCTTGCCTTCGACCAGGAGGACCATGCCTCCGCTGACGAGCAGATCGCATTTTGGCGAACAATCATGCACGGCGATCAGGCGGTCGCCGTCGAGCACATAGAGACGGGTCGTGGTCATCACATAGAGGAACGCTTCGGTCTCGACGATGCGGACAGGCACGGAGCCCACGTCGTAGATCGTGGTCGGCGAGCCGCTGCGGTCCACACGCACCACCCGCCCGGCATAGGTGCCGAGCAGAGCGGTTTCTCCCGTCCCGGAGAAGGCTGCGGCATAAATCCAGTCCGCCTCGGCCGCGGGGCCAAAGCTGATCACGATTTCAAAGCCGTTTTCACCTCCTCCACTCCCGTCAAGCTGCTCAGGGTCGAGGCCTGTTAGCCGCTCCGATGCGACATTCACCGCCTTCATCCTTTCCTCGTTTCCCGGATTTACGTCAGGGTGCAGTTCACGCACGAGCTGCCGATATCGCCTTCGGATCTCGTCGGGCGTGACCGGCATCTGAAGACCCATGACCTCCAGGGCTTGATCGATTTCCGCCGCGGTCCCGAAGCTGGACCCGCCTACCCTGATGCGGGTGGGCTCTTTCGCCGGCATCCTGAGCCCCCATAGGCGCTCTCCTTCCCGGTTAACGCACCACGCTTCGTCGACGTGAGTGAAGAGGTAGCGGTTCCGATCCGGTGTCAGTGCTATACAGCGCAGAGCGCGATGTGCCTCGCTCTCTGCCAAGCCGAGTCGTTCGCGGTTGGCGGCGACTTCCGGGGCGGCCTCCAGATCTGTCTCGAAATCGATGCCAAGGTCGCCACGATAGACGGTCATCACACCGCTCTTTGAGCGCAGCGCGAAGCCCTCGCCCTCTGGATGAACGGAGATGTGGTAGGCATCGCGGTGTAGGGGCACCGGTGTCCCAGGTCGTCCACTCGCGTCGCTGAACATCACCGCTCCAGGAGCGCCAAGGCTCGCTTCTGACTTCGCAAGATCGTCGAACGACAGTGCGCCGCCGCGCGTGCTGTAATGCCTGCGAAAGGCCGGATCCGGTCGATCCGATTTCGCAATTGCCTCGACGACGATTTCGCTCCAGCATCCTTGAGGGTCTGCGAAGGCTTCCTCTGTGGCAGGCAGCTCGACGGGTCGCTCCCACGCATTCGGCGAAGGCGGAAGAGGCACGATATTCACACGCTTTGGGTCGAGTTCGTGCGGACGCCCGGCACCTCGGTCGCGTCGGTGCGATCCCGGCCTTGCTGGCTCATTGTAGATCGTCGCGGCCGAGGCCTTGGGCATCTCGGCATCGGCGAGATAGAGCTCATAGGTCTTTCCGCTCTTCGCGCGACGGACTTCTCCCGACTTCTCGAGGTAGGAGATGAGCCGACTGGTACGGCGCGCGTCATCGACGCCCAGCACGGTTTTGATCCGGCTTTGCAGGATGCCCGGATTTGCGCGGATCGCCTCCCGGAGCTGGTCGAAAAGGTCGAGGTCGGCTAAGTGTTCCTCCGCCTCGTCTCGGTAAGCTTGCAGATGGTCGAAACTCTGCACGAGGTTCCGCAACTCGCAGAGGCCGTCCCGATCTCCGACGATGGCCATCATCGTTCCGCCTTGCGACAGGGCCGGAATCCGAATGTCGAGCCGCTGCCCGTCGCCTTGAGGATCTTTCAGCCAGTCACGCAACAGCGGTAGACTTGCACGCGCGGCTGCAGCCGCGGTCACATAGTCCTTTGCGGAAACCGAGGAGGTGAAACGTTCGAGCTGCGCGAAATAGAGCTGCCCGGGCAGAGAAGGGTCCGCCATCCGGAGGATCTCAGGCTCCGGCTCGGCAGCGGCCTTACTGCGAGGCTCATCTCGCACAGTATCCGGTGCCGTGGGCTCGCGGGCAGAAGATCCGCCAAATAACCATCTGAAAATGCCCGACATGATACGCCCCAATATCCCCGATTTGTCTCAGGGTCATCTGAAACCCAAGCTGCCGCAATCCCCGTATCGTGGCGAATTTCATTTGGCGAGCACTCAGGAAAGCAGCGGCATCTGTGATCGCCACTCCAACGGAAATGGCTCCATGAGCCCCTTCAGCGTGACGTCCGAGCTCTGTTTCCCTTCCAGGATAGCTTCGACGATGTCGGGCGCAAGCAGCGTAAGGCGCAAGACACGGGCCATGTAGGTGAAGGCGATCCCCTCGCGCTCGGCCAGTTCGCCGATGGTGGCGAACTCTTCCGACTCCAGCATGCGCTTCCAACGGAACGCGCGGGCCAGCGCCTTGACCAGCGTGCTGTCCGCGCGCCGCGGCTGCGCAGCGCCTTCCGGGAGCTGCATCTCCTTGCGCCCGCCGCGCTTCACGATGCGGAATGGCACGTGGACTGTCACCGTCTTGGGGACCGCCGTCGCGCGGGTCATGCCGCGGCTCCGATGCTGCCAGACAGCATCTCGCGAGCGAGCCCTCCGAGGCCGTCCATCCGGAGCCGGACGTTCAACCCGCCTGTGCCGATGTCGACCCGCTCCACCAACAGCGCCACGATGCGGGCATGTTCGGCAGGAAACAGCCGGTCCCACAGCGGGTCGATTTGTTGCAGGGCCGCACGGGTGTCGGCCTCGGTAATGTCATCGGCGTGGGCGCGTGCCGCCTTCCACGTCCCCGCAACGATCTCGGGCTGGCGGAAGACTGCGCGCAGCTGGTCGATCACGGCGGCCTCGATCTCGCCTGCGGGTACGCGGCCGATCGGACAGGCCCCCGCGCCATGCTTCAGCACGGTCTGGCTGACATAGTAGCGGTAGAGTCTTGCGCCCTTGCGCGTATGGGTCGGCGAAAACGCAGCACCATCGGGACCGAAGAGCAGTCCCTTCAGTGGCGCGGGCGTCTCGGCGCGGGTGCGCGCAGCGCGCTTGCGCGGGCTCTCCTGCAGAATGGCGTGGACGCCGTCCCACTTCTCGCGGTCGATGATGGCGTCGTGCTCTCCGGGATAGCTTTCGCCCTTGTGCACCGCCTCCCCGATATAGGCGCGGTTGCTGAGCATCCGATAGATGTATTTCTTGTCGATCCGGTTGCCGCGTGGCGTGCGGATGCCGCGCTTCGCGACCTCCCGCGCCAGTTCCGTCCCGGATCCGATCTCTAGGAAGCGGGCGAAGATCCAGCGGACATGCGGGGCGGTTTCTTCGTCGATCAACAGTTTCCGGTTCTCGACGCGATATCCGTAGGGCGGGACGCCGCCCATCCACATCCCCTTCTTTCGGCTCGCGGCGACCTTGTCGCGGATGCGTTCAGCGGTGACCTCCCGCTCGAACTGGGCGAAGCTGAGCAGGATGTTCAGCGTCAGCCGCCCCATGGAGGTGGTCGTGTTGAACGACTGCGTCACCGAGACGAAGGTCACGCCGTTGCGGTCGAACACCTCGACGAGCTTGGCGAAGTCGGCGAGCGACCGGCTGAGGCGGTCGATCTTGTAGACCACGACCACGTCGACCAGCCCGTCCTCGATGTCCTCCAGCAGCCGCTTCAGGCCGGGCCGTTCCAGCGTGCCGCCCGAGATGCCGCCATCATCATACTGATCGCGGACCGGCACCCAGCCCTCGGAACGCTGGCTGGCGATGTACGCTTCGCAGGCCTCGCGCTGGGCGTGGAGGCTGTTGAACTCCTGCTCCAGCCCTTCCTCGGAGGATTTCCGGGTGTAGACCGCGCAACGCAACTTGCGCACGACCTTCGATTTTTCGGGCGGCTTCGTCACGTCCGCCCCCGCCGGTTCTTCAGCCCGAAGAACACCCACCCGTTCCAGCGTGTGCCGGTGATGGCGCGGGCGATGGCCGAGAGCGACTTGTAGGGCCGACCCTGCCATTCGAAGCCGTTCGTGGTGACGGTGACGACGTGTTCGACGCCCTGCCACTCGCGGATCAGCCGCGTGCCGGCGATGGGCATGGTGTCGGCGCGGACGCGGCTCTTCTTGCGATCGCCGCCGTCGAGTTCCTCGCCCAGCCGTTCCAGCCGCCGGACCGTCTCGGGCTTCAGCCCGCCATAGGCGAGTTCCTGGATCCGATAGGCCAGCCGGCTCTCCAGGTAGCGGCGGTTGAACGGCGGCGGCTCGCTGTCGAACAGGTCGCGCCACTGTGCCTTCAGTTCCGGCGTCGAGGCGGTCTTCAGCGCGGCGAGGCGCGCGGGGATGGGGTCGTGCTCGGTCATGCGGTTCTCCGTTGAGTTGGAGTTGCATGACGGCATCGGTCGGCCGGAGAGTGTAGGCGAATTTCTCCAGTACCGTCAGAAGGTTCACCCCGCTCGCGCTGCCGAAGCCGGACGAGCCCGAGCGCCAGCAGGCCGCACAACTCGGTGCGGCGTTCGGCAGGGGTCATCCGGTCGGGCGGCAGGGGATTGGGGCGTTTCATGAAGGGCGGGTCCGTGATGTCTCGCCCTTCTCCTACTCATCGCATTCGCGAACCGTCCCACGGAGTCCGGAAAGGCGCGGGTAGAGCCGCCTCGGACTCGACTCCCGGTTGTCTGGTCGGGTAGAACATAATCAGAACATGTCCGGCATTAGCGAGGTGAAAAAATGGGTTCAGACCTCAAGAAATTCGTCAATCCGAAATTCCTGAAGACTATCGATCTTGGCCTCATCAAGGAACTCTTTGCACGGCACTTCGAGCCGAAGGACGTGCCAATCGAATTCGATGGCGAAGATTCAGATGTCCGATCTGCGCTCGCGAAGCATTTCGAGGCGGCCGTCACCGCCTGGAACGAGGGCATGGTGGCCGATCTCCACCGGGTGGCAGACCTCGGAAGCAACGAGGGCATGCAGATCATCCTGAACGAGGCGCGGCGGCAGGGCGTGGTGCTCTATCCCGATCCCGAACCGGACGAAAAGGAGTCTGCGCCAGCCAGACACGACCCGAAGCATGTCGCGCTGCACACCTACCTGCATCACAAGAGCGTCTTCGAGGCGGCGGCCGACTTCCATGCCCTGCGGACCCCGACAGCACTGGCCGAGTTCCGAGGGCCGGAGCGCGACGTCAGCGCCGACCTGACGCCGGAGATCATCGACGCCTTCAAGGTTGCGGCGATGAAGCTTTTCGCCCGCGATCTTCAGGGCGAGTATTGCCGCCTCGGGCCCTACGAGGAGGACGGCGAGATCAACCTCGTCGTCAGCCATGGAGCCCCGGTCGCGACGACACCCGTGGTGGACGGCGACAAGGAAAAGATCATCCCACTGCGCGCCGTGAAATACGCCACGCTGCGCTACTCGCCGGCAGAGGCGCGGTTGTTCATCGGCGGGGTCGTGAAGGCCCAGCAGGCGGATCTCGCCGAGATCTTCGCCAAGCACGTCCTTGGCCGTCCCGGTTTCTTCTCGGGCAAGGATGCCCGCGACCTCTATACCCTCGATCCGATCAGCGAGGCTGGCCCCGACTTTGCTTTCGATCATCGCTACGACGACCGCATCCTCGACGTGCGGATCGTGGCCGCCGCCGCCGACCATTTCGAGTGGGACGAGGACGAGGCGAAATGGCGCTACGTCCGGACCTGGGAATCGAAGGACGCAACCGGCGCGCTGCGGCACTTCAAGGGCAGCGAAGTGCAGTTCGGCAAGGGCTGGCGGCTCGGCGAGATCTCGTTCCGCGTCTTCTTCAAGTCGGAGGGCAAGCGGCCTGCGCAGGTCACCGTGAAGCTGAAACCGCCGGGCACGCTCGCTTTTCGCCGGACGCGGTTCGAGAAGGCCGTCCACACGCTGATCGCGCGCCACGGGCTGGAGAAAGACCGCGATGCTGGCATGGTTGTGGATGCGGCTGAGTGACGGCGGCCCGCAGGTCTCGATCTCGGGCCGAGCGCTGCGTCGATTTCCCGAGCGCGAGGTCGAGCGCCTGCTGAGGAAGCGCGTGCTGATCGAGCATCCGAAGGCGGACAGCTGGTCGGTCTGTGCGCATTGTGATTGCGGCCTCGATGTTCGCCCGATCCGGCAGATCGGCGACGAACTGCGCGCATGCTGTCCGCACGATGCGGCAGAGGACGTGGTGCTCGAGGATGGCGACCTGACGCGGTTCGGCGTCGATGCCAACCGGCTTGCAGGGCAGATCGGCGCGAGCGGCGGTCTCGCCGGGGCCGTCACCACAGTCGTGGACGGAGTCTGGGCGATCGGCTCCGGGCCTGCCGGTCGGGTGCTCATGATCTGCGACGTCGCGGACCGGTTGGAGACGCCGGGCGCAATCCTCGCGCTGAAATCCGCGGCGGCGCCGCGACCAGTGACGGTCATCGCCAAGGAGCCGGAGCCTGCGCTGGTCCTGCGGCTACGCGAAGCCGGGATCGAGGTCCGCGCGCTTGCCGACATGGTCAAGGCAGATCCGGAGGGTGTCGACCGCCTGATCCTCGACGACCGGCGCACATCGACCGGCAGGATAAGGCTCGTCCTGCATCGCCAAGGGCAGTTCGCGGTGCTGGACGGTCGCCGCCTCGATCTTCCCCCGCAGATGTTCGCGCTCTTCAGAATGCTTGTCGAACGGTCGGTGCAGCGCGACCCCGTGCTCAAGGCGCAGGAGATCGAGGCGCAGTTTCAGCGAACACCGCGAGAGATCGTCCGGGACCTGCGCAGGGCCCTCGTCACCTGCGGCCTCACGGAAAAGGCGGTCGAAACGCTCGTGGAGACCGTCCGGTCGCACGGGTACCGCCTCGGCCTCGCGCCGTCAGAGGTCGCCATAGAGAACTGAGTGCCGTCGGGCACACACCCGGCACACATCAAACACACGCCAATCACACCGGCGGCCCGGCGGAGGTCGGCAGTCTCGGAGCATCAGAAACGATGTTCCGAGGCTTTCACCGATGTATCCCCCGATTTCTCCCTCCGACCTTGCCACGCTGATCGACGAGGCCGACGCCGCGGCGCGGCGTCTGCACCGCAAGCTGGCGCTCCCCGCGGCCGATCTCGACGATCTCCGCCAGGACCTTCTGGTCGATTTGATCTGCCGGCTGCCGGGCTTCGACAAGCGCCGCGGCTCCATCGGCGCCTTCGCCGGTCTCGTTCTCCGCAACCAGTGCTCGCGCATCGCGATCCGGCACCATCGCCAGCGCCGGGCGCAGGGCGGCACGATGCTGTCGCTCGACGCGCCCGTCGCCGGCAGCGCCGATCCGCTGGGCTGCCTGTTGGCGGAGACGGACGGGCTGGCCGCCTGGCATGGCCAGGATCGTTGCGCCGCGGCGGACGTCGAGACCCGCCACGATCTCGCCCGGGCGCTCGCCGACCTGCCGGAGGACGTCCGCGGGCTCTGCGCCGCGCTCGGCACCTGCGCCGTCGCCGACCTCGTCGGCCGCGACGGCATCTCCCGCTCCGCCCTCTACCGCCGCCTCGCACGCCTCCGGCTCGAGCTCGCCATGCGCGGGCTCGGGGGACGGTGGGACGGTTCGGAAGCCGCGTGAGTAGAGGGAGGACATGGAGATGCTCGTCATGCCCCCCACCGCTTTCACCCCGGCGCGGCCCCGGCCGCTGACCGACATCGAGTTCTGCGCCTGGATCGGGCAGGCGATGCCCGGCGACCGGCTGGAATACCACCGCGGGTTCCTCGGGATCGACACGACGGCCGTGATCTCGACGCTGCCGGAACCGGACCGCCGCAGGCTGGCCGCGCTGGCCGGCGCCGCGCACCGGGCCTTCGAGGCGGGCCTCGTCCACCTCGTCCAGGTGCGGCTCGGTCCGGACCGCTTCGCCTATCTCGCCATCGCCCGGACCAGGCCGCGTCGCACGCCGGTGCCGCTCGCCCGCCTCCTCGAAGACGCCGATGCCGCCTGATGGCCCTGCCATTCCCCTCCAATGGAGACCCCGCCATGCCGCACCCCGACAATGCCCCCCGTTTCGACGATCTCGAAGGTCTCGCCCTCGGCGACATCGCGGCGCTGCCGCCCGAGATGCTGCTGGATCTGCAGACGACGGCGCTCGCCGAGACCGCCCGCGTGAAGCGGCTGCGGGACCGGCTCGAGGCCGGCATCGCGCAGCGCTACGAGGCCGCCGCCGCGGCCGAGCGGGCCGCGCAGGGCAAGACCAGCGGCACCGTGCGGGTCGAGGACGAGGGCGTCGTCATCGTCGCCGACCTGCCGAAGAAGGTCTCCTGGGATCAGGACCGCCTCGCCGCGATGGCCGAGCGCATCCGCGCCGCCGGCGACGATCCCACCGAGTATCTCGAGATCGCCTACCGCGTGCCCGAGCGGCGCTTCGGCGCCTGGCCCGCGGCGATGCGCGAGGGCTTCGCGGACGCGCGCAGCGAGACCACCGGCAAACCCGTCTTCCGGCTCGAGGCTCGAGACCGGTGACGCGCGGCGGCGGGACGCCCGGTCGGCAACGCCGGGCAGGTTCCCCTTCGGCACCCGGTCACCCCCGCCGCCGCGCACCCTGAACGCAACCTCCGGAGAACCCCATGGCCTTCCGCATCATCACCGCCGACGAACGCCTCTCGGCCGCCGAGAACAAGACGTCCCTCGCCATCTTCGGCCCGCCCGGCGTCGGCAAGACAACGCTCCTGAAGACGCTGCCCGCCGAGGAGACGGTCTGCCTCGACCTCGAGGCCGGCATGAAGTCGGTGCAGGACTGGCGCGGGGACTCGATCCCGGTGCGCAGCTTCACCGATTTCCGCGACCTCGCCGTACTGATCGGCGGGCACGATCCGGCCCAGCATCCAAAGTCCTGGTACGGCGCCGAGTATCACGCCTGGCTGCAACAGCAGTACCTCGGCACCGGCATCGAGGACTTCCTCGCCCGGAAACGGATCGTCTTCGTCGACTCGATCACCGACCTGACGCGGCAGGCCATGGCCTATGCCCGCCAGCAGCCGGAGGCCTTCTCCGAGCGGACCGGCAAGCCCGATGTCCGCGGCGCCTACGGGCTCCTGGGCCGCGAGGTGATCCAGGCGCTGAAGCACCTGCAGCACGCCCGCGGCAAGACGGTAATCTTCGTCGGCGTGCTCGAGAAGGTGACCGACGAGTTCGGCACGGCGACCTGGCAGCCGCAGATGGAGGGCACGAAGGCCGGGCGCGAGTTGCCGGGCATCGTCGATCAGGTGGTCTCGATGCAGCTCTTCGGCCGCGACGCCAAGGGCGACTGGACCCTCGATGAGACCTCCGCCGAGCGCCGGCTCGTCTGCCGCTCCGGCAACCCCTGGGGCCTTCCCGCCAAGGACCGCTCCGGCCGCCTCGATGTGACCGAGGCGCCCGATCTCGGCGCGCTGATCGCGAAGATCGACGGCCGCGCCCCGGCCCACACCGCCACCCTCTCCTGATTCAGACGCAAAGGACAGATCCATGAGCTACGATCTCAACGACGCACAGCCGCAGATGGCCCCCATCGGCGAGCTGATCCCCGACGGCACCTTCGCCAAGGTCCGCCTGACTGTGCGCCCCGGCGGCGTCGACGGCGCCACGCCGATGGACGCCAAGCTCCTGAAGGCCTCGCAGTCGAGCGACGCGAAGATGCTGGACTGCGAGTTCACCATCCTCGAGGGCCCGCATGCCCGGCGGAAGTTCTGGCAGAGCTTCACCGTGGCGGGCGGCAAGGTCGACGAGAAGGGCCAGTCGATCGGCTGGAAGATCTCGAAATCCACCTTTCGGGCGATGGTCGACAGCGCTCTCGGGCTCGATCCCAGGGACGAAAGCCCCGACGCCAAGGCCAAGCGGGTGCTGCCCGGGCTCAAGCATCTCGACGGCATCGTCTTCGCTGCGCGCATCATGGTGGAGCCCGCTTCCAACCCTCAATACCGCGACCAGAACCGGATCGCGAACGTCGTTCTGCCCGATGAGCCGCAGCATGCCGCGATCATGCGCGGCGAAGCCGTTCCACCGGAGCCCGTCAACGCCCCGCCGCGCAAGGCCGCGAGCGCGCCGGCGCCGGGCTGGCAGGCGCCCACGCCGGCATGGGGCGCGCAAC
>NZ_QDFI01000006.1 GCF_003254465.1 Meridianimarinicoccus zhengii
ATCGAGACCCAGCTGGTGCCGACGCTCCGCCCCGGTGACGTGGTCATCCTCGACAACCTGTCCAGTCACAAGAGCCCCGGTGCCGCCCGCGCCTTGCGCGATATTGGAGCGTGGTTCTTGTTCTTGCCGCCCTACAGCCCTGACCTCAATCCGATCGAAATGGCCTTCTCAAAGCTGAAGGCCCTGATCCGAAAGGCTGCCGCTCGAACCTACGATCAGCTTTGGCAGGCCGTCGGCCATGTGTGCGACCTGTTCACCGATGAAGAGTGCAACAACTTCTTCAAGGCCGCCGGATACGGAACCGATTAAACGCGACACGCTCTAGAGGCTGTCCTTCACGCGCTCCCATGTCTTCTTTAGGTGGCTCGCCATGGCCTCCCCAAGAAGCGGGCCGTCGCGGTCCTTCAGCGCACGAACCATGTCTTCGTGATCGGCGACGGCCCCGGCCCACGAGTCGGGCTTCTGGTTGCCGATATACCGGATGCGCTTGAGCCGCGCCTGGATATTCGCCTGCATCTCGCGCAGGGTTTCGTTCTTGGACAGTTCCGCAAGACGCGCGTGGAATTCCTGGTTCATCTTGTAGTACGGCATCCGCTCGCGGGTCCGGTAACACGCCATCATCCGTTCGTGCAGCGCGATCAGGTCGGCAACTTCCGCATCGGTGGCCCGTTCGCAGGCAAGTTCCCCGGCCAACCGTTCAAGATGCCCGAGCACTTCGAGCATCGAGAACACATCCTCCGGGGTCAGCTTGCGCACGATGCTGCCCTTGGACGGTCGCACGATCACGAGCCCCTCTGCGGCAAGCGTTCGCAACGCCTCGCGGAACGGGGTGCGGGACACGCCCAGTTCCTCGATCAGATGGGCTTCGTCGATTCGGCTGCCCGGCTCCAGCGTCCCTTCGATGATCAGGTCGCGCACGCGGCTTGCGACCTGGTCGTGCAGGGACCGGTTCGTGATGGCTAGGGACGATCCCATCCGTAAACCCTTGTGTTTCATGTTCTTTGCTCGTGCAGAAAGAATATCCAGAAACCGCTTGCCAGTCCATACGTGCTATATGTATACAAAATACATGGAGCGGATATGCGATATGCAGTCCGATGGAGGAGAGGAGACCACCATGAAAGCCCTGAGATTCGGCCTTGCCGCCACCGCCCTGACGGGCACCCTGGCGTTCGCGACCGCACCGGTTGCCGCGGACACCTACATCGTCGCCGTCGGCGCGGCATCGAACAGCCTGCAGGGGCGCAGCGCCGCGAAATTCGCCGAAGACCTGCAAACCGCGCTTGGCGATGCCCATACGGTGGAATTCTACGCGGATGGGCAGCTTGGCGACGAAAAGGAACCGTTGCAGAAGCTGCGGCTCGGCACCGTCCAGTTCACACTCGTCTCGTCCATCATGACCAATGTCGCGCCGGAATTCGCGCTGTTCGACATGCCGTTCCTCGTGCAGGACCGCGCGCATCTCAAGGCGATCGACGAGGCGATCGTGCAGCCCGTTCTCGCCCCGAAGGCCGAAGAAGCCGGGCTGAAAGTGCTGTCGACCTGGGAAAACGGCTTCCGTCAGATCACCAACAACACACGCCCGATCAACACGCCTGCCGATCTGGAAGGGCTCAAGATCCGCACGCCCTCGTCCGAATGGCGCGTC
The DNA here is from genome assembly GCF_003254465.1 of Meridianimarinicoccus zhengii. Classification (GTDB taxonomy): domain Bacteria; phylum Pseudomonadota; class Alphaproteobacteria; order Rhodobacterales; family Rhodobacteraceae; genus Meridianimarinicoccus; species Meridianimarinicoccus zhengii. The sequence continues at coordinate 1,649 of NZ_QDFI01000006.1, forward strand.
GCGATGTTCAAGGAATGGGGCGCGAACCCCACGCCGATGGCGTTCTCCGAAGTGTTCGTGGCGCTTCAGACCGGCACGATGGACGGGCAGGAAAACCCGCTGACGAACATCACGGGCGCCAATTTCCAGGAAGTCCAGAGCTATCTGAGCATGACCGGCCATGTCTATTCGCCGACCTACCTGACCACCGGACTGGGCAACTGGAACGAGATTCCCGAAGACGTGCGCGACGCGGTCGCAACTGTCGCCGCATCGGTTCAGGACTGGTCGCTGGCCGAAGGCGAAGCCGCGGACATGGCGCTGGTAGAAAAGGTCAAGGCCGCCGGGGTGGAGATCAACACGGCGGACAAGGCCGCGTTCATCGCGGCCTCCGCACCGATCTATGACGCGTTCGCAGCCCAGGTCGACGGCGGCGCCGAACTGGTGCGCGACGCGCAGGCCCTGGCCGACTGAACCCGGCATCGCGCCGGCCGGGCCAGCCCGGCCGGCCAATCCCGCATCGAAGGAACGCACCGCGATGGTCGCGAAACTCGAACGGATGATCCTCCGGATCATCGAGACAATCTGCCTTGCGCTGCTGGTCACGCTGGCTCTGTCGGTCATCTACGCCACGACGATGCGCTATCTCGGCGCCTCACCGTCCTGGTATGACGAGGTCGCCAGCGTGCTTCTGGCATGGCTGACATATTTCGGCGCAACCTACGCGTTGTTCCTGCGCCAGCACATGAGCTTCGGCGGGCTGGTCACGGCGCTGCCGAAACAGGCCGCGGTGGCGCTGGCGCTCCTGTCGGAGACCCTCGTCCTCGCTTTCTTCGCCGTGGTCGCATGGTACGGAAACGCGGTTCTCGCCGTGGCCAAGTGGGATTCCCTGCTCAGCATCCGCTGGATGACGCTCGATATCGTGCAGTCGGTCATCCCGATCACCGCCGTGCTGATGATCCTCGGCACGCTGCTGACCATGCCGCGCGCGCTGCGCAATGCCGCGGCGGGCATCGACGCCGACCATGCCGAGATCGAACACGCCATTGCCGAGGCCGAGCGCGACAAGGCCGAGGCGTTCCGGAAGGACGACCGCACATGATCCTGTTCTTCACAACCGTGGCGCTGGTCGGGCTGATCCTGATCAACGTGCCCATCGCGGTCGCCATCGGCATCGTGGCCCTGGGCGGGCTCCTGGTCACGCCCGGCGGTGCCACGCTCTATGACATGGCCATCGCGCTGTATTCCGGCGCGACGTCCTTTCCGCTTATTGCGATCCCGCTGTTCATCCTGGCCGGCAACCTGATGAACACCTCGGGCATTTCCCTGCGGCTCATCAATTTCGTGGCCGCGCTGATCGGGTTCGTCCGCGGCGGGCTCGGGATGGTGAATATCGGCGTGTCGATGGTCTTTGCCGAGATCTCGGGGTCGGCCGTCGCGGACGTGGCAGCCACCGGCACCGTCCTGATCCCCGAGATGAAGAAGCGTGGCTATTCCCGCACGCTCGCAGCGGCGATCACGTCTTCCTCTGCATCGCTTGCCATCATCATCCCGCCGTCCATCCCCATGATCCTGTACGGCGCGATCGCCGAAGTGTCCGTTCTGAAGCTCTTCGTGGCGGGGATCGTGCCGGGCGTGCTTGGCGGTGCGCTGCTGATGGCCGTCACCTACGTGCTGGCGATCCGCTATGACCTGCCCCGCGCCGACGGGTTCGACCTCTGCCATGTCTGGCGGTCGTTCAAGGAGGCGATCTGGGCCCTGCTCATGCCGGTCATCATCCTGGGCGGCATCTTTTCCGGCATCGTGACCGCCACCGAAGGCGCCGGGCTGGCCGTGTTGGCCGCACTGGTCATCGGCATCGTCATCTACCGCGATCTCGACGTGTCGAAGCTGCGCAAGGTGATGCTCGAGGGCGTCAGCCAGACGGGCGTGGTCATGCTGCTCGTGGCGACATCCGCCGCGCTGGGACTGTTCCTGACCCAGGCGCAGGTGCCGCAGCAACTGGCGCAGCAGATCACCGAATTCACCACCAACCCGCTCATCGTGCTGGCGCTTCTGAACCTGCTGCTGCTGGTGCTGGGCATGTTCCTGCACGGGGCCGCCGCCATCATCCTCGTGGTGCCCGTGGTGATGCCGCTGGTGAATGCCGTGGGGATCGACCCGGTGCATTTCGGCATCATGGTGACGCTGAACCTCGCCATCGGGCAGCAGACCCCGCCGGTCGCGTCGGTGCTCATCACCTCCTGTTCCATCGCCAAGGCGGGGATCTGGGAAACCTCGCGCGCGAACCTGCCCTTCATCGGCGTGCTCGCCTTCATCCTGCTGCTGGTCACCTACGTTCCGCAGGTGTCCCTCGCCCTGACGGACCTGATCCAATGACCGACCCGAAACCGCGCATCGCCATCATTCCCGGGGATCCTTCGGGCATCGGGCCGGAACTGATCGCCCGCCTGCTGCACGAGGACGGCGTGACCGACGCCGCCGATATCGTGCTGGTCGGGGATGGCCATGTCTGGCATCGGGGCGCCGAACAGGCCGGGCTGGGCATCCAACTGGCGCCGATTGCCGCGCCTGACCTGCACGACCAGCATGGGCTTTCATGGTTGCCGATGCAGACCATCGCGCCCGAGGACGTGCGGATCGCCGAAGTGACCGTCGCCGGCGGCACCTCCAGCCTGCGCTGTCTCGACACGGCGCTCGACCTTGCAATGGATGGTGCGGTGGACGGTGTGCTGTTCGGGCCTTTCAACAAGGCGGCGCTGACCAGCGCCGGCCTGAACGCCGAGGACGAGCATCGCTACATGGCCCGCTATCTCGGGTTTCGGGGCTATCACGGCGAAATCAACGTGCTGGGCGACCTGATGACGACGCGTGTCACCAGCCATATCGGGCTGCGCGACGTGGCCGACCGGATCACGCCCGAAGCCATCACGCAGGCCATCGGTCTGGCCGAGGACACGTGCCGCCGCGCTGGCAAGTCCCGACCGCATATCGCGGTCGCAGCGCTCAACCCCCATGCGGGCGACAACGGCAAGTTCGGGCGCGAGGAAATCGACGTGCTGCAACCCGTCATCGACGCAGCACAGGCGAAGCAGAAACACGTTACCGGGCCATGGCCGTCGGATACCGTGTTTCTCAAGGCGCAGCGGGGCGAAGTGGACGCGGTCGTGACGATGTATCACGACCAGGGCCAGATCGCGATCAAGCTGATGGGCTTCGACCGCGGGGTGACCGTGGCGGGCGGCCTGCCGATCCCGGTCGCCACCCCCGCCCATGGAACCGCCTTCGACATTGCCGGACAGGGCAAGGCCAATGTGGGCGCGACGCTGGAAGCCTACAGGCTGCTCGTACGCATGGCCCGACATCACCGCGCGGCCCGCGCCGCCTGACAGGGAAACACCGACATGACCCGTATCAAATCCATCCGTACACGCGTCTGGAACTGGACCGGCCCGACCGTGCCGCCGACCGGCAATTTCTGCACCAACGCGTCGGACGCGCTCCGGACGAAGGGCGACGCGATGGCATCGTTCCGGTTCCACCAGTGGCTGACCTGCGAGGTGGAAACCGAGGACGGCACCATCGGCATCGGCAACGCCGCTCTGGCGCCCACCGTGGTCAAGAAGGCCATCGACGACTGGTATGCGCCGATGGTGATCGGCGAGGACCCGTTCGACTACGCCTATATCTGGGAAAAGATGTACCGCCGCACCCATGCCTGGGGCCGTAAGGGCATCGGCATGACAGCGATTTCCGCCATCGACATCGCCATCTGGGACCTGATGGGCAAGCTTGTGGGCAAGCCCGTGTTCAAGCTGCTGGGCGGGCGCACCAAGGACCGGATTCCTGTCTATTACTCGAAGCTCTATTCCGGCGCTGTCGACGCGATGCAGGCAGAGGCCGCCGACGCCCTGTCCCATGGCTATACCGGGTTCAAGACCCGTTTCGGCTTCGGTCCCAAGGACGGCATGAAGGGCATGCGCGAGAACATCAAGCGGGTGGAAGCCCTGCGAGAAGTGATCGGTTACGACACCGATCTCATGCTCGAATGCTACATGGGCTGGAACCTCGACTACGCCAAACGGATACTGCCCAAGCTCGCCCCGTTTGAGCCGCGCTGGCTGGAGGAACCCGTGATCGCTGACGACGTGGCGGGCTATGCCGAACTCAATGCCATGAACATCGTCCCGATTTCCGGAGGCGAGCACGAGTTTTCCGTGATCGGCTGCAAGGATCTGATCGACCGCAAGGCCGTCAGCGTCTTGCAATACGACACCAACCGCGTTGGCGGCATCACGGCGGCGCAGAAGATCAACGCCATCGCCGAGGCCGCGCAGATCCCCGTGATCCCCCATGCCGGGCAGATGCACAATTACCACCTGACCATGGCGAACACGAACTGCCCGATCAGCGAATATTTCCCCGTCTTCGACGTCGAGGTCGGCAACGAGCTGTTCTACTACATCTTCGAGGGCGACCCCGAGGCCGTGGACGGGTTCCTGCAGCTCGACGACGACACGCCGGGGCTGGGCATCACGATCAGCGACAGGCACCTCGCCAATTTCGAGATCGTCGAATGACCCGCTATTCCGGTATCTGGCCTGTCGCGCCCACGCCGTTCCATGACGACGGCACGCTCGATCTCGACGGGATGAAACGCGTTCTCGACTGTCTCATCGATCAGGGGGCGGACGGGATTTGCATCCTCGCCAATTTCTCGGAACAGTTCCTGATCTCGGACGAGGAACGCGCGACGCTCACGCGGCTGTGCCTTGAACATGTCGCGGGCCGTGTGCCCGTGATCGTCACCATCAGCCATTTCGCCACGCAGATCGCGGTGGAACGTGCGCGTTTCGCCAAGGCGCTTGGTGCGGATATCGTGATGATGATGCCGCCCTATCACGGCGCGCTTCTGAAGGGCACCGCCGAGCAGACCTTCGAGCAGTTCCGCGCCGTGGGCGAAGTCGGCATTCCGATCATGGTGCAGGATGCGCCCTTGTCCGGGGTGGACCTGCCCGTGCCGCTGCTGGTGCGCATGGCGCGGGACATCGACGCGGTGCGCCTGTTCAAGATCGAATGCCCGAAGGCTGCGAACAAGCTGCGCGCGCTGATCGACGCGGGCGGCGACGCAATCGAAGGCCCCTTCGACGGGGAGGAGGGGATCACCCTTCTGGCCGATCTCGACGCAGGCGCGACCGGGTCGATGACCAGCGGCATGATCGTCGACCGGATCAAGCCCGTCATCGAATTGCACCGCGCGGGCGACATCGAAGGTGCGACATCCGCATACGGCCGCGTCGCCATGGCCATCAACCACGAGAACCGTCAATGCGGCTGGCAGTCCTGCAAGGCCGCGATGGTCGAAGGCGGCGTCATCAGGTCCGAGTTCTGCCGCCACCCGATTCCACCGCTGCACCCGGCCATCCGTCAGCGGATGATCGATCTCCTGCGGCCGCTCGATCCGCTGGTCCTGCGCTGGGGCCGATAGGAGGCGGTCCGGCCGGGGCGCCGGTCAGCCGGCGACGGCGGACAACCCCTCGGTCTCGAACCGGTCGAGCTGCGCCAGTTCCGCGGCCGACAACAGGATGCCGTCCGAAAGCGCAGCCGCGCGCGCCCGGAACCGGCGCTGCGACGGCAGGCGCGCGCCCTGCTCCGCGATGGCGTCCAGCAGCTTTTCCCCCTCTGCCAGCGGGTCGCGGCCGCTGCGCGCCGCGAAGACCGTGGGATCGAAGGCCAGCACCAGCGCGCCGTGGCGCGGCAGAAGATCGGTGCGCCCCATGAAATCCAGCGCTTCGCGGCTCATGAATTCGCCCAGCATCGCGCCGGACAGAAGCTCGATCATCGTGGACAGGGCCGATCCCTTGTGCCCACCGAAGGTCAGCATCGCGCCCGCCAGTGCGGCTTCCGGGTCGGTGGTTGGGTTCCCGTCCGCGTCCATTGCCCAGCCTTCGGGGATGGGCGTGCCCGCGCGGCGGTGCAGCTCGATCTCGCCGCGCGCCGCGACGGACGTGGCGAAGTCGAACACGTAAGGATCGCCGCTTGAACGCGGCCAGCCGAAGGCGAAAGGGTTCGTACCCAGAAGCGGCGTGGTCCCACCCGCGGGCGCCACGAAGGAATAGCTCGGGCACATGGACAGCCCCGCAAGCCCCCGGCCCGCCAGCGCCTCCACATCGTGCCACAGGGCCGAGAAATGCAGGCAGTCGCGGATCACCAGCGCCGCCAGCCCGGTGTCGCGCGCCCGCGCGTCGAGCAGGTCCAGCGCCGCGTCGAAAGCCGGGTTGGAAAAGCCGCCCACCGCGTCCACTTCGACAACGGCGCGGCCTTCGTCGTGAAGACGCGGCACCGCCTGCCCGTTCACCTTTCCCGCGGCAAGCACCTTCAGGCAGCCCTCGATCCGGTAGATGCCGTGGGACTTGCAGGCGTCCCGCTCCCCCGCGACGATCACACGCGCGACGGACGCCGCAGCGTCCGGCCGCACGCCGCAGCCTTCGAAGATGCCCGTCACGCGCGCCAGCAGCGCATCGACGGAAACGGGGGCGGGATCGGTCATGAGACTCTCCGTGTCAGGGGGTCAGGCGTGCCGCGGCCATGCGCCGACGGGCAGCGGATGCGCGGGGCTAGTTCGCCACATCCGTATAGGTGCAGGCCCAGAACACCCGCGTGTCGCCGTCGTCGAGCGCGCGCAAGCCATGCCGCAGCGTGCTGTCGAAATAGGCGCAGTCGCCGGGTTCAAGCGTGACGGGCTGGTAATGTTCCACCACCAGTTCCACCCGGCCCGACAGCACGAACAGGGTTTCCTCTCCGGTATGGGCCTCCAGGTCCGAATCGGCCAGCGGCGTGCGCCGTTCGACCCGGGTCACCAGCGGGATGATCTTCTTGTCCGCCAGGGCGTTGCACAGCACTTCGTATTCGAAATGCCGCGACCGGACGACCCGCCCCTGCCCCGCCCGCGTCACCGTCATGCGCGTCGTCTGCACCGCGTCGTGGTCGGCGGAAAACAGCCGTTCCATCCCGATGTGATAGGCCCGCGCGATCCGCACGAGGTTCTCGTAACTCGGCGACACGCGCCCGTTCTCGATCTTGTGGATGGTGGACACGGCAAGCCCCGTGCGCTGCGCCGCAACCTCCAGCGTGAAGCCGCAGGCCTGCCGCACCGCCTTCATCCGCGCACCGAGGTCCGCGCGCAACTGCTGGCGCTCCGTGTCCCAGTCCTCGACCGGATGACGGCGGGTTTTTTCCGTTCGGGCCATATTTTTCTTTTCTTACCAATCCTGATTGTTTAAGCACATATCTGCCGGGCGCACAACTCTGGCATTCCACGCCCCGCGCCGGGAAAGCGATACCCCGCCGGACCCACCCGAAGCCCCGAAAGGACCGCGCATGTCGCAGCTGATCGTGCCCGCCGAGGTCGAGGGACCGGTTCTCGTGTGCGACGAGGGGCTGAGTGTCTGGGGCGGGGTGGACCCGGTCACGGGCCGGATCATCGACGCGCACCACCCCCAGCAGGGTGAATCGCTGGCGGGCTGCGTGGTGCTGATGCCCACCTCGCGCGGGTCCTGCACAGGCAGCGGCGTGCTGTTGGGGCTGGCCTTTGCCGGGGCCGCACCCGCCGCGCTGGTGTTCCGCGAGGGCGAAGATATCCTGACGCTGGGCGCGCTGGTGGCACAGCGGCTCTTCGGGCACGGGATCGCGGTGCTGCGCCTGTCCGGGGCGGATTACGACCGGCTGGCGCGGGAACCGCGCGCCACGATCACGGGCCACCGGCTGCACGCCGGGGCGTTCGATCTGCCGCTGAACCTGGTCGATCCCGACACATTGACCCTTACCGATACCGACCGGGCTTTCCTGAACGGCGATCATGGCGAGGCCGCGCGCATCGCCATGGACATCATCGCCACCATGGCCGCAGCACAGGGCGCGCGCCGCCTGACCGATGTGACCCGCGTGCATATCGACGGCTGCATCTATGCCAGTCCGGCGTTCCTGACCTTCGCCCGCGCCATGGCGGATCGCGGCGGGCGCGTGCGGGTGCCTACGACCATGAACGCGATCTCGGTGGACCACGCCAACTGGCGCGCGCAGGGCGTGGCCGAGGATTTCGGCGGACCCGCCAGCGCGCTGGCCGACGCCTATGTCGAGATGGGCGCGCGGCCCAGCTTCACCTGCGCGCCCTATCTGCTCGAAGACAAGCCTTCGGCGGGCGAAGACATTGCCTGGGCCGAAAGCAACGCGGTGATCTATGCCAATTCGGTGCTGGGCGCGCGCACCGTCAAACACGCCGATTTCATGGACCTGTGCATCGCGCTGACGGGCCGGGCTGCACTGGCGGGCGTGTACCTGCCCGAGAACCGCACGCCCCGGCGGATCATCGACGTCACCGTTCCACACGGCATCGACGACGCGTTCTGGCCCATGCTCGGCTGGCTGATCGGGCAGGCCGCACCCGACCGCATCCCGCTGATCCGGGGGCTGGAAAGACTGAGCCCCACCGCCGACGACCTGAAGGCGCTCTGCGCCGCCTATGGCACGACCTCGGCTTCGCCCATGCTGCATGTCGCGGGTCACACGCCCGAGGCGGACACCCCGCCCGAACCCGGTGCCGATACCGTGGCGATCGGCCCGGACGATTTCGCCCGCGCGTGGGCCGGGTTCAACGACGCGCCGAACAAGGTGGACCTCGTGGCGCTGGGAAGCCCGCATTTCTCCGCCACCGAATGCGCGGCCTTCGCCGAGTTGATGGATGGCCACCACGTCCACCCTGACGTGGCGACGATCATCACGTTGGGGCGCGGCACGCACACCGCCATCGCGGCCAACGGGGTGCTGGCACGGCTGGCGGCGGCGGGCGTGACCGTCGTCCCCGACCTTTGCTGGTGTTCGATCTCGGAACCCGTATTCCCGCCCTCGGCCCGCGTACTGATGACCAATTCCGGAAAGTACGCCCATTACGCGCCGGGTCTAAGCGACCGCGCCGTGCGTTTCGGATCGCTGGCCCATTGCGCCGACGCGGCCCGCACGGGCCGCGCGCCGCAGCACCCGCCCGCGTGGATCGCGCCTGCCACCGCCAACGCCGCCCCCTGACCCGTTCGACAAGGAGACCCCCATGAACACCGATGTCTTCCACGGCACCATCCCCGCCCTGCTGACTCCCTGCACGGCGGACCGCCAGCCCGATTTCGACGCCCTCGTGCGCAAGGGACAGGAAATGGTCGCGGCGGGCATGTCCGGCGTGGTCTATTGCGGCTCCTGCGGCGACTGGCCCCTTCTGACCGACGCGCAGCGGATGGAAGGCGTGGAGCGCCTGACCGCTGCCGGCGTGCCGGTGATCGTCGGCACCGGGGCGATCAACACGCCATCGGCCGTGGCCCATGCCGCCCATGCGCAGAAGGTCGGCGCGGCGGGGCTCATGGTCATCCCGCGCGTGCTGTCGCGGGGCCTGTCGGTCGCCGCGCAGCACAACCATTTCAAGGCTATCCTGGAGGCTGCCCCGGACGTGCCCGCGATCATCTACAACAGCCCCTATTACGGCTACACCACCAAGGCGGACCTGTTCTTCGCCCTGCGCGACGCGCACAAGAACCTGATCGGGTTCAAGGAATTCGGCGGCAAGGACGACCTCAGCTACGCCGCCGAGCACATCACCCACCGCGATGACGACGTGATCCTGATGGTCGGCGTGGATACCGAGGTCTATCACGGCTTCGTCAAATGCGGCGCCGTGGGCGCGATCACTGGCATCGGCACGATCTTCCCCAAGGAAACGCTCTTGCAGGTCGCCCTGTCGCGCCGCGCCGCCCAGGGCGACGCCGAGGCTGACCAGCGCGCGCGCGAGCTGGAAAACGCGTTCTCCGTGCTGGCGAAGTTCGACGAGGGCGTGGACCTCGTCCTCTATTTCAAGCATCTCATGGTGCTGAAGGGGCACGAGGAATATCGGCTGAACCTGCTGGAAACCGACGCGCTGTCGCCGTCGCAGGCGCGCTTCTGCGAGGCGCAGTTCCACCAGTTCAACCGCTGGTTCGCCGACTGGTCGAAACAGGGCGGGGTCATCGCCGCATGCATGTGATAGACAGCCACACCGGGGGGGAGCCGACGCGGGTGATCCTGTCGGGCGGGCCGGATCTCGGGTCCGGGCCGCTGGCCGACCGCGCCCGCAGGCTGGCCGAGGATCATGCCGATTTCATCCGCGCCGTCGCGGCCGAACCGCGCGGGCAGGTCGCCATGGTCTGCGCGCTGCTGGTCGAACCCGTGGACCCGGGCTGCGCAGCGGGCGTCATCTATTTCGACGCGGCCGAGGTGCTGGGCATGTGCGGCCACGGCACCATCGGACTTGCCGTGACGCTGGTACATATGGGCCGGATCGCGCCCGGTACCCACCGGATCGACACGCCGGTTGGACCGGTCGGCGTGGTGCTGCACGACGCCCATACCGTTACCGTGACCAACGTGGAAAGCCGCCGGATCACCGCAGGGCTGACGGTCGACGTGCCGGGGCTCGGCCCGGTGACGGGCGACGTGGCCTACGGGGGCAACCTCTTCTTCATCGTCGACCCGTCCCCCCTGCCCGTCGATCCGGCCAATATCCGCGCGCTCACCGACGCGGGCATCGCCGTGCGCGCGGCGGTCCATGCCGCCGGATCGCCCGTCGATCACGTCATCTTCCACGGCCCCGCCGTGAGCGAAACGGACCACGGGCGCAGCTTCGTGCTGTGCCCCGACGACGCCTATGACCGCTCCCCCTGCGGGACGGGCTGTTCGGCGCGGCTCGCCTGCCTCGCCGCCGACGGGAAGCTCGCCGAAGGAACCGAGATCGTGCAGCACAGCATCATCGGCAGCAGCTACCGGCTGTCGTGGCGTCCCGGCCCCACCGGGGGCGTGATCCCCTCCATCACGGGGCAGGCCCATGTCATGGCCGAGGCGACGCTGATCTTCGACCCCGCAGACCCATTCCGGGACGGCATCCCGGCTTGACTTACGCACCTGATATCACCGTCATCGGCGCGGGTATCGTCGGTGTGACCACGGCCTTCGCACTCCAGAACGCGGGCCACCGGGTCACGCTGATCGACCGCAAGGGCGTCGCGGCAGAAGCCTCCCGCGGCAATGCCGGGGCCTTCGCCTTCAGCGATATCGAACCGCTGGCCGCGCCGGGCATCATGCGCCGCGCGCCGCGCTGGCTGCTGGATCCGCTGGGTCCGCTGTCGATCCGGCCCGCCTATGCGCTGCAGATCGCGCCTTGGATGTGGCGTTTCTGGCGCGCGTCCCGGCCCGGCCGCCATACCGCCGCCATCGCGGCACAGGCGAGCCTGATGGACCTGTCGCGCGAAGCACTCGAACGCCTGATCCCAGCGGTGTCGGGCGAGCCGCTGATGCGTCGCGAGGGCCAGTTGCAGTTGTACGACAGCGCGGCCAGCTACCGGGCCGCCCTGCCCGCATGGGAAGCGCGCCGCGCCCATGGCATCCCGTTCGACCTGCTGGAAAGCCCCGGCGCGCTGGCCGAGATCCAGCCCGGCCTCAGCCCGCGTTTCACCCATGGCGGCTACACGCCCACATGGATGAACACGGTGGACCCGGCGCGCTGGACGGACCACCTCGCCCGCGCGTTCACCGATGCCGGCGGGCGGATCGACACAGCGGATGTGCGCGCCCTGCGGCAGACGGGCGACGGGGTGGAGATCACCACCGCCGATGGCACGCGCCGCGCCGCGCAGGTCGTCGTGGCGGCCGGGGCGTGGTCGCACCGGCTGGCCGCAACGCTGGGCGACCGCATCCCGCTGGAAACCGAGCGCGGCTACAACACGACCTTTCCGACCGCGAGCTTCGATGTCCGCACGCACCTGACCTTTGCCGATCACGGCTTCGTCGTGTCGCGGATCGGGGACGGGCTGCGGGTCGGCGGCGCAGTCGAACTGGGAGGGCTGGAGCTTCCGCCGAACATGCGCCGCGCCGAAACGCTGGTGAAGAAAACCGCAACGTTCCTGCCCGGTTTCGATCCGGCGGGCGGCGCGCAATGGATGGGGTTCCGCCCGTCCCTGCCCGACAGCCTGCCGGTGATCGGGCGCGCGCCGGGTGCGCCCGCGGTGATATACGCCTTCGGGCACGGGCATCTGGGGCTGACCCAATCCGCGGGCACCGCAGAACTGGTCACCGCACTGGCCGACCGGCGCGACCCGGAAATCCCGCTCGCCCCATTCGCACCGACGCGGTTCTAGGCCGCGATCAGACGATCCGCGGCCAGGTGTCGGACAGCCGATAGCCGCCCGGCCACGGGTCGTCCGGGTCCAGCATGTGCTGGTGCGTCCCCGTTACCCAGGCGCGTCCGCTGATCTCGGGCCGGATCGCCGCCTGCCCGCCCACATGCGCGGCGCCCAGGATACGACCGGTGAATTCGGACCCGATGATCGACACCCCAGTGAACCGGTCATCCGGCCCCATCTCGCCGCGCGCCGACAGGATCGCCATGCGCGCCGACACCGCCGTGCCCGTGGGCGAGCGGTCCAGCTTGCCGGGCTGGATCGCCACCACCGATTGCGCCCGCAAGTCGTGCCCATCCCGGTCGATCGGCCCCGCGAACATGCAGAACGAATGATGCGCCCAGTCGGGCCGCTCCGGGTGCTCGAACCGCAACTGCGCGTTGGCGGCATTTGTGATCCGCACGCCCAGCTCGGCAAGTTCGCGCGCGCGGTCGGGCACCAGATCGACCCCCAGCGCGACCGGATCGACCACCACGAAACTGTCCCCGCCAAAGGCCGTGTCCACCGTGATCGTCCCCAGCCCCGGCACGTCCAGCGGCACGGCAAGGCGCGATGCGAAGGACGGCAGGTTCTCCACATGGATACGCACCGCCTTGCCGTTTGCGCAATCGGCGCGCACGCGCACCAGCCCGCCCGGCGCCTCCAGCACCAGATGGGTCACGGGTTCCTCCATCGGCAGGATGCCCGTATCCAGAAGCACCGTCGCCACGCAGATCGAGTTGGACCCCGACATGGGCGGCGTGTCCTCGGGTTCCATGATGATCCATGCCGCCTGCGCCTCGGGGTGTTTCGGCGGCACGAGCAGGTTCACATGGCGGAACACACCGCCGCGCGGCTCGTTCAGCACGAAGCGGCGCAGGGTGTCGTCGGCGGCGATCCAGGCGCGCTGGTCCCAGATCGTGTCGCCGGGCGGCGGGGCCACACCGCCGGTGATGACATCGCCCACCTCCCCCTCGGCATGGGCGGACACGACATGGACGATACGGCTGCTGCGCATGGAGGGGACCTTCCGGACGAGTGACACGGGATTGATTTCATGGGCTTGCGCGACGGGCAAGCCGGAAAGACGACCCCGGCCCCCGTGCCGTGCTATGCAGGCGGCAACACCCCGACCGGATTCCCGCCTTGACCCGCTACACCCTCGACCAGTTGCAAGCCTTCCTGACCGTCGTCCGGCTGGGCGGGGTGAACAAGGCCGCTGCCGCGCTGCACCTGTCGCAGCCCGCCGTCACCAGCCGCATCCGCAACCTCGAAGACACGATCGGCGCGCCGCTCTTCGACCGCGGCCCCGGCGGCATGCGCCTGACCAAGCGGGGCGAGTTGCTCGTCGGCCATGCCGAGGCCCATGAACGGCTGGCCCAGAATATCCAGCGCGACGTGATGGATCCCGCGGGCATCGAAGGCCGCCTGCGGCTTGGCGTGTCGGAAACCATAGCCCAAAGCTGGCTGCCCGCGCTCATCACCCGGCTCCATGCCGGCTACCCGCGGCTGGAGATCGAATTCAACGTGGACGTGTCGGTGCACCTGCGGGACGCCCTGCTGGCGCGGGAAATCGACCTTGCCATACTGCTCGGCCCGGTGTCGGAGTTCTCCGTCGACAACGTGGACCTGCCGCCTTTCGCGCTCGGCTGGTATGCCGCCGGGTCGGCACCCGTGCCCGACGATCCGGCCGACTACCTGCGCAAGCCGGTGCTCAGCTACGCGCGCAACACGCGGCCCTATCGCGAACTGAAGGCAGCACTTCACGCGCTGCGGGGAGAGGACGTGGCGATCTTCCCGTCCTCGTCCCTGTCGGCCTGTTTCCGGCTGGTGGAAAGCGACCTGGGCGTCGCCGCGCTGCCCGTGGCGCTGGCGCGCGACTGGGTGGCGGAGGGGCGCATCCAGCCCTTCGATCCGGGCTTCATCCCCGTGCCGCTGCGCTTCACCGCCAGCTATCTCGGTGAAGGCCGCCGCCATATCGAAGAACAGGCCGCCGCCATCGCGCAGGAGGTGGCCAAAACCTACGCACGCACGGAAGGGGTATAGAAAAATCCTATCCCGTGGACGCGAAACATTCGATTTGCGCAAATGCCCCCGCATCCCCCATCGTTAGGGGGATCATGAAAGGGGCAACCCATGTCCTATGCCCAACTCAGGCAGGCGGATCCCGCCACCCTGCGCCGCGCGATTCGCGACGGCGCCTATATGGGCCACACCGCCGGGCTGGCCCCCGGCTTCCTTCAGGCGAACCTCGTGATTCTGCCGGAAAGCCACGCGCTCGATTTCATGCGCTATTGCCACCGAAACCCGCGCCCCTGCCCTCTCGTGGGTGTGTCCGACACCGGCAGCCCGCGGATCGACGCGCTTGGCGATTTCGACCTGCGCCACGACCTGCCAGCCTATAACGTCTACCGCGACGGCGTGCTGGCGGACAGCACCACCGATATCGCGGACCTGTGGCGCGACGATCTCGTGGCCTTCGCCCTGGGGTGTTCCTTCACCTTCGAGACGGCGTTGCAGGCCGCGGGCATCCCGCAATGGCACATCGATAACGACCGCACCGTGCCGATGTTCCGCAGCAGCATCCCCACGGCCCCCGCCGGGCCATTCATGGGGCCGACCGTGGTCAGCATGCGTGCGATCCCCGAAGACCGGGTGGACGAGGCGCGCGCGATCTCGGCCCGTTTCCCCCATGCCCATGGCGCGCCGCTGCATGCGGGCGACCCTTCGGCCATCGGCATCACCAACCTCGACCGCCCCGACTGGGGCGATCCGGCCCCGGTGCCCGCGGGTCATGTGCCGGTGTTCTGGGCCTGCGGGGTCACGCCGCAGGCCGCGATCACCGCCGCGCGCCCGGCCTTCTGCATCACGCACAAACCCGGCCACATGCTGATCACCGACGTTCCCGACGACGCCGCGGCGCTCGACCCGGCACATCAATAACCGACCCCAACAGGAGAAACACCATGACTCGCACCTTCGCCCTTCTGGCCACCACCACGGCGCTGGCCACGCCGCTTTCCGCCGAAACCCTGTCCGTGGTCGGGTCCTGGTCCGGCCTGCCGCTGCATATCCAGCACGAGGCCCCGTTCTGGTCGGAAACCCTGCCTGCCGCGTCGGACGGCGGGATCGAGGTGGCGCTGACCACCCACAACCAGATGAATCTCGGCGTGGGCGACGTCTACCGGCTGCTGGGCGACGGGGTCTATGACGTGGCCATGACCGTGGCCGATTACGCCGTCGCCGACGCGCCCGAGCTTGAAGGGCTGGACGTGCCGCTGCTGGCGATGACCGCCGCCGAGGCGCGGACCATGGTCGATGCCGCGCGCCCCATGGTGGCCGACATCTTCGCGCAGCGGTTCAACGCCCATGTGCTCGCCATCGTGCCCTACCCGCCGCAGGTCGTGTTCTGCAACGCCGAGGTGAACAGCCTCGACGACCTTCAGGGTCTGAAGGTGCGCGGATCGGGCCGCATGACGGCCATGTTCCTCGAAGCGCTCGGCGCCGAAAGCGTCAATGTCAGCTTCTCCGAGGTGCCGGGCGCGCTCCAGCGCGGGGTGATCGATTGCGGCGTCACGGGCGCCGGGTCGGGCTACAGCGCGGGCTGGTGGGAGGTCTCCACCCATCTCATGCCGATCCCGCTGGGCGGCTGGGATTCCGTCGTCACGGCCATGAACATGGACCGTTGGAACAGCCTGAGCGCGGAACAGCAGGAGTTGATCCAGACCCGTCTGGCCGAGGATTTCGAAACCCCCGTCTGGGCCGAAGCCGCGGGTGCGCTCGCCAATGACGTGGCCTGCCTGACCGGAACCGGCGACTGCGCCTCAGGCGAGACGCGCGACATGGTTCTGGTCGAGGTGTCCGAGGCCGACATGGCCCGCGCCCGCGAGGTTCTGGAAACCCGCGTGCTGCCCGACTGGGCCGACCGCGCCGGTGACGACTGGGTCGCGCGCTGGAACGACAGCGTCGGTGCCGCCGTCGGCGTGACGGTCAACTGATGGCCGCCCCCGGCACGGCGCTGCAAGCGCTCGACATCCTGCGCCGCGTGAACCGCTGGATCGCCCTACTGGTGGGCGCGGGGCTTCTGGCCTGCGCGGGCGTGGTGATGCTCGATATCGGGCTGCGCCGTGCGGGGGGGTCGCTGGGCGGGACCGATGACATCTCTGGCTATGTCATGGCCATCGCCACAAGCTGGGGCATGGCCTTTGCCCTTCTGGAACTGGGCCATGTCCGCATCGACATCCTGCGCAGCCAGCTTCATGGGCGGCTGCGCGGGGTGCTGGATCTGGTGGCGCTGCTCGCACTGGCGGGCACCGTCAGCCTGATCGCGCTGCAATCCTGGCCGGTGCTGGCGCGGTCCATCGCCAATGACAGCCGGTCGAACTCCGCGCTCGAAACGCCGCTGGCGCTGGTGCAGGGGCCGTGGTTCGCGGGCTGGGTGTGGTTCGCGCTGACAGCGTGGGTCACGTTCCTCTGCGCACTGTGGATGGTGCTGCACCGCGACACGGACGCCGCCGAAGCCGCCATCGGCATGACATCCGAAGCGGAGACCGAGGCATGATCGCGCCGCTGACATTCGGCCTGCTGGGCCTGCTCAGCCTGTCCATCCCCGTGGGCATCGTGCTGTTCCTTCTGGGCTTCGG
Organism: Meridianimarinicoccus zhengii; assembly: GCF_003254465.1. Taxonomy (GTDB): domain Bacteria; phylum Pseudomonadota; class Alphaproteobacteria; order Rhodobacterales; family Rhodobacteraceae; genus Meridianimarinicoccus; species Meridianimarinicoccus zhengii. The sequence goes on from NZ_QDFI01000006.1 coordinate 18,501, forward strand.
GGTGGACACGTTCTTCACGCCCTTCCCGCTGATCCGGGGCCTGGGCAACATGGTCTGGTCCACCTCGAACAATTCCACCCTGATCGCCATCCCGTTCTTCGTCATGCTGGGCGAGATCCTCGTGCGGTCCGGCATCGCGGCGCGGACCTATGGCGCGCTCGACCGCTGGGTGTCTTGGCTACCCGGCGGGCTGGTGCACGCCAACGTGGCCACCGCCACGCTGTTTTCCGCAACCTCGGGCAGTTCGGTGGCCACCGCCGCGACCGTGGCGACCGTCGCGATGCCCCAGGCGGAAAAGCTGGGATACGACCCGCGCCTGTTCTCGGGGGCCATCGCGGCGGGCGGCACGCTGGGCATCATGATCCCGCCGTCGATCAACCTGATCGTGTATGGCTTCCTCACCCAGACATCCATCCCGCAACTGTTCCTTGCAGGGCTGATCCCCGGCATCGGGCTCGCGCTCGGGTTCATGGCCATCACCGCGCTGATCTGCACATGGCGCCCCGCGCTTGGCGGCCCGCGCCGGACCTTTCCGCTATCCCAGATGCTGCGCGCGCTGCTGGAACTGGGGCCGATCCTGATCCTCTTCGCGCTGATCGTCGGCTCGATCTACCAGGGCTGGGCCACCCCGACCGAGGCCGCCGCCGTGGGTGTCGCCGGTGCCCTGCTGATGGCGGCGCTCTTCGGGTCGATCTCGCTGGGAATGCTGCGCGCGGCCTGCCTTGGCACGGTCAAGATCACCTGCATGATCATGCTCGTGGTGATCGGCGCATCGTTCCTGAACTTCACGCTGGCCAGCGCGGGGCTGGGCGCGGAACTGTCGGCCTTCATGGAAGGCATGGGCCTGTCGCCGCTGGGCACGATCCTCGTGGTGGTGCTGATCTACATCGTGCTGGGCTTCTTCATCGAAACCCTGTCGCTGATGGTGGTGACGATCCCGATCATCGTGCCGCTGGTGATCGCGCAGGGCTATGACCCGGTGTGGTTCGGCATCCTGATGATCCTGCTGATCGAGATGGCACTGATCACGCCGCCCGTGGGTCTGAACCTTTACGTGGTGCAAGGCGCGCGGCGATCTGGGCGCATGTCCGAGGTGATGGTGGGCGCCATCCCCTTCGTCGTCGTGATGCTCGTGATGGCCGCGGCCCTGATCGCCATGCCGCAGATCGCCCTGTTCCTGCCGGAAACCCTGCGCTAGGCCATGGGCATGACAGACGCCGCACCGCAGATCGCCCCACAGATCGCAACTCTGGGCGTGGACGGGCTGCTGATCCGCTTCGCGGACCGGCTGACCGAGCCGGCCAACCGGGCAGCCCTAGCCTTTGCCGCGGCGGTGGCGAGGGCCGACCCGCCGGGGCTGGCCGAGGTCTCCACCGGCCCGGTGTCGGTGCTGGTGCGCCTCGACCTGCCGCGAACGGACCCCGACGCCTTCGCGGCCTGCCTGTCGGCGCTGCTGGCGGAGCGGGACTGGACGCAGGCCCCCCTGCCCGAGGGCCGCCGCCTGTGGCGGGTGCCGGCCGTCTTCGGCACGGACCTCGCCCCGCAACTGGACGAGGCCGCGGACCTCGCCGGTCTCAAGCCCGACGAGGCGGTCGAAAGCCTGACGGCCGAACCCCTGCGCGTGCAGACCATCGGCTTCGCCCCCGGCCAGCCCTATCTGGGGCAGCTTCCGGACGCTTGGGATATCCCCCGGCAGGAAGGGCTGTCCCCGCGCGTGCCACCCGGCGCGCTGACCGTTGCGATCCGGCAGGTGGTGCTGTTCTCGGTCGCCTCGCCAACCGGCTGGCGGCACGTCGGCCAGACCGCCGCGCGCCTGTTCGACCCGGACCGAACCGACCCGTTCCTGCTGCGCCCCGGCGACGCGGTGCTGTTCGCCGCCACCGACCGCGAAGGGCTGGAGGCTGCGCGCGCGGATGGCGGGGCCGAGGTGATCCCGTGGCCCTGACCGTCCTGCGCGCGATGGGCGGCATCACGGTGCAGGATCGGGGCCGCCCCGGATACCTCTCGCAGGGGCTGTCGCGCGGGGGGGCGATGGACCGCCTCGCGCTGACCGAAGGCGCCGCCCTGCTGGGCCAGTCCGCCGATCTTGCGGCACTTGAAATCGCCGCGGGCACCGTCGCTTTGCGCGCCGAAACCCCGTTGCGCATCGCGCTCACCGGCGCGCCCATGTCCGCCAGTTGCGACGGGAGCCCGCTTGCCTGGCACGCCTCCCACGCGATCCCGCAGGGCGCGCGCCTCGACATCGCCGCGCGCGGCGGCGGCTACGGCTACCTGCATTTGGGCGGCGGCATCGCCACGCCTTGCGTGCTCGGCAGCCGGTCGGCGCATCTCGCCGCAGGGATCGGGCGGATGCTGGACGCGGGCGACACCCTGCCCACCGGCGACGACACCGGCACCCGCACCGGGCTGACGCTGACACCCCTGCCCCGCTGGGACGGCGGCACGATCCGCATCGTCGAAGGTCCGCAGACGGCGCTGTTCGACGACGCCACCCGCGACCGCTTCGCCAATGCCACCCTGTCCCGCGACGCGCGCGGCAACCGCATGGGCCAGCGGCTGACCGGCGGGCAGTTCCCGGCGCAGGGCGGGCTGTCGATCCTGTCAGACGTGGTGGTGCCCGGCGACATCCAGATCACCGGGGACGGCACGCCCTTCGTGCTGCTGGCGGAATGCCAGACCACGGGCGGTTACCCGCGCATCGGATCGGTGCTGCCCTGCGACCTGCCGAATCTCGTGCAGGCCCCGCCCGGCGCAAGCCTGCGCTTTGCCTTCGTGCCGCTCGATCAGGCCCGCGCGGCCGAAGCCACGGAGACCGCCCGCCGCGCCGACCTGTACCGTCATCTGCGCCCGCTCATCCGCGACCCCCATGACATCCCGGACCTGCTGGCCTATCAACTGGTCAGCGGCGTCACCGCCGGACACGACCCGGAACCGGAGCCGACCCCATGACCGGACAGACCCGAGCCATCGACCTCAACGCCGACATGGGCGAAAGCTTCGGTCCCTGGCCCATGGGCGCGGACGGCGCGCTTCTCGATATCGTCACCTCGGCCAACATCGCATGCGGGTTCCACGCGGGCGACCCGGACACCATGGCCGCGACCATGGCCCGCGCCGTGGCGGGCGGCGTCGGCATCGGCGCCCATCCCGGCCTGCCCGACCTTCAGGGCTTCGGACGCCGCCGGATGCAGATCACAAACAGCGAGGCCGCGAACCTGACGGCCTATCAACTCGGGGCCGCGCAGGCGATGGCGCGCGCCGCGGGTGGCCATGTGCGGCACCTGAAGCTGCACGGCGCGCTGGCCAACATGGCGACGGAGGACGAAACGCTCGCCCATGCCTGCTATGCCGCCGCCCGCGCCGTGGACCCGGACCTGATCCTCATGGTGATCGCGGGTACGGCACAGCAGCGCGCCGCGGAAAACCTCGGCGGCCCCATCGCGCACGAGATCTTCGCCGACCGCGCCTATGCGGAAACCGGCCTGCTGCTCGACCGGCGCGAACCGGGCGCGGTGCTGCACGACGCGGGCACCGTGGCGGACCGCATCCTCGCCATGCTCGACGCGGGCGCGATCATCACGGCGCAGGGCACGCACCTGCCTGCCCGGATCGACACGATCTGCCTGCATGGCGACACGCGAGAAGCGGTGGACATGGCCCGCCACCTGCGCGCGCGTCTGGCAGACGCCGGGATCACGCTGCGCCGGTTCTGACAGCCCCGGAGTCAGGACGCCCGCGACCGCGGCGGCACGGGCTCGGCCCGCAGGGTGCGCCACTTCTCGCGCATGGTCTGTGCGGCGCTCAGAAGATGCCGGCGCAGGGCGCTTTCCGCGGCAAGCCCGTCGCCGCCCACGATGGCCGCGACGATCCGGGCATGCTCCGCATCGGACCGGTCCATGCGCGGGGCGTCGGCAAGCTGCGACCGGCGGAATGGCGACAGCCTGAGCCGCATCGCCTCGGCCATCTCGGCGAAATCCGCGTTGTGGCTTCCGGCATAGATGATCTGGTGAAGCCGCGTGTTCGCCGCCTCGTAACCCTCGGCATCGCCCGCGCCCGCAAGAACCGACATCTCCGCGTGCTGCGCGCGCAGCGCCGTGCGTTCCTCCGGCGTCATGCGCTCCGCCGCGAAACGGCCGCACAGCGCCTCGATCTCGCCCATCGCCTCGAACAGCTGGTCGATCCGGTCGGGTGAAATCTCGCTCACCAGGACACCCCTATAGGGCAGCCGCACCGCGAGACCCCGCGCCACGACGCTTTGCAGCGCCTCGCGGATGGGTGTCCGGGACACACCGAAACTGCGCGCAAGCGCGACCTCGTCCAGCCGCGCGCCCGCCGCGATTCGGCCCAGCAGGATCCGTTCCTCAAGCTGCGCGGCGATCCTCTGGCTCAGGACCTGCCTCGGAGCGCCAGATGTCATCGCGTCGCCTCCGCCCGAACATGCACGATTTTCAGGCGTAGCATGACACGGGCGATCAGGATACCACGACGCACGGGTCGCGCCCGGCACGGCCCCTTTCAGCGCGCCGCGAACCAGTCGAGCGTCATGGCCGTCCAGCCCGGCGGCACGCCGTGCCCCCCGTCGTGCAGCGCGAAATCCAGCCGCCGGCCGCTATCGCAGCCAGTCCAGCTTTTTCGCCAGAAACCGTCCGCCTGCGTGTGGCCGCTGGCATCGGGGCGGCAGCCATTGGCCGCGCGCCAGACCTGCATCGCCTGCCAGACATCCGCCTGCGCAAAGACCCCGCTCTCGCCATCGTCGCGCAGCACGCGGCCCTCCAGCGGCACCACCGTGTCCGTCCAGCCATGGGTGTGGAGCAGGTCCACCGGCCCCGCGCAGGCTTCGGGCACGGGCACCCAGAACGCGCCCGCCACCGGGGCATAGGCGGCAAAGGCCCCCGGCGCGGCACAGGCGACGTAACTGGCCATCGACCCGCCGATGGAAAAGCCGCCCAGCAGCATCCGGTCGCGGTCGATCCCGTGGCGCGCCGCCGCGTCGTCGGCCACGGCTTGCAGGAACGCGATCTCGTCGCGCGGGCTGGGGCGGTCGGGGTGGAAGCCCCATGTCAGCCCGTTGCCCGATGCGCGCGGCACGCCATCGGGCGCGATCACGGCATAGCCGCGCGCCAGCGCCGTCTCGACCAGCCCGGTCATGCGCAGCACGCCCTGCCCGCTGGCGCCCCAGCCATGCAGAAAGACCAGCGCGGCCATGCCGTCCGCCGCGCCATCCGGCAGCACGATGCGATAACTGCCGCCCGCGATCTCGCAGGGGGCCGCGGCCCCGCCGCAGCCCGGATCCTGTGCCAGTGCCGTCCCGGCGGCCAGCAGCATGAACGCGCCCGTCGCGGCAAACCGCAGGGACACGGGCTATTCCGCCGCCCGGTTGCTGACCCGGCGCGCATCGGCGATCCGGTCCAGCCGCGTCCGCGCGAAGCTGTCGGCATGCCCGCCCCGCAGCGCCGTGCGCGCTGCAAGGATCGCCGCCGCATCGTCAAGCCGCCCGCCCCGGATGCCCGCATCCACGGTCATGCGTTCGAACACGTCGCGCTGCGCGTGGCTGCCGCCGATGGTCTGCATATGCGCCCGCGCGGCCTGCAACCGCGCGAAGGCCCGGTCGTACCGCCCCTCCCCGAAGGCCGCGAGCCCCTCTGCCGCCGTCACGCCCGGATGGGCCGCGACGCGCCCCAGCTCGGTCCGGTCGCGCCCCGTGCCCGCGACCTGCGCCAGCAGGCGCCCGGCGGCATCGGGCCGCGCGTCGCCGGTCAGCGCCAGCATGTAATGCAGATCGGCGAAGACAAGACAGCCGTCGCCGACCCGCGCCTCGGCCAGATCCGCCAACTCGCCCCAGCGGTCGCCCACGGGCACGTCCTCCAGTTCCAGCCGCACCAGCAGCGACGCCGCGTTCGCCATGTCGCGATAATCGTCGGTCCTGTCCTCGCGGATGCGCGTGTCGTACAGCGACAGCGCCAGATCATGCTCGCCGCGGTCGAGATGCAGAAGCGCCTTGTGCCACCAGACATGGTAGCGGAAGTTGTTGCAGTGGTCCCAGGCGGCGGCATTGCGTTCGATCAGCGCGATACCCGCGTCGGGCCGGTGCGTCATGTCGTGGACATGGGCCACCGCGTGCAGCCCCCACGCGTCGTCGGGCGCGAGGTCCAGCCCCGCAAGCCCGGTGGCTTCGGCTGCCGCGTAATCCCCGGTTTCCTCCAGCGCGAAGGCGTGACACCCTAGCGCGAAGCCCCGCAAAGGGTGATCCGCGCCGTGCCCAGCCAGCGCGCGCTCGATCGACCGCCGCATGCCGCCCGCGTCACCCATGATGAACCGGACCCCGTGGCAGGCCTTGGCCGTCAGCGTGTCGGAAGGGTTGCGCGCCAGCACGCCCTCAAGATGGAACACGGCGGCCCCCGGCGATCCGTCAAGCCACCCATCCAGCGCGGACAGCCATGCCGCGGCGCGCGCAGGGCCGCCACGGGTCGCCAGCGCCCGGTGCGCTTCGGCAGAGGACCCGCGCGCCGCCGCCACCATCTCGCTGCGGCCAAGCATCAGGCAGAACAGGCCCCGTGCGGCCAACGCCATCGGCGCATCCGGCTCATGTTCCAGCACGGTGGCCAGGTGGGCGGGCGCCGCCGCGCCGTGGGCCAGCACGGCGCGCACCATCGCGTTCCAGGCGGCAAGCGCCTCGGCGGTGGCGAGGCCCGTTTCGGCACGGCAGATATCGTCGCTCACAGTCCGGCCTTTCGTGATTCGGGCGCGGGACAGCACGCGCCGCCCCCAAGTCCAAGCTAGTCTGCACATGGCCATATTGACATCACGACACCGCCGCGCCCGCGCAGATGTGACCGCCCGTGTGCCCGGTGCCGCAAGTTTCCCCAGTCAGAACCGCCCGTCATAGGCGCCACGGTCGATTTCGGCGGCGATCACGGTGAACGTATCGGCCCGCGGCGTCGCCGCCAGTGCGGTCTCCAGCTCCGCGACCGACCGCACGGCATGGCCCGCGCCGCCCATCGCCCGCCCCAGTGCCGCGAAATCCGTCCGCCCGAAATCCACGCCCGCGTTGGGCAATTGCCGCGCGCGCTGCTTCATCTCGATCAGCGCAAGCGACCGGTCCACGAACACCACGAAGATCGTGCGCAGCCCCAGATCCGCGGCGGTTGCCAGTTCCCCGGCAACCATCAGGAACCCGGCATCGCCCGAGAACGACACGACCGTCCGCTCCGGCTCCGCGACCTGCGCCCCGATGGCCAGCGGCACGGCGCAGCCCATCGTGCACAGCCCCGAGGATTGCACCAGCGCGCGCGGATAATCGCAGCGCCACATCTGCGACAGCAGGATGCGGTGCGCGCCGCTGTCGGCGCTGGCGCGGGTGTCGCCGGGCAGCACCCTCTGGCAGGTGGCGATCACGGCACCCGGTCCCCAGTCGGCTTCCGGCGCGAACGCTTCGGCCAGCGCCGCCTGCACCGCCGCGATCTCGCCCCCGGTCCAGCGGTCGCGCACCGCCACGCCCTCGGTCAGTGCCGCAAGGGTCGGCGCCACATCCGCCACGATGTTCACACTGCCCTGGTGCATGTAATGGGTGTTTGGAACGGCGGAGATGTCGATGACCGTCTGCCGGTCCGGGTCCACCGCGTCCTGCCAGCCCGTGCGCATCTCCACCGGATCGTACCCCGCCAGCAGCACCACGTCCGCCGCCGCCACCACCGGCAAAAGGATCGCATCGGCGCGCGGCGACAGGCCGGCCCCGCCCAGCGACAGCGGATGGCTTTCCGGCAGCAGCCCCTTGGCCTTGTAGGTCGTCACCACCGGCGCCCCCAGCGCCTCGGCAGCCGACCGCAGCGCCGCGCCCGCGTCGCCGTTCAGCGCGTCCACCCCCGCCACGATCAGCGGCCGCGCCGCCGCGGCGACCCGTGCGCGCAGATCCTCCAGTCCCGGCCCCGGCGCAGGCCCCACCGGCATCACCAGACGACGGCGCAGCGCGGGTGCCGCCACGACCGGGGCCTCTGCCACGCCGATGGGCAGGTCGATATGCACCGGCCCCGGCTGGCCCGTGGTCGCCAGCGCCACCACACGATCCGCGATCACCTCCGCCGCGCCCGCGTCCATGGTCAGGCTCGCCTTCGCCACCGCGGCGAAGACCGCGCGCTGGTCCGCGACCTGGTGCGTGTACCGCTGCGCCACCGCCGCGTCGATGCACCCGGTGACCACGATCAGCGGCACCCGGTCCTCGCGCGCGTTCTCCACCACGTTGACGGCGTTGAGCGCCCCCGGCCCCACCGTCGTCACCAGCAAGCCCGGCGCGCCCGTCGCGTGGTGCACGCCTTCGGCCATGAACCCGCCCGCGTTCTCGTGGCGCACCAGCACGAACCGGATGCCCGCGCGCTCCAGCGCATCGACCAGGGTCAGCACCTCGCCGCCCGGCATACCGAAGGCATGGCGGATACCGGAATCGAACAGGCGGCGGGCGAGCAGATCGGCGCAGCGCATCGTGTCGGTCATCGGCGGTCCCCCATGCATTGGCCGGACCAGACCCGCGCCAGCCCCGAAACGCAACTCACATCCGGGTCAGGCCCGGCGCCCGGACCCCGCCAGCAGCCCCAGCGCCAGCAGGGCCGCCGCCGCAAGACCCAAGGCAAAGCCCGCCACGCCGAACCGCGCCAGCACCGCCCCCAGCGCGAGCGGCACAAGAACCCCGCCAAGGTTCGTGACCAGCATGGTGTAACCGATGGCCCCGCCCAGCCGGTCCGCGGGCGCGATCCCCGCCGTGACCGCCACATGCAGGCCAATGGCGGCGCAGATGGTGAATCCCAGCAAGAACCCCGCCCCGGCGACAAGCCCCGGCATTCCAAGCGCCCCGGCACCCCACAGGGTCCCGGCCCCCGCGACGGCCACGACCAGAAGCCAGCGCAATGCGGCCCGCGCATCGCCGCCGAACAGCCGGTCGGCGGCCACACCCCAGAACACGCGCCCCGCGAAGGTGCCCAGATGCAGCGCCCCCAGACCGAGCGCGAGCGCATACCCTGCCGCCCCGCGCTGGATCAGGTCCGGCAGGAACGCCCAGAGCGCGAATTGCCCGCCATTGGTCAGCCCGGCGGCCAGGTTCGCGCGCCCCAGCCCCGGCAGGCCCAGCACGGCGCGCAACGTCGCCACGGGCCGGAACGGCACGCCACGACCCGGCGCCACCCGGTCGCGCGGCAGGAACGCGACGAACAGCGCCGACAGGCACGCCGCCACCAGCGCCGCCGCCCAGATACCCGCCTGCCAGCCCCATGCGGCCCCAAGCGCCGCCGTGGCGCTGCCGATCGCCGCCCCGCCCGGCACGCCGGTTTGTTTCAGGCTCATCAGCGTCGTGCGCCATGCGGGCGTGAACCACAGCGTCACCGCGCGCCCGGCGGCGGGGTTGATGACCCCGTAGCCCAGACCACACAGCGCAACGCCACCGCCCAACGGCGCGAAGCCCCGCGCGCTCGCCGCAATCGCCAAACCCGTCGCGACCAGCGCCGCCGCCAGCGCCAGCGCGCGGCGCGTGCCCAGCCGGTCGCTGACCAGCCCGCCGGGCAGCGACGCCGCCGCCAGTGCCGCGGAATAGAAACTCGCCAGCGCACCCACCTGCACCGCGGTCAGGCCCAGATCCGCGGCGATGCGCGGCCCCGCCGTCAGCACCGACAGAAGCGACATCGCCCCCAGCGCATGGGCCGACAGGATCAGCCCGAACCGCACTCCGTCCCTGCGCGCCTGCCCCATCGGTCAGGCGGGCACCGCCCCGGCCTGCCGGTCGGGCGCGCGGGTCCCCAGGGCCACCCGCAGCGTGGCGATGGCCGCGGTCGTCCCGTCGATGACCGGCACCGGCACGCGCGGCTGCAACCGCGCCGCAAGCCCCGCCAGCGGCCCGCCGCCCAGAACGATGCTGTCCACCCGATCCGCGCGCGCCGTGTGCTGGCACAGCGCCAGGATCTGCGGCGCGAACACCTCGCGGATATCGCCGGGATCGTCCGGCACCGGCCCTTCGGCCATGTGCATCGCGCACAGCCGCCCACCATGGCCATAGCCCTCGGCGGTGCGGCGCAGCGCGTCGGCCATGGCGGCCGCGAAGGACACGATGGCCATGCGCGGCCCGATCACCGACGCCATGGCATAGGCCGACTGCGCAATGCCCACCACGGGCCGCGCGGTCATGGCGCGCACGGCCTCCAGCCCGGTATCCCCAAAGGATGCAAGCACGATCCCGTCCACCTCTCCGGTCCAGTCGGCCAGCGTGCGGGTCACGGCCCCCTCCGCCGCGCGCGCATCCTCGGGCGTCACGATCAGCTCGGGCGCGCCGCGCGCGCAGATCGTGGTGATCCGCTCGCCGGGCAGGCAGGCCGCCTGCGCCGCCTCGTCGATGCGTGCCGTGACCGTAGGCGACGCGTTGGGGTTCACTACAAGAAGTCGCATCCCGTCACCCCAGCAGCACGGAAGGCAACCACAACGAGATCGCCGGGAAGATGTTGATCAGCGCCAGCGCCACCAGCATCGCCCCGATGAACCACATCAGCGGCGGGATGATCTGCCCGATGGTGATCTTGGCAATGGAACAGGTGATCAGCACCACCGATGCCACCGGCGGGGTCTGCTGCCCGATGCCAAGGTTGATCGTTACGATCAGCCCGAAATGCACCCGGTCGATGCCTAGCTGGTCCGCCAGCGGCAGGAAGATCGGCACCAGCATCAGGATCGCGGGCGTGCCATGCACGATGGTCCCCGCCAGCAGGAAGAAAACGTTGATCGCCAGCAGCACGACCCAGTAGCTTTCGGAAATCCCCAGGATCGCCTCGGCGATGTCCTGCGGGATGCGCTGGTTGGTCAGGTACCAGCCCAGCAGGGTCGATGTCGCCACGATGAACATCAGCATCGCGCTGCGCTTGCCCGCGATGCGCAGGGTATCGACGAAGCTCGCCCAGCTCAGCGTGCGATAGATGGTCGAGGCCATGACGATGGACCACAGCGCCGCCACGGCCCCCGCCTCGGTCGCGGTGAAGATGCCGCCAAGGATGCCCAGCAGGATCAGGATCGGCAGGGTCAGCGGCAGGGCGGCGTCCTTGCCGGTCTCACCCACGCGCGCCCATGAAAACGCGCCCTCGGTCGGATAGCCGCGCCACACCGCCAGCCCGTAGGCCGTCATCAGCAGCAGGAAGCACACGAGGAAGCCCGGCAGGATGCCCGCCGCGAACAGCTCCGCGATGGATGCGTTGGCGACATAGGCATAGAGGATCAGGTTCAGCGACGGCGGCACGATGATCGCCATCGTGGCCGATGTGGACGTGACCGCCGCCGCGAAGGCCGCCGAATAGCCGCGCTTCTTCATCTGCGGGATCATCACGGACCCGATGGCCGCCGCGTCCGACGTGGCCGTCCCCGAGATCTCGGAAAAGAACAGCGACGTCAGGATGTTCACATGCGCCAGCCCGCCGCGGATATGCCCCACCAGCGACGCGGCGAAGGCGATCAGCTTCTCCGCGATCTTGCCCTGGTTCATGACCTCCCCCGCGATCATGAACAGCAATGCCGCGACCAGCAGGTAATTGTTTGCCCCGCCGAAGGGGATCAGCCCGATGATCATCGGCACCACCGCCGGGTCGAGGAAGATCATCACCGACGCGGTGACGCCCAGCACATAAGCGATGGGCACGCCCATCATCAAAAGCGCCACGAGCAGGATCAGGATCAGGTATCCGGGTTCCATGAACATCAGTCGTCCCCCTCGGGCAGCAGGTCGTCGGGATGGATTTGGCCCAGCACCAGCCCCACGAGCCGCACGAGGCACACGCACAGGATCAGCGCCCCCGCCACCGGCACCGCCCCGCGGAACAGCACCATGGGCAGGTCCACGGAAATCAGCGTGCGCCCCGTGAAGCTGATCGCCGCCAGCCCCCCGAACCACATCAGCGCGGCGCCAAAGCCCCCCATCAGCACCTGGTTCACGCAGACCACCACCCGCTGCATGGCAGGCGGCAGGCTCCGCGCCACGGAATCGAACCCGAGATGCTCGTTCGTCCGCGTCAGATACGCCGCCCCGATGAAGGTCAGCATCGCCAGGATATGCGCCGGCAACTCCTCCCCCCACGACACCGACGCGTTCAGGATGAACCGCGCGAACACGGCATAGTTCAGCAGCACCAGAAGGATGCCCGCCACGACGATCACGAACAGATCGAGCACGCGGCACATCCAGCGATCGACGACGATCACGGTCTTTCCAAGGGGATCCATGGCGGTTCCTTGCAGATGTCGGGGGAAACGGGCGCGGGCGGGATCACCCGCGCCAACCGGCTCAGTTCAGGCTCAGTTCAGGCCCAACGCCGCGCGCGTGGCCGCGATCATCTCGGGGCCGATGGCGTCCGTGAACACCGGGTCGTCGTACAGCGGCATGGCCGCCGCCTGGAAGGCCGCGAAATCGACCTCGTTCACGGCGATCTCCGCCGACAGTTCCTCCACAACCCGCGCATCCGTCTCGTCACCCCAGGCGAATGTCCAGGGCGCCGTCTCGGCGGCGATGCGCAGCAGCGTCTCGCGCACGTCGGCATCCAGCCCATTCAGGAACGGCTCCCCGAACAGCAGGAAGGTCGGCAGGTAGACATGGTTCGACAGCGACATGTACTCCTGCACTTCATACAGCCGCGCGCTCTGCACCACCTGCGCGGGGTTCTCCTGCCCGTCGATCACACCCTGGTCGAGCCCGGAATACACCTCCCCGAAGGACAGCGGCGTGGCGTTCGCGCCCAGCGTGTTGAACATCGTGACCCGCTGGCGGCTGGTGGGCGTGCGGATCTTCAAACCCTCCAGATCCGATGGCGTCACGATCGGGCGCACCGAATTGGTGATGACCCGGAACCCGTTGTCCCACAGCGCCGCCAGAACCATGCCCTGCCCCGCGAACCCCTCCGCCAGCAGATCGAACGCGGGCGAGGCCGCGAAATCCTGCACCTTCTCGCGGTTCTCGAACAGGTATGGCAGGTCGAACACCGCCGCGCGCGGGTTGATCTGCACCACCGCCGACGCCGACAGCGATGCATGATGCGTGCCGAAACCCAGCCCCTGCAACACGTCCTCTTCGGACCCCAGCGTGTTGCCCATGAAGACCTGCACATCGATGTCGTCGGGCAACTCCGCCTCGACCCGGCTTTCGAATTCCTGAAGGAACACATGGGCGAAACTGCCGTCCGGCAGCGACGAATTGATCTGAAGCACGGTCGGATTGGCCAGCGCGGCCATGGGCAGGCACGCCCCCAGCGCCGTGGCGGCAAGGGTCGCGCGGATCGTGCGATAGTTGGCAAACGGCATGGTGTAACCTCCGGTTGGTATGTGTCCGCGGGCCGTCACACCGACCCGTCCAGACTTCGGTAAGTTATTTTCTCAATATACTTTCATGAAAAATGATTTTCACAAGCGGTTTCTGCCAGCCAGCCCCGGATTGCCGCTTCCGGCGGCACCATTGCACGGCGATTGAACAGGTTTCGGGCGATTCCGGGGGTGCGGTCTATAACTCGTCCAGCGAATCGTGCAGCGACTCGACCGCCAGCAGGCGCTTGCGCCCCGCCGGGCCGGACCGTTCCAGCACCCGTGTCGCCAGCAGGTGGCACAGCGCCAGCACCGCGGCATGGTTGAACAGCACGCCCGGCGCCGTCGTCTGCACGCGCATCCGCCATTCCGGCGCGAACCCCGCCGCATCGGCCCCCTGCCCCGGCGCGATATCCGTCACCAGTGCGCAGCGCGCGGGCCCGCGGCCCAACTCGCGGCAGACGGCCGCGAAGGGGCGCACAGTCCGGCGCAGCCCGAAGACCACGACCACGTCGCCTGCCCGGATGCTGCACAGGCTTTCGGCCAGCGTCTGCCCCGCCTGCGGCAGCAGCGTGACATTGGGCAGCACCTGCCCCAGTTGCGCGCCCAGGTAGACGGCGAACGCCTGCGCGGTGCGGAAGCCCAGCACCCAGACCCGGTCGGCCCCCAGCATCGCGTCGGCGATCGCGTCGACCTCGGCCAGCGACAGCGCGGCGAAACTGTTCTCGACGTTCAGCCGCCCCTGCGCGATCTGCGCCGCCAGCGCCGCCTCCGGCCCCGCGGCATCGACCGGGGTGCGGAACACCGCCGCGCCGGCCTGCTGCGCGGCCCGCGCCGCCTGCCGCGCCTCGTCGAAGCTGCCATAGCCCAGCCTGCGCACGAAGCGCGTGACCGTCGCGTTCGACACGTTGGCCAGTTGCGCCAGTTCCGTCGCCGAATAGCTCGCGATCTCGCCCGGAAAGGACAGGATCGTTTCCGCCAGCTTGCGCTCGCTCGGGTGCAGCGCGTGCAGGACCGCGCGAATGCGGGCGATATAGGACCCTGTCAGATCGTCAGCCATTGTGCAGCCTTACCCGATTTCCCCCGCCGGGAAACGGCGAAACCACGCCCCCTGCCCCGCTCAGTCGATCCGAACCGACACCGTGCCGCAGCCGTCGATCCAGCCGTCCACCGGCGTGCCGGGCGCGACATAGGTCAACGGGTGCAGCGATCCGGTGATGACGATCTGTCCCGGTTTCAGACCGCCGCAATGCCCCCCGATCATCGCCGCAAGCGCGTGCAGCGTCTCGCGCGCATCGCCGCCGGGCACCGTGGCGGGGCCATCCAGCAGGGTGTCCTCCCCCGCCGTCATCCGCGCCATGGCCCCCGTCAGCGGCCCGCCGTCCCAGCCGCGCAGCGTCGGGCCGATCACCAGCGCCGCGTTGATCTGCGCGTCGGCCAGCTTGCTCAGGGGGTCGGTCGCGGCGGGACCGTCCAGCCGCGTATCCACCAGTTCGATCACCGCCAGCGGCTCAACGCAGCCGCCAAGCGCCTTGACGAAATCCTGATCGTCCGGGTCGGGCAGCGGCGCGGCGATCCGCAGCCCAAGCTCCAGTTCGATCCCCAGCGGCCCGCCGAACAGGCTGGCCATGGACGTGCCGCTGTCGATCACGTCTCCGGCCATGATCGGCGCCATGATCTGCGGCTGTCCGGGCTTGCGCGCGGTCTTGAACCCCGCCACCGGCCCGCGCCGCGCGGCCACCGCGGCCTGCACCGCATAGGCTGCGGCGGCATCCACAGGCGCCGCATCGCAGCCCGCGCGGTGCGCGGTTGCAAAGGCTTCGAGGATCGACCGGGCAAGGGCGGGCGCCGTGTCAGGGTCGGGCCGGGGGCGGATATCCTGTGTCATGGCACCGCCTTACACCGCCCCGGCCTTGCCCGCCAGCCTGCGGGAACCGGCGGAGACGCGAGCCGCAATGTGCATAATGCAACCATTATGCACATAAGTCAGGCTGGATTGCAGCCATCCGGGGTAACCCACGGGTTACCCAATGTGCGGCCGTAACCCATGGGTTACCCTCAAAGCGACGTAACCCGTGGGTTACGCGGCCGCGGCGGCTCCGCCTCCAGCTCCGCCTCGAAGGCCCGGATCGCGCGTTCCAGCCGGTCGCGCGGCACGTCCGCGAAATCCCGCGTGCTCACGATCCGGCACTCGCCGCTGCGCGCCGTGACCTTGGTGCTGCCAACGTGGAACTCGTACTTCTCGCGCCGCTCCCGCGGGGCCTTGGCCGCCGCTGCGGACTTCTGGCTCGACCGCAGGAAGAACGCCAGCGTCTCCGCCTGATCCTCGGGCGCCGCGCAAGCCGTCAGCGACCGGCGCAGCATCGCCGTGCGATCCGGCTGCGCCTTCAGAACCCGCGCCAGATCGACGCCAAGGTTCCGCGACACCGCCTTCGGCCACTTCAGCGCGCCTTCCAGTTCGGTCAGCAGGAACACGAAGCTGCGGATATAGGACCGCTTCATCTTGTGCAGCGACGCGTAAAGCCGGCCCACCATGGCATCAGGGTGGTCGCCCTCCACCTCCGGGTCGCGCGCGGCCTGGATCGCGACCTGCGCCATCTCGGCGAAAGTCAGATCCTCGCGGACCACGTTCTCCTCCACCATGTCGATATAGCGTGAGACCCGGTCCGGCGTGGTCGCCTCGCCGCCCGGCTCGACCCGCGCGACCACGCGCAGGAAATCATCCTCGCCAGTTTCCGCCAGCAACTGTTTCAGCGCGGTCAGGCGCCGCCAGCCTTTCTTGAGCTGGTATTGCCCGGTGGCATCGCGGTAGACCTCGATCGGTTCGCGTTGCCCGCGCGCGCGGATGGATGCCTTCAACTCCTCCATCTCGTCGGATCGCGCGACCGCCTCCAGGTCGAGCCGGTCGCGCGGCAGATCGTCCGTCGCCACGTCGCTCAGCAGGAGCGTGACGAGCACCCTGCCCTGTGCTTCCGCCGCGCGCCACGCCTTGGCGTCCTCGGCGTTCTTGCGGCGCTGTTCGATCTTGGCCTCGGTCGTTTCCGCAAGGCTCGCCGCCGCCTCGCGCACCGCGGCGCCCATGGGGCCGACATTGCGTTCGCGCTTCGCCGCCGGTTTCGGATCGATGGGATCGAAGCCGAACTTGTTCTTGCTGCCGGTCATCTCAGGCCCTCTTCTTCGTCTGCGCCACGCTGTCGGCATGGTCGCGCCATGCCGCGAGCAGCGTGCCGCGGAATTCGTCATAGGCACGGTCGAAGCTTTGCCGCGCGCGTTTCCACGTGTCGCGGGTCATCTGCCGGTAGTCCTGTTCGTAGACCGACATCTGGAAGCGGCCCGACTGCTCCACCGCGCGGGTCATCTCGATCGGATGGTCGCAGACGTCGTCGCCGAACACGTTGCGGAACGCACCCATCATCGCGACGTGCAGCGGATTGGCCGGCTCGAACCGGGTCATCAGCAGCCGCACGTCGCGGAACGTCTTGGGCAGGGTGATCCCCGCATCTTCGGCCAGCGCGCCGAACCCGTCGGAGATGTCGGCCATCGCGTCGCCGAGCTGGCCGAGATAGCTGGTGGTGCTGTCGTATTCCCAGTAGCCGGGACCGGAGGGGATGTAGAGGATGTCGGCGGCGAACGCCGCGTTCAGGGATTGGTAACCGATGGCCGGGGGACAATCGAAGATGATGAGGTCGTACTGGTCGTCCGGCAATTCGTCCAGATAACGGTCGACGCAGCCGAAGAACGACCATGCCTTGTGGAGCGACCGGTATTGCGCCGAGGCGAATTCGACGAAGGCCGCATTGGCGCAGGACGGAATGATGTCGATGGTGGGCCAGCAGGTTTTCTGGATGAAGTCCTGAAAGCGTTGCGCCCCGATGGACTGCACGTCCTCGGGCAGTTCGTCCGAGGACGGGTAGGGGCAGTCGTCGGGGTCGTCGTAGCCGGCGGCGATCCGGTCGGCTTCGCGGCACAGATCGCGGCACATGATGCCCCAGACCGTGTGCCATTCCTTCACCTCGGTCAGGCCCATGGAGTGGGTCAACGTCGCCTGCGGGTCGAAGTCGATGCACAGCACCCGGTAGCCGTCGAGCGCGGCGGCATTGGCGAGGTGCTGGGCCACCACGGTCTTGCCGACGCCGCCCTTGAAGTTGCTGACGGCGACGCGCATCGCGCGGCCCTTGGGTCGGTCGGGCAACAGCGACTTGCCGCGGAAGCGCACCCGGCGCCGCAGTTCGTTGATTTCCTCAAGTGTGAACCAGCGCTGGCGGCCGTCGTCCTGGGTCATGCCCTGGGGCAGGGAGGGATCGTCGGCCAGCTTCTTGCGCAACGTGTCGGCGGGGACGTTGAACATGAAGCTGGAAATCTCCCATATCGAGAAGGCGCGGAGGGATTTCACCTCCGCCGGAGAGAAGGTCGCCTTGCGCACCGCGGATTGCTGCGCGAGGCTGCGTTCGTTCATGGATTGAAGGTCGGTATGATCCCGCATCGGGTGCCTCGTGTTCTTGCCTGCTGGAATTGGAATAGCGGGATTTTCCGAATTTTGCAAAACATGATTTTTTCCGGAACGGCCGGAAAGAACGGGAGATTGCACGGAAGGGACAAACG
This sequence comes from Meridianimarinicoccus zhengii, assembly GCF_003254465.1. Classification (GTDB taxonomy): domain Bacteria; phylum Pseudomonadota; class Alphaproteobacteria; order Rhodobacterales; family Rhodobacteraceae; genus Meridianimarinicoccus; species Meridianimarinicoccus zhengii. The sequence continues at coordinate 36,408 of NZ_QDFI01000006.1, forward strand.
ATTTGCGCGAGATCACCGCAAGATTGGGTGGCAGCACTGTCACCTCATGACAGGATAGGGTGACAGCTTGCGACCGAATGGGTGACATATGGTGTCCCGCTACACCTATAACCCCAAGATCTTTTCGAGGAAGGATACAGAGGTCTGAAATCCCGGTTTTCCTTTTCGTTTGACAGAAAACGGGATTTCCTGCTCAATCCCCGTAACGAGAATCGTGGCGATCAGCGCGATCCGACAGAGGCAGAGTAGCGATGCAACCCGTGCGCATGACGGGCCCCGGTGCCGGGGTTCACAAGTATGACATCCTGACGGCATTGGCCATTGCCGGCTTGCACGGCAGCACGGTGCAGCAGGTGTCGGCCCTGCGGCTGATCGCGTTGATCACGGCGCGATACAACTGGCAGCGCAACGAATTGTCGATCGGGCAGGCGGAGATGGCGCGGATCTGGGGGGTCGATCCGCGCACGGCGAAGCGCGAGGTCAAGCGGCTGGTGGCGTCGGGGCTGCTGGAGATCGTGCGGGCGGGCGTCCGGGGCCGGGTCGCAAGTTACCGGCTGAACCTTGCGGTGCTGGAGGAGCGCTCGCGCCCGGTCTGGGAGTGTGTCGGCCCGGATTTCGCGGATCGGGCCGGGCGGCTGCTGGCGCAGCGTGCGGGGCGGGAAGCGCCGGGCAACGTCCTGCGGGTGGATTTCGCCGGACCGCGTGCGCCCGAGGCAGCGGGGCAAGGGGTCGATCCCCGCTGGCAGGCGGTGCTGGAGAGGCTTGCCGCCGAAAGCCCCGAGGATTTTGCCAACTGGTATCAGCGGCTGTCGCTGGCAGGCTGCGAGGGCGGGGCCGTGTGCCTGCACGCACCGAATGCGTTCGTCACGTCCTATGTGGCGACCCATCTGGCGGCGCCGCTGGAGGCGGCGGTGACGCAGGTTTTTGGTGCAGGGCACCGGGTGTCGCTGCGCGCGGGGTAGGGCGCGGGGTGCTGTGCAGAAGGGCGCGATTCTGCGCGGCAAGATATGCAGGCTGTTGACCTGCGGGATCCGTGTTTGACGGGTCTTCGACCGGCCTCAGCCCCCGTCGGCCCACCGGGTGCGGTAGAGGTCGAAGCGACGGTCGCGCAGGTTGCGCACCGACCCTTGGGCCCGCGCCCATTGCACGGTGGCGAGGTTGAGGTCGGCGACGATGATCATCTCGACATTTTCCGACGCCTCGGCGGCGATGCCGTCGCGGGCGAAGGGGAAATCGCAAGGCGTCAGGATCGCGGATTGCGCGTACTGGATGTCGATGTTGCTGACGTTGTCGAGGTTTCCGACCATGCCCGCGGTCACGACGTAGCACTGGTTTTCCACCGCGCGGGCCTGGCAGCAATAGCGCACGCGCAGGTGCCCGTGGCGGGTGTCGGTATTGTAGGGCACGAAGATCACCCGCGCGCCCTGGTCGGCAAGGCGCCGGGCGGCTTCGGGGAATTCGCTGTCATAGCAGATGAGCACGCCGACGGGGCCGCAATCGGTGTCGATCACGTCCACGCTGTCGCCGCCCTTGATGTGCCACGAGGCGCGTTCGTCGGGGGTGGGGTGCAGCTTTTCCTGGGTGTGCACGGTGCCGTCGCGCAGGAAGACATAGCCCACGTTGTGGATGTCGCCGTCATCGGTGACGGTGGCGTGGCTGCCGCCGACGATGTTGATGGCGCGGCCGATGGCCATGGCGCGCAGGCGTTCGACGAACTCCGCCGTGTGGTCCGAGGTCCGCTGGATCGCCTGTTCGGGCGGCAGTTCGGTGGCTTCGCAGGACAGCAGCTGCAGGGTGAAATGTTCGGGGAAGACTACGAAATCGGCGCCGTATTCGGACGCGATGTTCACGAAGTAGTCCACGTTGGCGTAGAACTGGTCGGTGTCGCGCAGGGTGCGGGCCTGAAGCTGCACTGCGGCGACGCGCACGACCTCCGGGTCGGTGCGGGTGATGGGCTGGGCGGCGTCGGGGTCTTCGTAATAGGGATTGTGCCAGAGCATCAGCGCCGCGTGGCCGCCGGAGGCCTTGTCCTCGGGGGCGTAGCGGGGCAGGGCGTGGGCGGGCATGAACCCGGCCTTCATCTGGAAGGCCATCACGGGATCGCGCAGGTCGCCGCCGCGCACGGCGTCGATATAGGCCTGCGGGTCGGGATGGGTCTTGCGGTGGCGCCGGAAGCCCGGCAGGCGCCCGCCGAAGGCGATGCCGCGCAGCCCGAGATCGATGCAGAGCCGTTCGCGCGCCTGGTAGAGCCGCTTGCCCAGCCGCAGGCGGCGGTGGGCGGGATCCACCATCACCTCGATCCCGTAGAGCCAGTCGCCGCGGGCGTTGTTCTGGCTGGCATAGCCGGCGCCGGTGACCTCGTCCCAGGTGTGTTGGGCCATGACGCGGGCTTGCGTGACACGCAGGGTGGCGGCGTAGCCGGCCACCTGCCCGTCATAGAGCGCCACGAAGGTGCCCTTGGCGAAGGCGTTGATCTGGCCCGCGATCTGGCCATGGGTATAGGGGCCCTGGTCGGCATAGACACGGCGGGACAGTTCCACGATGCCGGGCACGTCGCGGGGTTCGGCGGTGCGAATTTCCAGCCGGGCGGCGGTGCTGCCGGGGCGGTCGGGCGTGTCGGTCATGATGCGGTCCCTTGCGGTGTCTGGGCTGGGGTATCGTCTGCGGCGTGCCGTGCCAAGCCGGTCAGGGCAGCGCGAAGAGCGGCGTGCTGGCGGCGAGCGCCCAGGCCAGGGCCAGCGCGCTGCCGATGGCGGCGGTGGTCGTGCCCGCGCGGGCGGCGGTGAGGCGGGCGAAGCTGCCATAGACCAGCCAGAAGAGCAGGAGCACCGGCAGCACCGTGAAGATCAGGCCGAGCGGCCGGGGCGCTGCGATCATGGTCGCGGCGAGCGCGGTCAGCAGGATCAGCCGCGCCAGCACCCGCCGCCAGAGGGGCGCGCCATGGGCGAGGGCGGCGTCGGCGACGGCGAAGGGCAGCGCGCCAAGCAGCAAGAGCACCATCAGTCCCGCGCGCGGACCCATGGGAATGAAGGCGGAGAAGGCGGCGTCGAGCACCAGCGCGAACACGAGCCCCCATGCGACGAGCAGGGCGAGCGCGCGCAGGCGGGGCCGGTCAGGCCGCCAGCCGCCACGGGCAAGCACGGCAAGCTGCGCGGCGCCCCAGACCCCGAGGAACGCGGCGAGCGGGACGAAGCCCGCGACGGTCCCCTGGTCCTTCAGGAGCACCATCGCGGCGGCGGCGGGCAGCACGGGCAGGGCGATGGCCGCAAGGTAGCGCCGCCGCGACGGGGGCGGCGGGGCCGGACAGGGGGGACCGGCCAGCATGGACAGCGGAAGGTAGGCCACGACCACGGCCCCGAGCAGCACGAGCATCGCCGGGCCGAAGCCCGCGGCCACGGGACCGACGGGCAGGCCGCCCGTGGCGATGGCGATCCAGTCGCGGGCTTCCTCAAGGGTGGTGGGGCTGTAGAGCACGCCGACATGTTCGACATTCGGCGCGGCGACGGCGCGGCGCTGCACGGCGCCCGCGGTCGCCGTGTCGCCCTCGGCCGCCGCCGGGTCCACCTGTTGCAGAAACCGCAGGCCGACGTCGCGCAGGCGCTGTTCCCACGCGCCCGACACGATCAGAAGGTGCTCGGGGAAATCGGCGGTCACCGTGTCGGAATACATGGAGATCGCCACGATCGCGGCCATGTCGGGCAGGCGCTGTGCGGCGCGGATCGTCACGTCCGTCGCCATGGAATGGCCCACGAGTGCCAGCGGGCCGGCTCCCGCGCCCGGCAGCGCGCGCGCCGCCTGCGCCACGGCGAAGGTCTGGTCCACGAGCGCGGCGGTGGTGCCGTCCACGGTTTCCACCTGCGGCGACATCAGGCCGGGATGCCGCCCATGGCCGATGAAATCGAAGGCGACCACCACGGACCCGGCGCGCGCGAGCGTGAAGGACAGCGCCTGCATCATCTGGCGCGACCCGGCGAAGCCATGCGCGACCACCACGAGCGGCGCGCCGTCGCGCGGAGTGACGGGGCGGTAGACCGTCGCGGGCGATCCGGCCAGCGTGACCCTTTCGGTGCGCAGGTCGCCACGCGTGCGGTCGATCTGCCAGAGTGCTGCCAGCGCCGCGATCACGGCCAGAATGCCGATGCCGATGCGTATCATGGTCGTCCTTGTCTTGGGTTCCGTTGGGTCCTGATCTAGCAGGCTGGCGGGAAAACGGAACGCGGGGATGCCTTGGCACCGCGCCGAAGAGGGGTCTGGCCCGAGCCTCCCTCCGGAAGTGTGCTTTGGCGATGCCGCGTGTCATGCTGACGACAGCGATTCTTTCGCGCATTCCGCCTTGCTCTGGCGGATCGCTGCGCCCTCCTTGGCTCGGGCGCGGCCCCTGGAGGCAGGGTGTCGATGCTGGGAACAAGATCGCATATCCGTCCTTGGTAGCCCTCGGGACTTGCCGGACGGCGCAGGATAATATATCTAGACAGCTATCTAGCCAGCTCAGGACGGATCGATGCTGACCCTTCAGGATGCCAAGAACCGATTCAGCGCCGTGGTCGACGCTGCGCTGTCCGGTCACCCGCAAGAGGTCACGCGCCGGGGCAAGCCCGTGGTCGTGGTCCTGTCGGTGGAAGAATACCGCCGCCTGCTGGGGCAGGCGCAGGCGCAGCGCGAAAGCTTCGCCGCGCATCTGATGAGCTTCCCCGGACCGGCTGCCCACGATGCCGCTGACATCCCGCGCGCGCAGGCGGTGCCGCGCGACGTGGTCCTGTGATCGGGGCGCCGTGATCTACATTCTCGATACCAACGTGATTTCGGCTGTGCGGCGGGCGGATCGTGCACCGCAGGTGGCCCGCTGGCTGGCCGCGCGGGACGAATCCGACCTGTTCCTGAGCGTCGTCACGCTGGGCGAGATCGAGCGCGGCATCGCCTTGCAGGATCGGCAGAACCCCGGCTTCGCCGGCGACCTGCGCGCGTGGATCAATCGCACGGTCACCCTGTTCGGGGATCGCATCCTGCCGTTCGACGACCGGGACGCGCGGCACTGGGGGCAGTTGTCGGCGCGGATCGGGCATCCCGGCGCGGACCTGATGATCGCGGCGCAGGCGCTGGCACGCGACGGTATCGTTGTGACGGGCAACACCGTCGATTTCGCCGCGACCGGCGCGCGGCTGGTTGACCCGTTCGCCTGAGCCGTTCGCGCAACGCCGGGGCCCGTGGGCCGGCAAGGCGGCATGCACGCGTCTACGACCCTGATCCGACCAAGGTCGGGTAGCGGGGGCGGGGCGGCGCCGCCTAGGGTGCGGGATGTGCCGGGCATCCCCGGCACGTTCCTGAAACCCCATGAGGGAGGACCCGATGGCCTGGACGACACCGATGATCCGCGAGATCGAATGCGGCATGGAAATCAACATGTACGGACCCGAGCACGAAGACGACGCCCGCGGCGTCCTGTTCTGATCGGCGGGCGCGGGGTCGCGCGATGGGATTCCGCGCCCTTGTTCTCGGGGCGGCGGCCGGGGGTGGCCTGCCGCAGTGGAATTGTGGCTGCGCGAACTGCAATGCCGCCCGCGCGGGCAGGATCCCGGCGCTGACGCAATCCTCGCTTGCGGTGACGGGCAACGGGCGCGACTGGGCCGTGTTGAACGCCTCGCCCGATATCCGGGTGCAGTTGGCCGGGGCGGCGCCCTTGTATCCGACCGGACTGCGGGATCTCCCGCTGCAGTCGGTGCTGGTGACGAATGGCGATATCGACCATGTGGCGGGCCTGCTGACCCTGCGGGAGGTGCAGCCCTTTGCGCTGTATGCCACGGCGGGCATCCACGCGGTGCTGGAGGCCAACCCGATCTTCGGGGCACTGAGGCCGTCTGTGGTGCCGCGCGTGGCCGTGGCGCTGGAGCAGCCCGTGGAGATCGCGCCGGGGCTGAAGGCGGTGCTGTTCCCGGTGCCGGGCAAGGTGCCGCTGTATCTGGAAGGGGACGCGGTGCAGACCGACCTGATGGGCGAGCAGACCGTGGGCGTGGAATTGCGCGCGGGCGGGCGCGTGGCGTTCTACATCCCCGGCTGTGCGGCGCTGACGGATGGCCTGCGCGATCGGCTGCGCGGGGCTGACGCGGTCTTTTTCGACGGCACGCTGTGGTCGGATGACGAGATGCAGCGCACGGGGCTGGGCACCAAGACCGGCGAGCGCATGGGGCACATGTCGATGGCGGGGGAGGCCGGTTCCATCGCGGCGTTTCGCGATCTGAACGTGCGCCGCAAGGTGTTCGTGCACATGAACAATTCCAACCCGGTGCTGGATCCGCGCAGCCCGGAACGCGCCGAGGCCGAGGCCGCGGGCTGGACCATCGGACAGGATGGAATGGAGATCACGCCATGACCGACGGCAGAGACGTTTTCGAGGCGCGCTTGCGCCGGATCGGTGCCGAACGCTACCACGACCTGCACCCGTTTCACGACCGGTTGCATGGCGGGCGCTGCACCATCGACGAGGTGCGGGCCTGGGTCATCAACCGCTATTATTACCAGCATTCGATCCCCATGAAGGACGCGGCCTTCATGAGCCGGGTGGACAACCCCGACCTGCGCCGGGCGTGGCGGTCGCGGATCGAGGATCACGACGGCACGGCGGAAAACGAAGGCGGCATCCGCCGCTGGCTGCGGCTGGCCGAAGCGGTGGGGCTCGACCCGGATTACGTCGCCTCCACCCGTGGCGTGCTGCCTGCGACGCGCTTTGCCGTCGATGCCTATGTGCGGTTCGTGCGCGACAAGTCGCTGCTGGAGGCGGTGGCGGCCTCGCTGACGGAACTGTTCGCGCCGAAGATCCATTCCGAACGGATCGCGGGGCTGCTGAAGAACTACGATTTCGCGGACGACAGCGCGCTGTCCTATTTCCGGAACCGCTTGCAGGAGGCGCCGCGCGACGTGGCCTTCGGGCTGGGCTGGGTGCTGGATCACGCAGACACGGCGGAAAAGCAGGACGCGGCGGCGGCGGCGCTGACGTTCAAGACCGATGTGCTGTGGGCGCAGCTCGACGCGCTGTGGGGCGCGTATGTCGAGCCCGCGCGCATCCCCCCGGGCGCGTGGCGACCCGACGAAGGGCTGCGCGTGGCGGCGCGGAAGGCGTCATGATGGAAGCGACGGATGTCCCAAGCCTGCCACGCGGCGTGCGCACGCGCTTCGACGATGTGCGCGGCGTCTGGGTGCTGCTGGCGCCGGAACGGGTGCTGATGCTGGACGAGATCGGGCTGGCGATCCTGGACGAAGTGGACGGCACGCGCGATTTCGGGACCATCACCGCTATGCTGGCCGCGCGGTACGACGCGCCCGCCGACCGGATCGCGGCGGATGCAGCGCGGTTCCTTGGCGGGCTGCGCAACCGGCGGTTCCTGGACGTGGTGGCGGCATGATCGGGATCGCGCGCCCTATCGCCATGCTGGCGGAACTGACCCATCGCTGCCCGCTGTCCTGCCCCTATTGCTCCAATCCGGTGGAGTTGACCCACAAGGCCGGCGAATTGCCGACCGAGGTCTGGGTGGATGTCTTCGCGCAGGCCGCGGCGATGGGCGTGTTGCAAGTGCACCTGTCGGGGGGCGAGCCCGCGTCGCGGCGCGATCTGGAAGAGCTGGTCGCGGCCGCGGCGGGCGCGGGGCTGTATACGAACCTCATCACGTCCGGGATCGGGCTGACGCGGGACCGGCTTTTGGCGCTGGAGGCCGCGGGGCTGGACCATGTGCAACTGTCCTTGCAGGGCACCGACGCGGCCATGGCCGACGCGATCGGCGGCTATCGCGGTGGGTTCGATCGCAAGATGGAGGTCGCGGGCTGGATAAGCGACATCGGCTTTCCCCTGACGCTGAACTTCGTGATGCACCGGCGCAACCTGCACCAGTTGCCCCGCGCGCTGGAAATGGCCGAGGAGATGGGCGCGCGGCGGATCGAGGTGGCCACGGTGCAGTTCCACGGCTGGGCCATCAGGAACACCGGCACACTGATGCCCACGCTGGAACAGGCGCGGGAGGCTGACGCGATGGTGCGCGACGCGCGCGCGCGGCTGGGCGGGCGGCTGGTGATCGACTATGTTCCGGCGGATTACCATGCGGAGTTTCCGAAACGTTGCATGGGGGGCTGGGGGTCGTCCGGGTTCAACGTGATGCCGGACGGCACCGTCCTGCCTTGCCACGCGGCGCAGACGATCCCGCATCTGAGCTTCGACCGGGTGCAGGACCGGCCGCTTGCCGAGATCTGGTACGAGGGTGCGGCGTTCAACGCCTATCGCGGGACCGACTGGATGCAGGAGCCGTGCTGCAGTTGCAACCGGCGCGAGATCGATTTCGGCGGCTGCCGCTGCCAGGCGCTGGCGCTGGCGGGGGATGCGTCGGCGACCGACCCGGTGTGCAGCCGCTCGCCTCACCGCGACAAGGTGCGCGCGCTGGCAGATGCGGCGGCGGCGGACGCGGGGGCGGCGCTGGTGTACCGGACCTTCGCGCCGGTGCCATAGGCCCGGAAAGGCCGCATTTTTCCCGATCACGGATGCGTCAGCGGCCATGACAGCCGCCGGCCCATGGCGTATCCCCCACCGGGTACCTAGATGGTATCCGGATTGCGCAGGACGGCATCTCGCCCCGGCGCCAGCGAAGGGAGATGCGTGTGCGGCTTGTCCAGTTTCAGGTGCGGGATTTCCGGTCGGTCGATACCAGCGGATGGATGACGGTCGATGATGTCACGGCGCTGATCGGCGTGAACGAATCCGGCAAGACCAACCTTTTGTTGCCCCTGTGGAAGCTGAACCCTGCGCGCGAGGGCGAGATCGAGCCGACCTCGGACTATCCCAAGCCGAAATTCGGCGAGATCCGGGCCGATCCCGGCGCCTACTGGTTCATCGAGGCGGAATTCGTGCTGGGGCCGGTGGCGGAAAGGGTCGCGGGCCTGTCGGGTCTGCCGCTGACGGACGCGTCGCTGGTCCGGGTGCGGCGGTTCCATGACGGGCATTACGACCTGTATTTTCCCGAACATGCGGTCATCACGACCATGCCTGCGACGGATCTGGCTGCAATTCTTGGCCGGTCGCGCGCGCTGATCGACGAGGTGATGCCGCTGCGCGATGAGGGCGCGGTCTATAATGCCGTGCTGGCCGAGATCGACGCGATCATGCGGGAATTGCACGATGGCGACGCGCGGGAGGCCGGGGCGCTGGCGGACATGCGCGACCGGATCATGGCGGCGCTGCCGCCCGAGCCGGACGAGAAAAGCGCGCTGGTGCCGCTGGTGCGGGATCTGGCGGCGGCACTGGTGCGCGAACAGTCGCGGCTGGAGGCCGTGCCGCCCCATGGCCGCGAAGGCGTGCGCGCGGCGGTGGTCAAGGCGCTGCCGAAATTCGTCTACTATTCCAATTACGGGAACCTCGATTCCGAGATCTACCTGCCCCATGTGGTCGAGAACCTCGAACGGGAGGATCTGGGCACCAAGGAGGCCGCGAAGGCGCGCACGCTGCGGGTGCTGTTCGGCTTCGTGCGGCTGAGCGCGCAGGAGATCCTCGATCTTGGCAGCGACGTGCTCAAGCCGTCGCAGGCGGAGCCGAAGCGGTCGGGCTGGTTCGGGCGATCGCAGAAGCAGCCCGACGAGAAGGACCTTGAAAAGATCGCGGAGCAGAAGCGGACCCGGTCTATCCTGCTGCAATCGGCAGGCACCGACCTGACGCGCAGCTTCAAGGACTGGTGGCAGCAGGGCGATTACCGGTTCCGGTTCGAGGCGGACGGGAATTTCTTTCGCATCTGGGTGTCGGACAGCCGCCGCCCGGCGGAGGTGGAGCTGGAGAACCGCTCCACCGGCCTGCAGTGGTTCCTGAGTTTCTACCTCGTGTTCCTGGTCGAAAGCAAAGGTGCGCACCGGGATGCGGTGCTGCTGCTGGACGAGCCGGGGGTGTCGTTGCACCCGTTGGCGCAGCGCGACCTTTCGGCGTTCTTCGAGCAGTTGGGGCGGACCAACCAGATCATCTATACCTCCCACTCGCCGTTCCTGGTGGAGGCGGATCGGCTTGACCGGGCGCGGAAGGTTTATGTGACCGGCGACGGCACGACCAAGGTCACTGCGCATCTGGGCGGGGCCGAGGGCACCGATACCCAGCGGGGTGCAGCCTATGCCGTGCAGTCGGCGCTGAACCTGAGCGTGGCCGAGGGGATGATGCCCGAATGCCTGCCGGTTCTTGTCAGGGGCCGGGCCGACCAGCATTACCTGACCGCGATCAAGACGCTGCTGCTGGGGGCGGGGCGGATCACGCCGAAGCGGGAGATCGTCTTCGCCCCCGCGGGCGGCACGCGCACGGCGCATATCATCGCCGAGATCCTGACGGGCCGGGAAGACGCGTTGCCGCGCGTGCTGCTGGACGGCGACGCGGAGGGCGTGGCGATGGGCGATGCGCTGCGCGCGGACATCTACCGCGACCTGCCCGGCCGGGTGCTGGACGTAGCCGCGCTGGTGGGCATGGACGGTGCCACGGTCGAGGACCTGTTCCCGCGCCGGTTCCTAGCCGAGGAGATGGACCGGATCGAGCGCACGGCGGAACTGCGGCTGTTCGACATCGTGAAGCCGGACCGGCCCTTCGTGGCGCAGGTGGATGCCTGGGCGGCGGAGCAGGGGCTGAAGCTGGCGTCGGAATGGCGCGAGGACCTGGCCCTGCGGGCCAAGCGCCGGGCCCTGCAGATCGGGGTGGCGGCGTTTGACGGCGACATGGCCGCCTGCTGGGTGGCGGTGTTCGCGCAGCTTGACGGGTAGCGCCCTTGTGTCCGGCGGCGGGACGCGGGAAGCTGCCGCAATGGCACCCGATCCCGATGACCCACGGCTGCGTATCCGCATCGTCTTTGGCGATGGCGCTGTCATGGGGCCGGGCAAGGCCGACCTGCTGGAACGGATCGGGCGTTGCGGGTCCATCGCCGGGGCAGGGCGCGAGATGGGCATGAGCTACAAGCGCGCGTGGGAACTGGTGGGCACGCTGAACGCGATGTTCGCGGGGCCGCTGGTGGACAGCACGCGCGGCGGGACGGGCGGCGGCGGGGCCGCACTGACCGACCTTGGGCGCGCGGTGCTCGGGCAGTATCGCGCGTTGGAGGCGGAGGCCGCCGCGGGCGGGGCCGCGCGTCTGGCCGAGTTGCAGGCGGCGCGGCGGGATATTCCCGGTGGGAAATAACGGTTGACCGTGCCTGTGCCACCGGGCGATATTTTCGGTGAAACATATTGCCGTTGGACCCTGCCCGTGTCAGCGCCGTTCCGCCTGATCCTTGCCCTCATGCTGTGCCTTGCGGGTCCTGCCGCTGCGCGGGCCGACACCGCGCTTGTGGCGGTCGCGGCCAATTTCGCCGAAACGGCGGACGCGCTGCTGCCCGCGTTCCGGGACGCGACGGGGCACGATCTGGAGATCACGACCGGGTCCACGGGCAAGCTTTACGCCCAGATCAAAGCGGGTGCGCCGTTTGACGTGCTGCTGTCGGCGGATGCGGCGACGCCCGCGCGGCTTCTGGACGAAGGGCGCGCGGTGGCGGGTAGCGGCTTCACCTATGCAGTGGGGCGGCTGACGCTGTGGAGCGCAGATCCCGCGCGGATCGGCGGTGACGGGCGCGCGGCGCTGGCGGACCCCGGCCTGCGCTTCGTCGCCATCGCCAACCCGGACCTAGCGCCCTACGGCATCGCGGCACGGGAAGCGCTGCAATCGCTGGGCCTGTGGGAGGCGCTGCAACCGAAGATCGTGATGGGCCAGAATATCGGCCAGACCCATGCCATGGTTGCCACTGGCGCGGCGGAGATCGGGTTCGTGGCATTGTCGGCGGTGCTGAGCCCGCGCGCAGAGACCAAGGGCAGCCATTGGGACGTGCCGCAGGCGATGTATGCGCCGATCCGGCAGGATGCGGTGCTGCTGACTGCGGGCGCGGATAATGCGGCGGCGCGCGCGTTCCTCGATTTCCTGCGCGGGCAGGAGGCGGCGGCGGTGATCGACCGCTTCGGCTACGGAGCGGCGGAATGATGGCGCTGCCCGATCTTGGCCCCCTGTGGCTGACGGCGCAACTGGCGGGGGTGACGACGCTGGTGCTGCTGGTCGTCGGTACGCCCGTCGCGTGGTGGCTGGCGCAGACACGGTCGCGGCTGAAACCGGCGGTGGAGGCGGTGACGGCCCTGCCGCTCGTGCTTCCGCCGACGGTGCTGGGGTTCTACCTTCTGGTGTTTCTCAACCCCTCGGCGCCGCTGGGCGGGCTGTGGCTGTCGGCCACGGGATCGACGCTGACATTTTCCTTTACGGGGCTGGTCGTGGCGTCGGCGATCTATTCGCTGCCTTTCATGGTGCAGCCCCTGCAAGCCGCGTTCGAGGTCGTGGGACGCGCGCCGCTGGAGGCCGCGGCGTCCCTGCGCGCGGGGCCGTGGGACGCGTTCTTCACGGTGGCGACGCCCATGGCGCTGCGCGGCTACCTGACGGCGGTGGTGCTGACCTTCGCCCATACGGTCGGCGAGTTCGGCGTGGTGCTGATGGTGGGGGGCAACATTCCGGGCCGCACCAAGGTCGTGTCGATCCAGATCTACGAGGCGGTGGAGACCATCGACTATGCCACCGCGCACGGTCTGGCGGCGATCCTGCTGGTGTTTTCCTTCGTGGTGCTGCTGGGGGTCTACACGGTCAACCGCCGCTTCCCGGTCCATGTGGGGTAAGCCATGGGCGATCTGACGCTCGACGTGGCGCTGCGGTTCCCGGCCTTTTCGCTGGCGGTGGCGCAGGTCTTTCCCGGCAAGGGGATCGCCGCGCTGTTCGGCCCGTCCGGCTGCGGCAAGTCCACGCTTCTGCGGATCATCGCTGGGCTGGAGCGCGGGGCCGCGGGCCGGGTGACGCACGGCGACATGGTCTGGCAGGGTCCGGGGGTGTTCGTGCCGCCGCACCGGCGCGGCGTGGGGTATGTGTTCCAGGATGCGCGTCTCTTTCCGCATCTGACCGCGTTGGACAACCTGCGCTATGCCGACCGGCGGGCACGCGGGGTTCAGGCGGGATACGGGTTCGATGACGTGGTCGACATGCTGGACCTCGCACCCCTGTTCGACCGGCGCGCGGGGCAGTTGTCGGGCGGGGAACGGCAGCGGGTGGCCATTGGGCGGACCCTGCTGGCGCGGCCCCGGTGGCTGTTGATGGACGAACCGCTCGCGGCGCTCGACACAAGGCGCAAGGGCGAGATCCTGCCCTATATCGCGCGGCTGCCCGCCGCCTTCGGCGTGCCGGTGATCTATGTCACCCATGCGCTGGAAGAGGTGACGCAGGTCTGCGACCGTATCGTGGCGCTGGCCGGGGGCCGGGTCGTCGCCACCGGCGGCGTGGCCGAAGTGCTGGAGCGGCTCGATCTGGCCGACGTGCAGGGCCGGTTCGAGGCGGGGACCGTGCTGGAGGGGCGCATCGGGGCGCAGGACGCGGGCCTGCACCTGACGCGCGTGGACCTGCGCGGGGGCGGGGCGATCGAGGTGCCGCAGATCGGGCTGGCGACCGGGCAGGCGGTGCGGCTGCGGGTGCGGGCGCGGGACGTGTCGCTGGCGCTGGCGCGGCCTTCGGGGCTGAGCATCCGCAACATGCTGGACGCGACGGTGCTGCGGATCGACCCGGAACAGGCCTCGGCCTTTGCCGAGGTGCTGCTCGATCTGGGCGGGCAGCACCTGCGCGCGCGGGTGACGCGGGCGGCGGTGGCCGATCTGGCGCTTGTGCCGGGTCAGCCCGTGGTGGCGCTGGTCAAGGCGGTGTCCTTCGACCGGCAGGCGCTGCCGCGCGGGTGACGGCGCGGCGTCTACTGGATCGCGTGGGGCGCGCGTCGGGTCTGGATGCGTCCCGGCCCGCATCCGGCACGTGACGTGGATCAGCGCAGGATGTGGACCGAACACGGGGCCCGCCGGGCCACGCGTGCCGCGGTGGAGCCGAGGAAGTATTCCACCGCTGCCGGGTGATGCGCCGCCACGAGGATCAGGTCCGCCCCGATGTCGCGCGCGACCTGCACGATCTGCATGCCGGGCTTTCCGCTTGCGATCCGGCAGTCCACGTCCGCGGCGCCCTGCGCCACCGCCTCGAGTTTCGCCAGCACCTTCTGCGACAGGTGGTTTTCCGTCTTCACCGTGACGAATTCGGCGGCGAAGGCGGGTATCTGTTCCAGCACGGTCAGCAGGGTGATCCGCCCGCCGGGGGCAAGCATCCGCCGCGCGAAGGCGAGCTTGCGCGCCGCGGCGCCGTCGTGATCGAGCGCGACGGGGATCAGGATGTGGCGGGGAAGGTCGGGATCGTCGGCCATGTCCGTCATGGGGCGTGTCCTTTGCGCTCAGGGGGCGATGGGTAGCAGAGTCAGCGCAAGCGCCACGACCACCGCGAGAAACACGGTCTGGGTCACGATCATCGCCGCGGCGGACCGGCCGACCTTCAGGATCTCGGCCGGCTTTGTCTTCAGCCCCACGGCGGCGATGGCCGTCAGCAGCAGCCAGCCCGCGCCGTCCTGGGCGAAGGTCAGCACGAAGCGGGGCAGATCGACGGCGGAATTCAGCGTGGCCAGCGCCACGAAGCCGATCACGAAACCGGGGATCAGCGGCGGGCGGCTGCCATCGGCGGCGGCCGTGTCGTCGCGGCTGCGCAGGATCAGCGCGGTGATGACCACCACGGGCGCCAGCATCGCCACGCGCAGCAGTTTGACCAGCGTGGCGGTTTCGCCCGCCTGTTCCGAGATCGAAAAGCCCGCGCCCACGACCTGCGCCACGTCATGCACCGTCGCGCCGATGTAGATGCCCGCGGTGACGTCGTCGAAGGCCAGCCAGCCGCTGAACATCGGGTAAAGGATCATCGCCACGGTGGACAGGACGGTGACGCCGACGACCGTGAACACCAGCCGGTCCTCGGATTTCTCGTCCTTGGGCAGCACGGCGGCGATGGCCATGGCGGCGGATGCGCCGCAGATCGCCACGGCCCCCGCCGACAGCACGGCGAAGCGGTAGCGGAAGCCGAAGAGATGGGACACCGACAGGCCGAAGCCGATGGTGAGCGGCACCATTAGCACCACCAGCGCCACGATGGGCCAGCCGAGGGCCGCGACCATGTCGAAGCTGATGCGCAGGCCCAGAAGTGCCACGCCCGCCCGCAGCACCGTGCGCGCGCCGAAGGCGATGCCGGGCGCGCTGCGCGGGTCTTCGGACAAGAAGTTCATGGCGATGCCGAACAGCAGCGCCAGCAGCATCGCGGGTGCGCCGTAATGTTCCGACACGAATTGGCTGGCCATTGCGATCACCACGGCCAGCAGCAGCCCCGGCACGATCTTGCGCAGACGCGTCTGCCAGCCGGCCATCATGCCCGCGTCCGTGGTTCCGGTCGTGTCATCGGCCATCCGCGATCTCCCTTGCCTGCGTCACGTAGGCTGCGGGAACGTCCAACCCCGCCGCGCGGGCGCGGTCCAGTGCGGCCAAGCGCCGCGTGCCGGGCAGGCGCGCGCCCTCCATGCCCTCGATCTGGCCGAGCAGGCTTTCGAGCCGGGCGGCGAAGCCGCTGGCCGGATCGGGGCAGATGGCGATCAGCGTCTGGCCCACGCGCGGCGGCGGCCCGTCGGCGGAGAAGAAGGAGCTGGCCTCATGGCTCATGGCGGCGCCCGTGAACACGGCGGCGAGGATTTCCACCATCAGCGCGAGCGATGTGCCCTTGGCCCCGCCGATGGGCACCATCGTGCCCGCAAGCGCTGCGTGGGGATCGGTGGTGGGGTTGCCGTCCGTGTCGAGCGCCCAGTCGTCGGGGATGGTCTTGCCGGACTTCGCGGCGTTCATCACCTTGCCGCGCGCGACCTTGGACAGCGACAGGTCGATGACCAGCGGGTCCGTGCCGTCGCGCGGGGCGGAGAACGCGATGGGGTTGGTGCCGAATAGCGGTGCGGCCGCGCCCCATGGGGCGATGGCCTTGGGTGCATTGGCGACCATCATCCCGATCAGCCCGGCGCGCGCGATGCGGTCCACCTGCACCGACAGGGCCCCGCAATGGTGCGAGTTGGTGATCGCCATGATGGCGATGCCCTGCGCCTGCGCCACGGGCAGGCCATGGTCGAGTGCGGCATCGAGCGCCGGGTAAGCGAAGCCGCAATCGGCGTCCACCAGCAGCGACGCGGCCCCGCGTTCCGTCACCCGGATATTCGCTGTGCGGTTCACCTTGCCCGACCGGACCTGTGCGACGTAGTCGGCCACGCGCGAAAACCCGTGGCCCGCCTGGCCTTCGGCTTCGGCCGCCACGAGGGCCTGCGCGACCGACGTGGCGACGGGTGGGGGAAGGTCTGCGGCCAGAAAGGCCGCTGTCAGCAGGTCCTGCGCTTCGGTCAGGCTGAGGCTGACGGTATCGGACATCGTGTTTCCTTCGTTGCGGGACGGTCCGCCATCGAACCGCCCCGGTCCTGTCTTACGCGCTGCGATAGAGCTTCGTCATCGAGAATTCGCGATGTCCCAGCGCCTCGGCCGCGGTGTTGCGGCCATTGGCCGTGCGGCGGATCATGTCGATCAGCTCGTCCCCGGCCTCGTCGATGGTCATGTCGCGGCGCAGGATGCCCGACACGTCCACATCCACATGCTCGGCCATGGTGCGCACGGTCCGCGGGTTGGCGGTGATCTTGATGACCGGCACGATGGGGTTGCCGACCACGTTGCCCTGCCCGGTGGGGAATGTGTGGATGACATACCCGCCCGCGGCCATGAGCGTCACGCATTCCGCCGCCGCCGAGGACGAGTCCATGAAATAGAGCCCGTTGCCCTTTTGCGGCGCCTCGGCGGGTTCGAGGATGTCGATGAACTTGCACTCGCGCCCGATCTTTTCGAGGTTCCCGAGCGCCTTTTCCTCGATCGTGGTCAGCCCGCCTTCGATATTGCCCTTGGTGGGCTGGCTGTCGGACAGATCGTCGGTCTGGTGGGCGAAGATCACGTCGTCCTGATACGCCTTCCACATCCTGTACCAGCGTTCGGCGACGTCATCGTTGATCGCGCGGGTCTTGCAGATATGTTCGGCCCCGGTAATTTCCGAGGTCTCGCCGAAGACGCCATAGATGCCTTCGGGGATCAGCTTGTCATACATGTTGCCGACCGTGGGGCAGGAGCCGAGACCGGTCGTGGTGTCGGACTCGCCGCACTTGGTGGACACCCACAGGTCCGAGATCGAACATTCCTCGCGCTGCAATTCGGTCGCCCAGTGAACGTATTCCTTGGCGGCCCAGCTTGCGGCGCGGATCGTTTCGAAATCGCCCTTCTGCTCGATGGAGAACTCGGCCACCGGCTTGCCCGTGGCGCGGATGCCGTCGGCGATCTTCTTGGTCCAGCCGGGTTCGATGCCGATGACGACCACGGCAGCGACGTTCGGGTTCGACCCGGTGCCGATCATGGTGCGGAAGTGCAGGTCGAGGTCTTCGCCGAATTGCAGACGGCCATAGGCATGGGGAATGGCCAGCGTGCCCTTGACGTTGTTCGCCACCGCCTCGCAGGCGGCGTTGGAGATGTCGTCCACCGGCAGGATGACGACATGGTTGCGCACGCCCACGCGCCCGTTTTCGCGGCGGAAGCCCTGGAACGTGATGTTGGAGTATTTCGATGCCATCTTGATGGGTTCCTTACCAGCGCTTTGTCTTGCAGTTGTGGGTGTGGACGTGGCCGCCCTTGGGCACATCGGCGGTGATCTTGCCGATATCCTCGCCATACTTGATGGCGGTGTCGCCCGCCTTCAGGTCGGTCAGCGCGATCTTGTGGCCGATGGGCACGTCGGCGCCCGCGGTCAGACGGAAGGTCGAATTGTCATGGGTGATGCAGCACAGCATGTCGGTGCCGGCGGTCAGCCCCTCGACCACCACCACGCCGACATTGTCGGCCTTTTCGTGCACCAGAAGATGCGGAGCGTTGGACATTGGTCTTCCTCTTGTTTGTCAGGGTTTCAGGATGAGTTTGGGGACGGCGATCACGCCCGCGCGCATGTCTGCGAACGCGGCGGCGCCGTCCGCAAGGGGGCGCGTGTCGAACCAGTCAAGGGCCCCGAGCCGCCCGGCGAACATGGCTGCGGCGGCGTCGCGGAAATCCTGCGCGGTATAGGTATAGGTGCCGACGAAGGCGATTTCCTGCAAGGTGAGCCGCCGGATATCGAGGCCCCCGGACCCGCCGCCGAGCCCCACATGCAGGATCACCCCACCGGGCCGTGCGCGGGCGCAGGCAGTCGTGCGGGTGGCGTCATAGCCCACCGCGTCGATCACGAGGTCGAATGACGCATCCCCCAGCGCGTCCGGGGCGATGACCCGGTATCCGGCGCTCTCGCCGAGGTAGTCGCGGCGCAGGGCGTTCGGTTCCATCAGCGTGACATCTGTGACGCCCTGCGCGATCAGGCTAAGTGCCGCGGCGACCCCGATGGCCCCGCCGCCGATCACGAGTCCCGCGCGGCGCCGCGTGTCGGCCAGCATGTCCAGCCCCAGCCGCACGGCATGCCAGCTGACCGCGATGGGTTCGGCAAGCGCTGCGGCCTCCAGCGCGAAGCCTTCGGGCACGGGGACGAGGTTGCGTTCCGGCATGGCGACGTATTGCGCAAAGGCGCCTTCGCGCGGCGGCATGGAAATGATCTGGCGCGTGGCGCACAGGTTGTCGCGCCCGGACAGGCACGCCGGGCAGGTGCCGCAGGTCACCAGCGGGTTGATCGTGACGCGTTCGCCGTCACGCGGTCCGCCGATGATGGTGCCCGCGCCTTCGTGCCCGAGGATCAGCGGCGCGGGGCGGCGGTCGTCATGGCCGAGGAAGGCATGCATGTCGGACCCGCAGATCCCGACGCTGTCGATGCGGATCAGCTGTTCGCCCGGTGCGGGGGCCGGGTCGGGCATGTCGCGGTAATCGAGCGCCGCGGGCGCGGTGTAGACAAGCGCCTTCATGTCGCGGTGAACCCCCCGTCGACCATCAGGATCTGCCCTGTGACATAAGCCGACAGGTCTGAACAGAGGAACAGCAGCGGCCCATCGAGATCCGCCGGCTCCCCGTTGCGTCCGATGCAGGTCTGGGCGGCATTGCGCGCGGCGCGGTTGGGGTCGGCGAACACGGCTTCGGTCAGTTCCGTGCGGAAGAACCCCGGCCCGATAGCGTTCGCGTTGATGCCGTCGCGGGACCATGCCTGTGCCATCGCGCGGGTCATCTGCGCCACGCCGCCCTTGGACGCGCCGTAGGCCAGTCCGCCGGGAAAGGCCCGGTAGCTTTGCAGCGAGGCGAAATTCACGATCCGCCCCCAGCCGCGCGCCCGCATCGCAGGCACCAGCGCCTGGCTGAGGAAGAACGGCACCGACAGGTTGAGGGTGAGGGTGGTGTCCCAGCCTTCGGGCGTGATCTCGTCCGCCGGTTCGCGGGTGTTGACGCCCGCAGCATGCACGACGATGTCGGGCGCCCCAAACGGTTTCGCCGCGGCGGCGGCGCAGTCGGACAGCCGGTCGCGGTCGGTCAGATCGAAGGGCAGGGGGGCAATGGCCCCGTCCGCCCCGGCCGCCAGATCGTCCAGCGCCGCGGCCCGCCGCGCGATGGCCACGACCTGCGCACCGGCTGCCGCCAGCAGCTCGGCCGACCGGCGCCCGAGGCCGGAACTGGCCCCGGTGACGCAGGCCACGTGGCCTGACAGATCGATGCCGTGGGTGGCCATGGATCAGGCCTCGGCGCTCAGGTCGAAGTTTTCGCCGGGGAAGTACTTGGCCAGCCGCACATCTGCGGCGCGGGCGTGGCCCTCCATCCCCTCCAGCCGGGAAATGCGCGCGGTGGCGATGGCGACGGGCTTGGACCCTTCGCGCGTGGCCCGCTGCCATGTCACGATCTTCATGTACTTGTGCACGCTGAGGCCCCCGGTGTAGTTCGCCGCGCCCGAGGTCGGCAGGACGTGGTTGGTGCCCGCGGCCTTGTCGCCATAGCTGACGGTCGTTTCCTCGCCCAGGAACAGCGAGCCGTAGCAGGTGAGGCGGCTCAGCCACCAGTCGAGATCGGCGGCCTGCACGGTCAGGTGTTCGGGCGCGTAGTCGTCCGAGGTGGCGGCCATTTCCTCCCGGTCGGCGCAGACGATCACCTCGGCATAGTCGCGCCAGGCGGCGGTGGCGTTCTCGCGGTTCAGGTCGGGCAGGTCGGCGATGTAGTCGGGCACCAGTTCCATCACCCGTTCGGCCAGCGCGCGGTCGTCCGTCACCAGCCAGACGGGGGAGTTGTAGCCGTGCTCGGCCTGGCTCACGAGATCGGTGGCCACGATATGCGCGTCCGCCGTGCCGTCCGCCAGCACGAGACTGTCGGTCGGCCCCGCGATCATGTCGATGCCGACGCGCCCGAACAGCATCCGCTTGGCCTCGGCCACGAACTGGTTGCCGGGACCGACGAGGATCTTCGCTTTGGGCAGTCCGAACAGGCCGAAGGTCATCGCGGCGACGCCCTGAACCCCGCCCATCGCCATGATCGTGTCGGCCCCGCTGACATGGGCGGCATAGACGATGGCCGGGTGGATGCCCACGCCCGGACGCGGCGGCGAGCAGGCGGTGATGTGCTTGCAGCCCGCCACCTTGGCGGTCGTCACGGTCATGATCGCGCTGGCGATGTGGCTGTAGCGCCCGCCGGGCACGTAGCAGCCCGCCGCGTCCACCGGTACGGCCTTCTGGCCCGCGATCAGGCCCGGCACGACCTCCAGCTCGAAATCCTGCACCGTGTCGCGCTGCGCCTGGGCGAAACGCTGCACGTTGTTCTGGGCGAAGCGGATGTCGTCCTTCAGCTTTTGCGGGACCAGCGCGCAAGCGGCCTCGATGGCGTCCGGCGTCAGGATGATGTCGCCGTCGTACTTGTCGAACTTCGCCGCGTATTCCAGCGCCTTGGCATCGCCGCCCGCTTCGATGTCGTCGAGAATGCCCCGCACGATGTCCCGCGTCTGCGATGCATCCGATTTCGAGGTCAGCGTGGCTTTCTTGAGGTATTCGCGCGCCATGGGTAGCCCTGTCGTTATCTGAAGATTTCGGGAAGGAGGCTGGTCGAGATCGCCGGAACAAAGGCGATCAGCAATGTCACGATCAGCATGAAGATCACGAAGGGCACCGCCCAGACGGCGATCTTCAGAATGGATTCACCCGTGATGCCGGAGACCACGAAGAGGTTCAGGCCCAGCGGCGGCGTGATGAAACCAACGCCGAGTGCCGTGATCATCATCACGCAGAACTGGATTTCGTTCATGCCGATATCGTCCGCGAGCGGCTTCAGGATCGGCGCGAGGATCACGATGTTCGGCGTCGTCTCCATCACGCAACCCGCCGCGATCAGAATGCCGACCATCATCAGGATCAGCACCCACGGCTCGTCGCTGATGCCGGTCGCCACGGCGACGAAGCCCTGCGGCACGCCGATGATCGCCAGTGCCTCGGCCAGCGGGACCGAAAAGGCGATGATCGGCAGGATCACCCCGTTCACCTTGGCCGAACTGACGAACATAGCCGGGAAATCCGACAGTTTCAGCGTGCCGAGGATGAAACCCATGATGATCGTGACCACGACGGCGGTGGCCCCGGCCTCGGTCGGGGTAAGCCGGCCCGAGAAGATGCCGTAGAAGATCACGCCGGGCACGATGAACGCGTACCAGCCGGATTTCAGCGATTTCCAGAGCCGGGCGAAATACTCGCCCATGGCGATGTTGCCGCCGCCTTCCCAGCCATAGAGCCGGTTCATGATGATGTTGGTGGCGAGGATCGACACGAGGATCGCGAGACCGGGGATCACGGCGGCAAGGAACAGCGTGGATGCCGAAATGCCCAGCACGAGACCGATGATGATATAAGCGATGGAGGGCGGGATCAGGATGCCGGTACAGGCCCCCGCCGCGACCAGCGCGCAGGCATAGGGGCGCGGGTAGCCGGATTCCACCAGCCGGTCGATGGTCATGCGCCCCACAGCCGCCGCCCCCGCCGCGTCGGAGCCCGAGATCGCGGCGAACATCCCGCAGACAAGCACCGTGGCCGACCCGAAGCCGCCCTTGGCGAACTTGGTCAGCGCCTCGGCCACGTCGAGAAATTTTCGCGACAGCCCCGTTCGCACCAGCGCGTCGCCGGTGAGGATGAAGAGCGGCACCGCGGTCAGCGCGAAGGCGTCGATCCCGCTGAAGAGCCGTTCGCCCACGAGGCTGAGCGGCAGGGCACCCGACCAGACCAGCATCAGGATCGAGGACGCCCCGATCGCCGCCCAGACAGGCACCGCGAGTGCTATCAGCACCACGAACATGATGACCGGGCCGTAGAAGTCCCATCCAAGGATGACTTCCTGTTCGACTTGGTTCCAGAGCATGACGATCCCCTCAGTCGAACAGCTTGTCGCCTTCGTAAACGGGTCGGCCGTTCCGAAGGTCGTTGATGTCACGCAGGAATGACTGGACGAGCCGGAACACCACCAGCGCGAAGCCGATGGGCACGGCGGACAGGAACCAGACCTGGCTGACCCGCAACCCGTGGGTCACCGAACCGAACTTGGCCGAGACCATCACCGTTTCGAAAGACCAATAAAGCGCGATGACCGCCACGACGAACATCACGAGATCGCCGAAGATGTAGAGAGCCGCCTTCACGCGCGGTCCGACGTAGTTCATGATCACGTCGATGCGGATATGGCCCCGTTCGCGCACGGCCGCGGCGGCCCCGATCCAGGCAAGATAGATGAAGGCGTAGCGCACGATTTCCTCGCCCCAGATGGAGGAGTAGGAAAAGATCTCGCGCCGCAGCACCTCGATGAACATCGTGGCGACCAGCATCGTGTAGAACACGAGCAGCGCCCATCGTTCCGCGTTCCGGTTCAAGTGGTGCAACAGGTTTCGCATGCACGTCTCCCGCCGGCTGCCGCTGGATGCGCCGCCGCCATGTTGGTGATACCGATTGGCTGTTGGGTCGGGGCAGCCCGAAGGACCGCCCCGCGCCGTCGATCAGGCCCTGTTCAGGCCCCGATCACGCGTCGTGGACGTAAAAGCGGCCTCGTGTTCCGGCGGCTTCTTCAAGCCGGGCGAAGGTTTCCATCGACCCGGCCAGCTCGACCTTGAATTCGTCCCATTCGGACCGCTGGTAGCCGCCCGTGTCCTTCCATTCGGCCAGCTGGTCGTCGGTCAGCGTGTGGAACTGCACGCCCGCCTTCACCAGTTCCGCCATCGCGTAGGTGCGTGCAGAGGCGACCTTGGCGAGGTTCTGGTGCTGGGTCATCTCGCCGGCGAACTCGATGCCTTCCTGCACGTCGGCGGGCAGACCGTTGAACCATTCGAGATTCATCGAATAGACCTGACTGTCCGGCACCGCCTGGGTGAAGGTGACATGGCTCAGGATATCCGCGAAGCCGAAGACGTAGAGCGCGCCGACGGACGGGTCGAGCGCGTCGGCCACGCCCTGCTTGATCGCCGAGGGGGTTTCGCCCCAGGCCACCGGCGTCGGGTTCGCGCCGACCATGCGATAATACTGCTGCAGCATCGCCGAGCCCGGCACCCGGAACTTGACGCCGCGCATGTCGGCCGGCGTGATGACCGCGTCACCGCCCTGGCGCACGGCCACGACCCGCGGGTCGATGTTGACGTAGAACAGCGCCTTGAAGCCCGCGGCCTCGATCTTCGGGTGCACCTCGGATTTCCAGGCGTCGGAGGTCACGAGATTGGTGAAGCGCTGGTTCGACCCGCAGAAATACGGCAGGTTGATGAGGTCGGCGGCGCTGGCGAAGGGCGCGAAATTGGCCAGCGAGTGCTGCGCGCACTGGATCGTGCCGCCCTGCACCGCCTGCACGAGCGCACCGCCCGCGCCAAGCTGCCCGCCCGGCGCCAGCTTGACATAGACCTTGCCGTTCGTCGCGTTCTGGATGTTTTCCTTCAGGTCGAGCTGCATGATCGGGTAGCTGCGCGTCGCGCCCAGGACATAGGCCGTGGCGATGGTCATCGTGTGTTCGGCGGCTTCTTCCCGCTCGCGCTCTTCCCGCGCGCTTTGGGCTGCGGCCTCGGACGACCACAGTGTGCCCGCGGCGCCCGCGACAAGTGCCGCGGTGAAGCTGCCGCTGCCGGCCAGCTTGAGAAAGTTGCGGCGCTCGGCCGATTTCAGATCCCTGGTGTCTTTCGTCACGGTCGTTATCCTCCCTGATTTGGACCGGTCTGCTTAGTCGTCTTTGTTTTCGGCTGCCTCGCGCATGAGAATGGCGGCGACGAAGGCCACGGAGGCGCCCAGCAGAAGCAGCATCTCGCCGACATCGCCGACGGGGGCCTGCGGGGTGAACGCGCCGAGCACGACATTGGCGACGAATGCCAGCATGAACAGGCCGGATATTATGAGTGCCATGTATCCCCCCACGCGTCGGACCTTTAGTCTCTGACTCACGTGTAAACGCTTGCACGAAGTCATGCAAGCGCTTTCATGGCGCTTCCGCCCGTGCGTCCCCGCTGCTACAGTGCATCATGACAGGGGCCATGACATGAACGACGCCACCGGAAACCTGCCTGCGGACATGTCGCGGACGCGGGCGCCGACGCTTGCCGATGTCGCACGCATCGCGGGCGTGTCCACCGCCACCGTGTCGCGCTGTCTCAACGATCCGGCACGCGTGGTCGGTCCGACGCGGGACCGCGTGATGGCCGCGGTCGAGGCGCTGGGATACGCACCGAATTTCAGCGCCCGTGCGTTGGCCGTGCGCAGCACCAGCACCCTGGGCGTCGTGATCCCGACCATGGACAACGCCATCTTCGCCCGTGGCGTGCAGGCGTTCCAGGAAGAACTGGGCCGCAACGGCAAGACGCTGCTGATCGCGTCGTCGGGATACCGCGAGGATCTGGAAGCGGCGCAGATCCGAACGCTGGTCGCGCGCGGGGCGGATGCGCTCTTGCTGATCGGTCTGCACCGGGGCCCGGAGATCCACGAGTTCCTGCGCCGCCGCGGGGTGCCGACGGTGGCGGCATGGTGTTATGCGCCCGATGCGCCGCTGCCCTGCATCGGGTTCGACAACGTCGCCGCAATGGCCGAACTGGCGCGGCGCGTGCTGCACAATGGGCACCGGCGGATCGGCATGATCTCGGCCCCGACGGCGGCCAACGACCGGGCACGCGGCAGGGTTGCCGGGGTGCGTCTGGCCATGAAAGAGGCCGGTCTGCCCGACGACACGCTGACCCTTGTCGAGACCGAGTACGGGCTGGATACCGGCCGTGCCGCCTTGCACGACATCCTTGCCCGCGCGCCGCAGACGACCGCCGTGCTGTGCGGCAACGACGTGCTGGCCGTGGGTGCGCTGCGCGGCGCGCGGGAGGCCGGATTGCGGGTGCCCGACGACATCTCGATCACCGGGTTCGACGACATCGACATTGCGACCCTGGCGGAGCCGGGCCTGACCACGGTGCATGTCCCGCACCGAGAAATGGGTCGCCGCGCCGCGCAGGCGCTGGTGGCGGCAATCGAAAGCGGCACGCCGCCGGCCAGCGTGCGGCTTGCCACCGATATCCGCGAACGCGGCAGTCTTGGCGCGGCGGCCGCTGTCGCGGGTTCCCCGCGCGGCTGAACCCGTGTACATGCGGCGGGTGTGCAAATGCCCTTTCAGCCCGGCGCGTCACGGTGCAGAAAGACAGGGACCGCGAACGCCGTACCGCATGCCGAGGACCCACCATGGACAACGACCGCCCCAAGGCCGCGCCCCCCGAAGGGCTGAGCCAGGATCCACACGCGGTCCGCGACGCGCGGGAGCGGAACCTGGAGGTTGCCATCGGTCGGCAGGTGCGCGCGCTGCGAACCCGGCGGCGCATGACCGGGGCCGACCTGGCCGGTCTGGCCGGTCTGTCCGTCGGCATGCTGTCGAAGATAGAGAACGGCGCGATCTCACCCTCTCTCGGTACGATCTCGACGCTGGCCAACGCCTTGCAGGTACCGCTGGTGCAACTGTTCGACGGCTACGCCGAAACGCGCGGCTGCATGCATGTGAAATCCGGCGCGGGTGTCGAAATCGCGCGGGCGGGCACGCGGGCGGGGCACCAGTATCACCTGCTCGGCCATATCGGGTCGAACAATTCCGGCGTGGTGGTGGAACCCTATCTGATCGTGCTCGACAGCGAGAGCGACCGGTTTCCGACCTTCCAGCACGAGGGAATCGAGATGCTCTACATGCTCGACGGCGTGATGGGCTATCGCCACGGCGAGCAGCTTTTCACGATGGAGCCGGGCGACACGCTTCTGTTCGACGCCGATGCGCCCCATGGCCCCGAGGTGCTGCGGAAATTCCCGATCCGCTACCTGTCCGTGATCACCTATCCGCAGGCGCGTTGATGGCGTCGCGCCAGCCTGAACGCCATTCAGGCCGGCGACCAGACCCCAAGCATCAGCGCCAATTCCGCCGCCAGGACCAGCCCCAGCACGGTCAGAGCAACGGCTCTCACGGTGCGGCCTTCTCGAACCAGATGATGACCTCGCCCAGCGGGATGCCAGCGCGGGTCATGTATGCGCGGTTCAGCAGCGTCCGGTCCGACATCAGCCACATCCAGTCGTCGAAGGTGGCCCGCAGCGTGTCGTCGTCCTCGGGGCCCACGGGCAGGTCGATGGTATAGCGCCAGTTGAAGGTATCGCCGGACTCCCGTCCAGTGGCGGTGCCCCGCACGCCGGGTGCCGTCCCCTCCCACGTGTCGGGTCCGGTCTTGACCAGTGTCCAGACGCGGCGTTCCGTGCTGCCGTCCTCGTAGACGAAATCCTCGGTCAGGGTGAGCGTCTCGCCGTCCCATGTGCTGGCGATGTCCACGTCGAAGCGGCGGCGCACGGTGCCGAAGATGTCCTGGAACTGGCCCGAGGCGGTTACGGGACCGTCGAAGAACTCCTCAAGGTTCAGGCGCCGGTCGCTCAGGGCGGGATCGTCCAGCGCAGGTCGGCCCACGCACCCTGCAAGGAGGATGATGGCTGCGAGCATCGCGAATTTCATGTCCCTGTCCCCCCGCTGCGGCCTGTGGCGCAGTTGCCTGTCCGCGCGACGAGTTAGGGCGATGGCGCCGCGCGGACAGCGCGTCGGCATTTTCGCCGATGTGCGTCGCGTCGTCGAAAAGGGGCTGGCCTTTCCCGTGCGCGCCTGCTGGAATCGGGACGGGGGAGATTGCCGGAAGGACGGTTCGGTGAACCACACCGGACCGGACAGGGGCACGGCGACGGTCGCCGTCGCGCTGCCCCCGAAGCCGTCCCCGCCCGGACCGGGCGATGGGAAAGCATGCTGATAGAGGGACAGGAAAGACAGATGGAATACCGCACGCTGGGCCGCTCGGGCCTCAAGGTGTCCGCGATCACGATGGGCACGTTCACCTTCGGGGGGGAGGGCCCCTTCGCCATGCTCGGATCGCATGGGGTGGCGGAGGCCCGCCGCCTCGTGGATCTGTGCATCGATCACGGGGTGAACCTGTTCGACACGGCCAACATGTACTCGACCGGCCTGTCCGAAGAGATCCTGGGCGAGGTGCTGGAGGGACGCTACGACGACATCCTCGTGACTTCCAAGGCGCGGATGCGGATCGGGGAAGGGCCGAACGACGAAGGCGTGTCGCGCTGGCACCTGATCCGCGAATGCGAACGGAGCCTGCGCAAGCTGCGCACCGACCATATCGACATCTACTACATCCATGAATGGGACGGGCTGACCCCGGTCGAGGAAAAGATGGCTGCGCTGGAAACGCTGATCCAGCAGGGCAAGATCCGCTACGCGGGCTGTTCCAACTATTCCGGCTGGCAGGTGTCGAAATCCCTGATGGCGGCGGATGCGCGCGGCACGTCCCGGTTCGTCACCCAGCAGATCCATTACACGCTGGAGGCGCGGGAGGCGGAGTATGAACTGCTGCCGCTGTCTGTCGATCAGGGCCTTGGCGTGCTGGTGTGGTCGCCGCTCGCCGCGGGCCTGCTGACCGGCAAGCACCGGCGCGGGCAGGCGGTGCCCGAAGGATCGCGGCAAGCTGCCGGCTGGGTGGAGCCGCCGATCCGAGACACCGAACGGCTGTGGCGGATCGTCGATGCGCTGGTGGAGATCGGGGACGCGCACGGAGTGGAGGCCGCGCAAGTGGCGCTGGCGTGGCTGCTGACGCGGCCCGCGGTGTCGTCGCTGGTGGTCGGCGGGCGGACCGAGGATCAGTTCCGCGCGAATTTCCGGGCCGTGGACCTGAAGCTGAACGACGACGAGTTGCAGCGGCTGAACGATGTCAGCCGGCTGCCGCTGCTCTATCCCTACTGGCACCAGCACAATTTCGCGCGGACCCGGTTCAGCGAGGCCGACCAGGCGCTGCACGCGGATTATCCCGATCGGATGTATGTCGGTGAGGACCCGCTGGTCTGAGACATCGAACGGGGCGCCTGTTCGGCGCCCCGTGCCTCCGGCGGTGATATTTGCCGACAGAAGAAGGGGTGCTCAGGCGTCGCGGGCGGCAAGCGCGCGGACGATGCGGGCCATGGCGAGCATGCCGGGATCGTCCATGCCCACGGATTTGTCGCCAAAGATGCGCGCGCGGCCCACGGTGGCACGTTTGTCGCGGAACGTTTCGAGTACCGTTTCGGCCGCCGTCGCGGCAGCATCGGCCAGTGCAGAGGCGTCGGTCTTGCCCGCAGTTGCGGTGGCGACGGCGTCGAGGCTGTCGAGCACGGTCTTGCCGCCCAGATCGGCCTTGCCGCGCGCCTGCATCTGGTCGCGTGCCTTGGCGACCAAGTCCGGGATACGCGCGGGATCGAGCGTCGTCTCTCCCTTCAACTCCTTGGCGATGGCCATGAGCCCCGTCGCCATGAGGGTGCCATAGGATGACCCGGACGCCTTGGTAAACGCCTGCGCACACGCCAGCAGGGCGCGGCCCAGGTCCTCGGGCAGGTCGTCGGCCTGTGCCATGATCGCGCGCATCCCGCGGGTCAGGGTCACGCCCAGATCGCCGTCGCCAAGCGCGCCATCGGCGGCGTTGAGTTCCTCGAAATCCCTTTCCATCGCGGCGGCGACACGCGCCAAGCCGATGCGCAGCGCTGCGATATCGATCGTCATCCGACCCTCCAGAACGCGCAATCGCACGGGGCCTTCAGGAGAGACTCCAACTCGTCGTCCAGCTTGATCAGCGTGAAGGACACGCCCGCCATTTCCATGGACGTCGCATACCGCCCGACGAGCGGCATGACGATGGTGGCGCCTTCGCCCTCAAGCCGTGCCTTCACGACGTTGTAGAGGATATACAGCTCCTCCGGCGGGGTCGCGCCGAGGCTGTTCACGAGGATCGACACGCGGTCGCCCTGACCCAACGGCATGTCGGCCAGCAGCCTGTCGATCATCTCGCCCGCGATCTGATCGGCGGTGCGCAGCTTGCCGCGCCAGACACCGGGTTCGCCGTGGATGCCCATGCCCATCTCGATCTCGTCGTCGGCGATGTCGAAGGTGGGCTTGCCCGCCTGCGGCACGGTGCAGGACGACAGGGCCACGCCGATGGACCGGCAGGCATCGGCGGCCTTCTGCGCGACGGCGGTCACGGCGTCGAGGTCGCGGCCTTCTTCGGCAGCCGCACCCGCGATCTTGAAGGCATAGACCATGCCCGCGACGCCCCGGCGCTTCTCGGCCTCCGCGGGCGGGGCAGAGGCCACGTCGTCGGTCAGCAGCACGGTTGTGCAGGCGATGTCGTCGAATTCCACGAGGTCCCCGGCCATGTCGAAATTCATCACGTCGCCGCCGTAATTGCCGTAGAGCCGCAGCACGCCCGCGCCCTGATCGGCGGCGCGGATCGCATCGGCCATCTGTTCTGCCGACGGCGAGGCGAACACGTCGCCGATGGCGCAGGCATCCAGCAGCCCGGTGCCAACATAACCCGTGAAGACGGGCAGGTGCCCCGACCCGCCGCCGGTGACGATGCCGACCTTGCCCGCCTTGCCCGGCGTGGCGCGGGCCACGACCTTGCCGCTTTCGCCGTGCAGCCGGTAGTATTCGGGATGCGCCGCGATCAGTCCCGACAGCATTTCATCGACATATGCTTCGGGGGCGTTGAGGATTTTCTTCATGCTTTCTCTCCCTGTGTTCCGGTCCGGGGCGGCGCGCGCCGCAGCCGCAGCCCCGCCCAGTTCGTCACGTTGATGACCATCACAAACAAAAGCAGCAGCCCCCAGATCAGTTCGCGCGCGAAATTCGACACTTGCAGCATGTTCAGCCCCGAGGACAGGAACTGCATGGACAGCACCGCCAGCACGACCCCGACGACGCGGCCATACCCGCCATAGGGGTTCACGCCGCCCAGAACCGCGATCAGCACCGCGAGCAGCAGGTAGCTGGAGCCGTAGTCGGCCTTGGCCGAATTCGCCCGGCTCATGACGATCAGCCCCGCCACCGACGAGAACATGCCTGCGATCACGTAGACCCGCAGAAGGATGCGGTCGATGTCGACGGCGGCGAAGAGCGCGGCCATGGGGTTCGCGCCATACATGGTCACCCGCAGTCCGAAGCCGGTCCGCGTGAGCAGGATGTGCAGCCCCAGTGCGAGCAGGGCGAAGATCACCAGCGGCACGGGTACGAAGGCGATGCGGCTGTTGCCGATGACCGCGACGATTTCCGGGAAACCCATGATCGCCGACCCGCCGGTCATCGCCACCGCAAGCCCGGTATAGACCAGGCCTGATCCCAGCGTGGCAAGGATCGGCGGCAGGCCTAAACGCGACACGAGGATGCCGTTGAACAGACCGGCCGCGGCCCCGACCGCGAGCGATGCGACAACGGCGAAACCCAGCCACAGCCCCGCCTGCGCCCCGGCGACCTCAGGCCCGGCGAGCGATGCGAGGATCGTGGCCGCGACCACCGCCGACAGGTTGGACACGCCCACCACCGACAGGTCGATACCGCCGGTCATCATGGTGATCGTCATGGCCAGCGCGAGGATCGCGAATTCCGGGAACTGGAACGCCATCGACGTCAGGTTCTGCGGCGACAGGAACCGCTCGGGCGACAGTCCCGCCATCAGCGCGAAGATTGCCACGGCGATGATCGCCAGCCGAAATTCCGGCGTCTCGATCAGCCGCGTTTCGGTTCGGGATCCGCTCATGGCCCTGCCCTTATCCTGCGCGCGCCGCGGCGCGTTTCGCCTGCCACGCGGGCAGGCCGGTGCCCAGCAGGATCAGCGCGCCGATGGTGACCGATTGCCATGTGGACGGGATGCCCACCACGACCAGGCTGTTCTGCACCAGTACGATCAGCGCGACCCCCAGAAGCGTGCCGGTGATGGTGCCATATCCGCCGACCAGCCGCGCCCCGCCCAGCACGACGGCGGCAATGACCGACAGTTCCAGCCCCACGAGACTGAACGGATCGGCCATCCGCCCCATGGACCCGTGCAGGATGCCCGCCAACCCCGCCAGCGCGCCGACATAGACATAGACGAAGAACTGCGTGCGCCGCACGTCGATACCGATCCGCCGCGCGCTTTCGACCGACCCGCCGAGCGCGAAGATCGACCGCCCCAGCATCGTCTTGTGCAGGATGAAGGCGGTGAGCGCGATCACCCCCGCCAGTGCCGCCAGTGACCAGGGCAGGTTGTAGAAATCGCCCCCCGGCGTGGTGCCCCGCGCGATCACCATCCGCGAGAATTCCCGCATGTCCGGGGGCAGGGCGGAAATCCGGTCCGATCCCACGAAGGTCAGCAGGAACCCGCGGAACACGGACAGCGTCCCCAGCGTCACGATCAGCGTGGGCAGGCCGAAACCCGCGATGAATACGCCGTTGATCGCGCCCAGTCCCGCGCCGATCAGGATCGACAGCGCGAAGATCATCGGCCATGGCATGCCGGGCCAGAAGATCAGCGCGGCCTTGGTGGTGATGTACATGGCCGACACGGCCACGGCGGTGAAGCTGACATCGATGCCGCCTGAGATCAGCACCAGCATCGCCCCGATGGCGAGGATGCCCAGCACTATGGAGGCGCGCAGCAGGTCGCTCAGGGTCGTGACGCTCAGGAAGTTCGGGTCGGACAGCGCCGCCACGATGCAGAACAGCACGATCACCGCGGCGACGAGCGTTTCGTTGCGAGCCAGAAGTGCGGTCATGAGGCGAGCCTGTGGGAAAGTTCGTCCTCGGTCACGGTGCCGGCCTCGATCTCGTCCACCATGCGGCCGTCCTTCATCACGAGAATGCGGTGACAGGTGGCGATCAGTTCGGGCAGGTCATCGGAGATCACGATCACCCCCAGCCCGCGTGTGCCGAGATCGCGGATGATGTCGTGGATCTCGGATTTCGAACCCACGTCCACCCCGACGCTCGGTCCGTTGAGGATCAGCACCTGCGGCGCACGCGCAAGCCACCGTGCCAGCACGACCCGCTGCTGGTTGCCCCCCGACAGGGACTGCACGGGGGCCGCGATGGAGGACGCCTTGACCTTGAGCTTCGTGAGCCAGTCCTGCGCTTCGTTTTCCAATCCGCGACGGTCGACGAACCCGCGGCGCTCATGCACATCAAGTCGCCCGATGGCGACGTTGCGCAGGATCGACTGCGCGAGAAACAGCCCTTCGGTCAACCGGTCCTCGGGGACATAGCCGATCCGTGCCTCGGCCGCGCCGATCGGGTCGCCCAGCGGCACGGTGCGCCCGTCCACCGTGATGGTTCCCGCATCAGGCCGCACCAGTCCGAACAGTGCCTTGGCGAGCGACGTGCGGCCGCTGCCGAGAAGCCCGGTGATGCCCAGCACTTCACCCCGGCGCAACGCGAAACTGACATCGGTGAAGGCGCCGTCCTTGTGCAACCGGTCCACCGCCATCAACGTTTCGCCGTCGCCGCGATAGGGGCCCGGTGCCGCCTCGGGCACGTCGCGCCCGGTCATGTGCCGCGTCAGGGACGCTGCGTCGAACCTGTCCGCCGGACCCTCGGCCACCTTGCGGCCATTGCGCAGCACGACGACCTTCTCGCTGACCTCCAGCACTTCGGCCAGTTTGTGGCTGACGAAGACCACGGCGACGCCGTCGTCCTTCAGCAGGCGGATGATGCCCAGAAGCCGTCGGACCTCGCGCTCCGTCAGGGCGGTCGTGGGCTCGTCCATTATGATGAGCCTTGCGTCACAGGCCAGCGCGCGGCAGATCGCGACCAGTTGCTTGTGCGCCACGGGCAGGGATTCGAGCCGGGCGTTCAGCGGGATGTCCACGCCGATCCGGTCCAGAACCGCCCGCGCCGTCGCCCGCGCCGCGCGCCGGTCGAAGAACCGCCGATGGGCCGTCAGGTCGCGGGCGAGCGCGATGTTCTCGGCGACCGTCAGGTTCGGGAAAAGGGAAAAGTCCTGGAAGATCACCATCACCCCCGCGGCGGCAGCGCGGCGTGGATCGAGCCCGGTCATCATCTGCCCGCCGATCCGGATCTCGCCCTCCGTGGGCCGTTCGACCCCGGACAGGATCTTGATCAGCGTGGACTTGCCCGACCCGTTCTCGCCGGCAAGACACACGGCCTCGCCCGGTGTCACGCGGAAATCCACGTCTTCGAGCGCGGTCACGCCGCCGTAACGCTTGGTGACACCCGTCATGTCGACGAGAGGGCCGGGGGCGCCGGGGTCGGACACATCCATCGGATCAGGTCTTTTCATGGGGTTTCATGGCAAGCCGGCGGGGCGGCACAGTGGCAGCCCCGCTGGCCGTCGCAAGGATCAGAACGGATAATCGGCCATGTTGTCGGCGGTCACGTTCACCCAAGCCTGCCCATAGATCACCTTGCCGTCGAGCGTGACGTTCTCATAGCCCGGCAGGCCGAGATCCATGCCGTCGGTGATTTCCTCGCCATCCATGACCATCTGTGCGAGCTTGTTCATGGCGTAGCCCGCGACGGACGGATCCCAGAACCCGATGCCGTCCACGGCGCCGGTTTCCATGTACTGGCCGGCAATCGACGGCAGCGAGGTGCCGAAGACGCAGGTCGCGTCCTCCATCCCGCGTTCCTCGATCGCCAGCCCGATGCCCGCCACGTCGGTCGATGCCGACCCTTGCATCCCCTTCACGTTCGGGAAGGCGCGCAGCACCTCCTGCGCGCGCTCATAGGCGTTCTGGGCGTCGTCGAAGGTTTCGTTCTTGTCGCCCACCATGGTCATGTTGGGGTAATTGGCTTCCTGATAGGCGATGGCGCCGTCCACCCACTGGTTGTGGGTCTGGCTGGTCAGCGAGCCGACGAAGACGGCATATTCGCCCTCGCCGCCCATACAGGTGGCCAGTTGCTCCATCAGGTTCGCGCCGAAATCCTCGTTCACGAAGGCCTCGATGTCGTACATCGTATTCTGCTGTGCCGCGGCCTCGTGGGTGATGACGGTGATCCCCGCCTCCATCGCGCGGCCCAGCACGGGTTCCAGCGCCTCGGGCGACATCGGCACCACGGCAAGCGCATCGACGCCCTGCGCGATCATGTCCTCGATCAGCGCGGCCTGCTGTTGCGGATCGGCCTGCGCCGGACCCACCTGGAACGCATTCGCGCCGGTATCGGCGGCATACTGGTTCACGCCCTCTTCCATGCGGTTGAACCACTGGATGCCGGCGATCTTCACCACCGTCGCGATCGACGGGGCGTCCTGCGCCACGGCGGACCCCGCCGCTACGCTGGCCGCAGCGGCCATGGCCAGAAGCGAAACGGACTGTTTCATCTTCATCATCTTCCTCCCTTGCCCCGGTTGTCCGGGGACGTTCAGGCCGACGCCCATCGCGCCGCGCCGAGCAACCGGCGCGCGGCTGCCCATGGGGCCGCATGGCGCGCCACTGACTTGGTCAGGCACGTTCCGGCAGCGGCCGGTGTGCTCTTTCGTTGAAGGGGCAGCACGAGCAACACTTGTGCAAGCCCTGCACCTATGTGAGCCTGACCATATTCAGCGGGGAGAGTCGGTCAAGGGATTTCTGCCGATCCCGGACCGGTAGGGAGACATGAAGCCACATGTCCACCGGACGACGGCATGATGACGAGATCGCGCAGGCGGCGTGGCTGTATTACGTTGGCAATCTCAGCCAGCAGCAGGTGAGCGACCGACTGGGGATCTCGCGGTTCAAGGTGAACCGGATGCTCACGGATGCCCGTGAGCAGGGCATGGTGCGCGTGTCGGTCGAACATCGCACCTCGGCCACGCTGGCTCTGGCGGACAGGCTGGCCGATACCTTCGGGTTGGGCGAGGTGCAGGTGGCCCCTGTGCCCGCACCCACCGACGACGGGGAGTACGAACGCACCGCCGTCGGTATCCTCGCCGCGAACTACCTTGCGCGGGTGGCGTCTGCCGACCAGCGGCTGGTGATCGGCGTTGGCTGGGGGCGCACCCTGTCCGCGATGGCCGACAACCTGTCGGGCGTGTCGAACCGCAACCTGACATTCGTGTCGCTGATGGGGTCCGTGACCCATGCCACCCGCACCGCGCCCGGCGTGGTCTGCGTGCGGCTGGCGGCCCAGACAGGCGGCCGGGCGATGCTGCTGCCCGCGCCCTTCATCGCCGACACGGAAGCGGCCTGCGCCGCGATCCTCGACCAGCGGCTGGTGCGCGAAACCCTCAACGTCGCGCGCCATGCCAGCCATGCGCTGATGAGCGTGGGCGAATGCCGCGACGGCGCGATCCTGTTCGAAAGCGGCATCTTCAGCCCCGAACAGATGGCCGAACTACGCCGCAACAACGTGGTCGGCGATTGCTGCGGGGTGTTCTTCACCGCCGATGGCGCCGTGGCGGACACGCCCCTCAACCGCTGCACGCCGTGCGTGAAGCCCGCCGAGATGGGCGCGATGGACGTGCTGGTGACCGCGGCGGGCATCACCAAGGCCGCGGCCACGCTGGCGGTGCTGCGCGCGGGCTTCGTCAATCGCCTGATGATCGACGAGGCGCTGGCGCGGGCGCTGCTGGACCGGATCTGAAACACGAAGAGGAGGACAGGATGGAAGGTTTCGGCGTGCATACGAGCATGTGGACCATGAGCTGGGACAGGGACGGCTGCGAGCGCGCGGTGGCGCAGGCCGTGTTGCACGGCATGGATTTCCTTGAAATCGCGCTTCTCCGCCCCGACGCGGTGGACACCACGCACAGCCGCAAGGTGCTGGAGGCGGCGGGGATGCGCGCGGTCTGTTCGCTCGGCCTGCCGGAAGCGGTCTGGGCCTCGCGCAACCCCGACGGCGCCGTGGATTTCCTGCGCGTCGCGCTCGATGCCGCGGCCGCCATCGGGGCGGAGGCGCTGAGCGGCGTGATCTATGGCGGCATCGGCGAACGCAGCGGGCAGCCGCCCACGACCGGCGAACTGGACAATGTCGCCCGCGCACTGACCGCCGCCGCGGCCCATGCGAAATCTCTGGGTCTGTCGCTGGGGATCGAACCGGTGAACCGTTACGAGTCGCATCTGCTGAACACGGGCTGGCAGGCGGTGGCGATGGTCGAACGGATCGGGGCCGACAACTTGTTCGTACATCTCGACACCTACCACATGAATATCGAGGAAAAGGGTATCGCCCAGGGGATCCTCGATGCGCGCGAGCACCTGCGCTACATCCACCTGTCGGAATCCGATCGCGGCACGCCCGGTGCCGGGACCGTGCCCTGGGACGAGGTCTTCGCCACGCTGAAAGCCGTTGGCTTCCGGGGCGGGCTGGCCATGGAAAGCTTCATCGACATGCCGCCCGAGATCGCCCACGGCCTGTCCGTGTGGCGTCCGGTCGCGTCCGGCGCGGACGAGGTGATGGGCAACGGGCTGCCTTTCCTGCGCAACAAGTCCCGTCAGTACGGTCTGATCTGAACGGCGGGCATCGGAACGCTATGTCTCGGCAGGCTTGACAAAAGTCACGATTGCCTGTCGCCTGTCGAGACTGCCATCCGGAGGATGCGATGCCGGCAACAGGGTCCCAGCGGTCATCCCGCCAGGTCACGGGTGACGACATCGTCATCGAGACCGCGTGGCTCTATTATGAGAACGGCCTGAACCAGACCGAGATCGCGGCGCGGCTCGACGTGTCACGGGCGACGGTGGTCAACTACCTTCAGCTTGCGCGGGAACGGGGCCATGTGCAGGTGCGGCTTTCCCATGACGCATTTACCGGGCACAGGCTGGCCATGGCGCTGCGCGACGCCTTCGGGCTGGCGGGCGCCTTCGTGGTGCCCGACCAGGGTGGAATCGCGGCTGACATCGCCGCGCGGGTCGTGCGGGGGGCCGCGGACTGGCTGCCCAGCCTGCTGGCCCCGGGCGACCGTCTTGGCGTGGCGTGGGGCAAGACGATCTATGACCTGTCGGAAGCCCTTGAACCCCGGCCCATCGCGGGTCTGACGGTGCTGCAACTGGTGGGATCCATGGCCACGCCCTACGGGTTTTCGGCGGATGTCTGTTCCTCGAACGTGGCCCACAGGCTGGGGGCGTCCTGCGTCAACCTGCATGTCCCCGCGATCCTGTCCGAGGCGCGGATCGCGCGGATGCTGCGGGCCGAGCACCTGATCGCCGCACAATTCGATGCGATCAACAGCTTCACCAAGACCCTGTTCGCGGTTGGGTCCTGTGGCGAGGACAGCCATGTCGTGTCATCCGGCGTGGCGACGCGGCAGGATCTGGCATGGTACCTGGGGCAGGGCGCAGTGGGCGTGCTGTGCGGGCGGTTCATCGACCGGGCGGGCGCGCATATCGAAGGGCCGCTCGACGACAGGATGATGGCGGTGGACCTTGCGCGGATGCGGGACCGCGATGCAGGGATACTGGTCGTCGCCGGGCCGGAGCGGATCACGGCGGCGGTGGCGGCGATCCGGGGCGGTTACGCCACCCATCTCGTCACCTCGGTCGCGCAAGCGGAGGGGATGCTCGCGCTGGCCCGGTGATCCGCTCAGGCGGTGGAGCGACGCTCCGGGAACAAGCCCAGCAGCCCGTCGCGGCTGGCGGCGGCAACGCCGCGTTCGGTGATCAGACCGGAAACGAGCCGTGCGGGCGTCACGTCGAACGCCGGGTTGCCGCCCGGTGTGCCGTCGGGCGAGATCTGCACGAAGCGCGCCGTCCCGTCGTCGTCGCGGCCATAGACATGGGTGACCTCGCGCCCGGCGCGTTCCTCGATCGGGATCTCGGTCAGCCCGTCCGATACGGTCCAGTCGATGGTCGAGGACGGCAGCGCCACGTAGAACGGCACGCCGTTGTCATGGGCCGCGAGCGCCTTCAGATACGTCCCGATCTTGTTGCACACGTCGCCCGACGCCGTGGTCCGGTCGGTGCCGACGATCACCATGTCGACCTGCCCGTGCTGCATCAGGTGCCCGCCCGCGTTGTCCACGATCAGGTGATGGGGGATGCCCGCACCGGCCATTTCCCACGCGGTCAGTTGCGCGCCCTGGTTGCGGGGGCGGGTTTCGTCCACCCAGACATGGATGGGAATGCCCGCCGCCTGCGCGTGATACATTGGCGACGTGGCGGTGCCCCAGTCCACCGTCGCCAGCCAGCCCGCGTTGCAATGGGTCAGGATGTTCACTGCTTCTCCGGGCGCCTTCGTCGCCGCGATCTCGCGGATGATGGCCAGCCCGTGTTCCCCGATCAGGCGGTTCGTCTCCACGTCTTCATCGCAGATCGCCGCGGCCTTGGCGAAGGCGGCCACGGCCCGGTCGCCGGGCGGCAGCGGTCGCAGCAGCGCCCGCATCGCGTCCAGCGCCCACCGCAGATTGATCGCCGTGGGGCGCGTGGCGTGCAGCAGATCGTAAGCCCGCGCCAGCGCCGCGTCGGACGGGTCGCGCGCCATTTCGCAGGCGATGCCATACGCCGCCGTCGCCCCGATCAGCGGCGCGCCGCGCACCCACATGTCGCGGATCGCGGTTGCGAAATCGTCAAGGCTGTCCAGCGTGGCGATGGGAAAATCATGGGGCAGCCAGCGCTGGTCGATGATGCGCACGTCACCCGTCGCGCCGTCGCGCCAGATGGATCGGTAATGGGTGTCGCCAACCTTCATGCCTCGTCCCCTTCCGCTGCTGTCCGTGCCCGCGCCATGTCAAGCACGTCGTCCATTGTGGTGATGTTGCGCCGCGACAGCACAAGGTCGCGCCCCAGCCGCAGGCTGCGCGCCTCCAGCGGGGCGCGGATGTCCGGGTCTTCGATGCTGTCGAACTCGGCCACATGGGCAAGCCCGAGGATGCGCCGGTGCATTTCCACCCCGGCAAATCCCAGCAGATCGGTGAAGATCTCGGCCAGCAGGTCGTCGCGCGCCCGATCTGACGCCGCGACGTGGCCCTGGTCCTCGTAGAGCGTTGCGGGATAGAGGATGCCTGTCCGCTCCGTCGACCAAAGCCTGCGGAACTCTTCGCAGAACGCATCCCATGTCTCGCGGATCACATCGAGCAGCCAGTCCTGATAGGCCGCGCAGGCCCCCGCATCGGAAATATGGGCGGGCATCGCCTGATGCGCCATCAGGTAGTTGCCCACGAGCATCCCGATATCGAAGCCCATTGGCCCGTAGAATGCAAATTCCGGGTCGATCACGCGCACCTTGTCATCCGTCACCATGATCGATCCCGCGTGCAGGTCGCCATGGCAGAGCGTTTCGGCCCGCGCGGTGAAGGCGCGCTTGAGGTGCTGCGCTTCGACCTTCAGCGCCGCGTCGGCGCGCAGGTCGGCGACCACGCCATCGAGCTGCGGGGTCGTGTGCCGGTTCATGGGCGCGTCGAAATAGGGGTCCGTGAACACGAGGTTCTCGGTGATGTCGCACAGCTCCACATTGCCCGTGAACAGCGCCACATCGGCCTTCTTCGTGGCGGGGTTCATGGCGAGGTCGGAACAGCGAAACGCGGTGCGCGCACAGAACCGGCCCATCACCTGCCCCAGCCCCGCGACGCGGCGCCCGGCCATTGTCTGGCCGCGCAGGATGATATGCGGATGCAGCCGTTCCATCACGATCAGCGCCTGATCGCGGTCGAAATGCAGCACGGCCGGCACGACGCCCGGATCGACGGCGTCCTGCCGGATGAGGGCGTTGTATTCGAACCACGCGCGCTTGAGCGGCAGGGGCCAGCTGTCGCCCACCAGCCGCACATAGGGCAGCGCCTGCTTGACGATCACCGACCCTGAGCTGCCTTCGACGATGAACACGAGGTTCAGGTTGCCGTCGCCCACCTCGGCCACGCGCCATGTCTCTGGCGCGCCGCCCACCGCGTCGGCCATGGTGGCCAGACCGCCCAGCCGCGCAGGCAGCGTGTCCGGGGTCAAGGGTTCGTAATCGCTCACGGGTGTCTCCGTCTGCGGGCGCGCGGCCATGCCACCTGCGCAAGGGTAGAAGCGGCTGGCGCCATTTGTCAATCACAGTTGACTTTTGTTGGGTCGCTTGCTTTGCTCCGCCGCAGGGGAGGCACCATGGATCGCAGTTTCTGCCGCATGACCGGACTGACGAAGGCGTTCGGGGACAACCTCGTGCTGCGCGGACTCGACCTCGATCTGCCGGCGGGGCAGGTCACGGCGTTGATGGGCGCGAACGGGGCGGGCAAGTCCACGCTGGTGAAGATCCTGTCCGGCGTCCATGCAAGCGATGGTGGCCGGATCGAGATCGCGGGCCGGGATTTCGCGCCCGCCACGCCCGCCGAGGCGATCCGCGGCGGCGTGGTCACCGTGCACCAGTCCATCGATGACGGGGTGATCCCGGATCTGGACGTGGCGTCGAACCTGATGATCGACCGTCTGGCCGAGCCGGGCTACGGATTTTTCCTGCGCCGCGGCGGTCTGCTGGCAGAGGCGCGCGGGATCGCCGCGCGCATGGGGTTTGATATCGATGTACGGACGCCGGTGGCGCAGCTTGGCGTGGCGGACCGGCAGCTCATCGCCATCGCGCGGGCCATGTCGCACGAACCTTCGCTGCTGATCCTCGACGAACCCACATCGTCGCTGTCCGCGCTTGAGGCCGAGCGGCTGTTCGCGCTGATCGACAGGCTCAAGGCCCGCGGGGTGGCCGTGCTCTATATCTCGCACCGCATGTCCGACATCCGCCGCATCGCCGACCGGATCGTGTCCATGCGTGACGGCGAAATCGCGGGCGTGTTCGAGGGGGACGCGCTGGATTACGAAGGTGCCGTCAACGCCATGCTGGGCCACGGGCTGACGGATGCGGACCTGACCATGGCCCAGCCGGGGCGGGCAGTGGTGGAGATGACCGGCCTGCGGCTGCGCGCGGGCGCCCGGCCATTCGACCTGACCCTGCGCGAGAACGAGGTGGTCGCGGTTACCGGCCTGCTGGGTAGTGGCAAGACCGCGCTGGCGCTGGCGCTGTTCGGGCTGCACCGGCCCGCGGGTGGTGCGATCCGGCTGGATGGCGCGCCCCATACCCCGCGCAGCCCGGCGGCGGCGATCCGGGCGGGGGTGTTCATGTCCGCCAAGGACCGCGCCAGCAACGCCGTGGTGCCCGGCTTCGACATCGCGCGGAACATTTCCGTACCGTTTCTCGGCGCGGTGTCCACACTGTCGGTGGTGTCGCGCGGGCAGGAACGCGCGCAGGCGCAGGATCTGATCGCGGCGCTGGACATCGTGTGCCGCTCGGACCGTGACGCCATCCTCAGCCTGTCGGGCGGCAACCAGCAAAAGGTGATGCTGGCGCGCTGGTTGTCGCAGGCGTGCCGGTTTCTGGTGCTGGACGAGCCGTTTCAGGGCGTGGATATCCGGTCGCGCCGCGATATCGGCGCCAAGGTGCGCCGCACGGCGCAGGGGCGCGCGACGCTGGTCTGCGTGGCGGAACTCGACGAGGCGTTCGAGATCGCCGACCGCATCGTCGTGATGCACGACCACGCCGTGACCGCCGAATTTGTCAACCGCGACGTTGACGTGGGTGCGATCCTGTCCGCGGTCACCGGCAGCGCAGCCGAAGGACAAGCCGCATGACCGTCGAGGCCGACAAGACAACTGCTTCAACGCGCGCAACGGGGCAGGGCGGGCGCGTCGCTCTGGATCTGGCGATCCGCTACGGGTTTCTCCTTCTGCTGGCGGGGCTTGTCCTGTTTTTCT
Source organism: Meridianimarinicoccus zhengii (assembly GCF_003254465.1). Lineage (GTDB taxonomy): Bacteria > Pseudomonadota > Alphaproteobacteria > Rhodobacterales > Rhodobacteraceae > Meridianimarinicoccus > Meridianimarinicoccus zhengii. The sequence continues at coordinate 78,308 of NZ_QDFI01000006.1, forward strand.
CGGTCTTCGCCGAGGGGTTCGCCGGGCCGCGATCCGCCGTGTTCATCTTTCAGTCGGTGGCGATCACCGGCATCCTCGCGCTGGGGGTGACCTTCACGCTGGTGGTGGGCGGGTTCGACCTGTCCATCGGGTCGGTGGCCACGTCGTCGATGATGCTCGCGGCCTACATGATGGTGGTGCTGGAACAGGGCGCGGGGGCCACCATCCTTGCCTGCCTTGTCATGGGCGCGCTGATCGGGGTCGTGAACGGCATCCTGATCGTGCGCTTCAAGGTGCCGGACCTTCTGGCCACGCTGGGCATGATGTTCCTGCTGGTGGGCCTGCAACGCATCCCGACCGAGGGGCGGTCGATTTCCGTCGGCATGACCCTGCCCGATGGCGAGACGGCGGCGGGCGCGTTTTCGCCTGCCTTCCTGACGATGGGGCGGCACCGGTTCGACTTGTTTCTCGACGATCTGGTCCCGGCGCCGGTGGTGTTCCTGATCGTGATCGGCGTGCTGGTGTGGTGCTTTCTGGAACTGACGCGTCACGGACGTTTGATGTACGCGGTGGGATCGAACGCCCGCGCTGCCGCGCTGACCGGAACGAACGTCAACGGCTACAAGGTGCTGGCCTACGCGATCTCGGGTGTGCTGGCGTCGGTCGGGGGCCTTTTGCTGGCGGCGCGGCTGGGCCGGGGGGATATAGCTTCGGGTACCAACCTGCTGCTAGATGCCGTGGCCGCGGCGCTGATCGGTTTCGCGGTGCTGGGCGCGGCAAAGCCCAACGCCTTCGGGACGGCCATGGGCGCGCTCTTCGTGGGGATCCTGCTGCAGGGCCTCACGATGATGAACGCGCCCTATTACACGCAGGATTTCATCAAGGGCGCCGTGCTGGTGGTCGCGCTGGTCTTTACCTTCGCGCTGTCGGCCCGCCGCGCCCGCGGTGGCGGCTGAACAGGAACCAAGGGGAGGACACCATGACAAGAACGACACGCAGGACCGCGCTGGGGCTGATCGCCGCCGCGTTCACGGCTGCCACGGGTGGCATAGCCACGGCGCAGGACATGCCGCCGCCCTTCGACGACCCGGGCGAGGTCCGCATCGCGCTGGTGCGGTACCTGTCCACCGGGGATTTCTTCCAGGCCTACCTGTCCGGCGTCGAACGGCAGGCCGAGGCGCTCGGGGTCGATCTGCGGATCTTCGACAGCCGCCAGGACGCGGCGTTGCAGGCCGACATGGTGGACCAGGCCATCGCCCTTGGCGTGGACGGCATCATCATCCAGCACGGCCTGACCGAGTCCATGCGCGAGGCGGCACAACGCGCCGTGGATGCCGGCATCAAGGTCGTCGCCTTCGACGTGAACGTTGAAAACGCCGCGATCCCGCAGATCGAACAGTCCGATTACCTGCTTGGGGAACTCGCGCTGGAACAGGCGATCCGCGACAACGGCACCGAATGGGATGCGGGGTACGTCTACGTCCCCGGCATCGCACCGCTCGACCGTCGCCATGCCGCGTGGGAGGACATCAAGGCCGCCAATCCCGGTATCCGCGAGGTCGCGCAGATGGGCACGCTCGACAACCCGATCGCCAACTCCAACGCCAACCAGGCGCGGTCGGTGCTGCAGGCGAACCCGACGATCAGCGTGTTCTTCGCGCCCTACAACGAATTCGCCAAGGGGGTGAAGATCGCCGTGGACGAGGCGGGGCTGACCCCGGACATTTCGATCTATTCGGCCGACGTGTCCACCGCAGACATCGCCGCGATGCGCGAACCCGACAGCGCATGGAAGGCGACCGTCGCCACCAATCCCGCCGTGGTGGGGGAGGTGTCGGTGCGCGCGCTGGCAATCATGCTGGCGGGGGGCGATCCGGGTGCGCAGGTGGTCGTGCCGCCGACGCTCATCACACAAGCGATGCTGAACGACATGGACATCACCAACATGGAAACCCTGTCGGAAAGACTGCCGCAGTTCGCCCATGCGGACGTGGCCATGACCGACTGGATGCCGCTGCCGCCGCGCTGAGCCTGTCCGGGGCCGCCACGGCGCGGCCCCGACCCCGGGAGGAGACAACATGCTGAAGACCATCGATCCGCGGATCACGCCCGAGCTGATGGACTGCTTGATCCGGCTGGGGCATGGCGACGAGATCGTGATCGCCGACCGCAACTTTCCCGCGGCCTCCACGGCGGCGCATTGCGTCCTGCCCGACGTGATCCGGCTGCCGGGGTTCGACGCGCCCGACGCGGTGGCGCTGATCACGACGCTCATGCCCATCGACAATTTCACCGATTACGGCGCGCTACGGATGGAGGTGGACGGGGAACCGGACCGGGTGGATTCGGTCCATGCCGACACCTTCGCCGTCCTCGAAAAGGCCGCCCCGTCGGGTGCACATCTGCGCAGCCTCGAACGGCAGGCGTTCTATGCCCATGCGAAAACGGCCTTCGCGGTGGTGGCGTGCTCCGAGGACCGGCCCTTCGGCTGCTTCATCCTGCGGATGGGCGTTGTGTTTCCGGACTAACCCGCCGCGGTGTCCAGCGCCCGGCGCATTTCCGCAACGGCGTCGCCGATCCGGTCGCCTTCGCGAAGGATGCTTCCGCCGAGCAGGTAGACCACGTCATCGCCGTACATCGCCGCCATGTCGGCGGCGCGGTCCACGCTCATGCCCCCGCCGGGCGATGGCATGATGGAGTGGCCGTGCCCCCGCGGCGTGCGGCAGGCATCGGCGATGGCATGGCAATCCGCTTCGGTGAAGCCGAACCGCCCGCCGACATTCGGAAAAATAGAGATATCGGTACCCGTGGCCCGCTGCAGCGCGCCATACATCACCCCGTGCGCGATCCCGAAATCGGGCGACTGGACGAACGCCCCGCTGAAGGCCGGATGCGCCATGATCGGCAGGTCGAACGCGGGATCGCCCGCCAGCGCCTGCACCGTCTGGAACCCGAGCAGCCCCGGCATCAGCAGCACACCGGTGGCACCCAGTTCCTTGGCGCGGTGGGCATCGGCGATCGGGTCGCCGCCGCGACCGGTCACATTGGCGATATACATCGTGCGCCCGCCGTGGCGCGCATTCGCGTCGCCCACCGCGTCGGCCACGGCGCGCAGGCGATCCTCGAACGGGGCCATGGGCTGGTTGGCAAGCCCGTGGTCTTCCTTGATGATATCGGCCCCGCCCGCCACGCAGCGCGCCGCGATCCGCGCAAGATCCGCATGGGACGACCCCTGCGGCTTGATGACCGGCGCGATCAGACCGCCGCGCGCGCGACCCGTGCGCGCCCGGACCCCATCGATCCCGAAACGTGGCCCCGGCAGGCGGTCGGACATGGCGGCGGTGTCGATGGCGGTCACCCGTATCCCCGCCTGCATCGACGAATTGCCGAAGATCACGTTGATGAGTTGGATGACCTCGGACCCCGCGCTGTCCGGCGAATAGGAGATCACGGCCTCGAACGCGCCCTTGTCCGGTTCCAGCCGTTCGATCCGGCCCACGATCTCGTCGCGGATGAAGCCGTCGGGCACCACGTCGTCGGGTACCTCCACGGTCTGTTCCAACGCGATGCCATGGGCGCGGGTGCGGGCCTCTGCCAGATCGCTGGCCATGATCCGGTAGGTCACGCGGATACGGTCGCCCCCGGCCATCACAGCGCCTCGGCCTTCACGGCGGAGTGGACCGCATCGACCCTTGCGGTGGCAAGGTCTTCTTCGGCGATGCCGGTCTTCGCGCCCAGCAGGTCCTCGATCCCCGCCAGAAGCGCCGTCGCGTCCAGCCCGTAATGCTTCATCAGATAGGCGCGCGACCCGCCATGGGCGAACGTGTCCCGCAGCCCGAGCCGCACCAGCCGCTTGCCGGCCCCGGCCTCGGCCATGATCTCGGCCACGAGCGACCCGACGCCCCCGTCGATCAGGTGGTTTTCCAGAACGACGACGCCCTTGGTGACGCTGCCGATATGGTCCAGGAGTGCGCCACGGTCGAAGGGCTTGATCGTATGGATGTGCAGATGCCGGATCGACACGCCCGCCCCGGCCAGCGCGGCGCGGCAGCGCAAGGCTTCTTCTGTGGCGATGCCCGAGGTGACGACCAACACGTCGCTACCCGACGCCAGTTCGCGCATTTCGCCGACCGCGATGGGCGTGTCGAACAGGCGCGGAATGGCCCCGCGCAGCACGCGGCAATAGACCGGACCGTCGATGCTGTCGGCGGCAGCACAGATGCTTTCCACCTCGGTCGCGTCGCCGGTTTCCAGGATCGTCATGTTGGGGATCGACCGCATCACGGCCACGTCCTCGATCGCCTGGTGGGTCATGCCGCCGGGCGTGGTGATGCCGGGCAGGAACCCCATCAGTCGCACCTTGCGCCTTGGATAGGCCACCGATGCGATCAACTGGTCATAGGGACGGCGATAGAGGAACACACCGAAGGAATGCAGGAAGGGCCGGTAGCCCGCCATCCCGAGACCCCCGGCGAAGCTCATCATGTTCTGTTCGGCCATGCCCAGCGACAGGAAGCGGTCCGGGTGGCGGTCGCGGAACCCGTCGATTTCGCAGGACGATGTCAGATCGGCGGACAGGCACAGCACGTCGGGGTTGGCGAGCGCATGCGCCTCAAAGGCCGACGCATAGGGGCGGTTCACGATCTCGACCATGTCAGTGCGCCTCCGAAGTCAGGTCCACCGGGTCGATCCCCAGCTCCGCCGCGATGGATGCATTCATTTCCGCCCGCTCGTCGTCGGACTTGAAGCGGACGTAGTGCAGCCGGGGGAACCGCCGTTGCAGGAACGACATGCCTTGCGTCGGCGAGGATCGCGCGAGGATGATGAGCGGTGCGCCGGGATGCGGCGTGGCCCTGGCTTCGCGCAGGGCGTCCAGGTCGTGGGCGTCCACCTCCACGCAGACGGCCCCGAAATCGCGGAACTTGGCGGCGATGTCGCGCACCTCCATCACGCTGTCCATGGCGCCGTCGCATTGCTGGTCGTTCACGTCCATCAGCGCCCACAGGTTGTCGATCCGGTGATGGGCGGCGGCCTGCACGGCCTCCCATGTCTGGCCTTCCTGCACCTCGCCGTCGGACATGAACACGCAGACCTGCCCGGCCTCGCTGCGCCGCTTGCGGCCCCAGGCCAGCCCGGCGGCGGTCGACAGCCCGATTCCGAGCGTGCCGTTATGCACCTCCATCCCCGGCGAGTGTTCCGCGCCGATCATTTCGACCGACGACCCGTCAAGATTGAACATCTCCAGACCGGCGTCGTCCATCCGCCCGACCTCCACCAGCGTGGCATAGGCCACGAGCGCATAATGGGCGGGTGCGATGAACAGCCGGTCGTAATCGGGCGCGGCGGGGCCGTTATAGCCCGCGCCGGTGACGTAATCGGGGTTGTCCGCGGCGGGCACGCCGCCGAAGGGGGGCGGCACGGGCGGCAGGGTCGGCGCACCCAGCGTCAGCGCCTCGTTATACAGGAAAGCCAGTTGTTCGGCGGCCGAACAGGCCTGGCTGAGATACCCGCCATTGTTGCGCATCGCGTGGACGAACACCCGCTTGCGGATGCCCGCGGCTACCTCTGCCGTGGTCTTAGCGTTGTGCATCGCGTCCCTCGCATATCTCGTAAATCACCGGCACCCTACAAATGTCAGCCGCGCTTGTCATCTGCTATATGCGGCGGTTCGGGCCAAGCCAGTCCCCGCACCGCACACGAAAAGGGGCGCTGCCGGAACAGCGCCCCCGTCATGGGTTCGTGTGTGACCTTACTGGGACAGGGTGAAGGGTGCGGTGTAGTTCGCCACGTTGTCCGGGGTGATCAGCAGGCAGTCGAAAAGCTGCTTTTCCTGTTCGACCATCGGTGTGCCGTTCTTGATGTAGTGATCCGCCTGGATCACCGCCTCGCGCGAGAAGACGGCGACGGGCTGAAGCACGGTATAGGCCATCTCGCCCGCCTTCACGGCGTCCACCGCGTCGGGCGACCCGTCGAAGCCGCCGATGATGACGCCGTCGAGACGCCCGGCTTCCTTCAGCGCGGCGATCGCTCCCAGAGCCATTTCATCATTGCCGGAAATGACTGCGTCGATCTCCGGGTTGGCCTGCATGATCGACTGCATACGGTTGTAGCCCTGGGTGCGGTCCCAGTTGGCCACTTCCTGCGCGACCTTTTCAAGGCCGGGATACTGGCTGAGAACGGTGTTGTAGCCGTTCGACCGGGTTGCGGCGTTGTTGTCGGACGGGTTGCCGAAGAATTCGACATACTTCGCCTCGTCTCCCACGAGCTGCTGCCAGGTGATGGCACCCAGGGCCGCGCCCTGCGCGTTGTTCGACACGAGCTGTGCGACGGCGATGCCCGCCTCGTTGATCTCGGCGTTGACAAGGAACACGGGGATGCCCGCTTCGGTCGCGCGGCGCACCACGCCCACCGACCCGTCCGCATTCGCGGGGTCGAGGATGATCGCCTTGGCGCCGTTGGTGATGGCGGCGTCGATCAGGTTCGATTCCGTGTTGGTGTCGCCCCGATGGGCGGAGACGTTGGCCTCGTAGCCCAGTTCTTCCGCCGTGGCCTTGGCGACCTCGCCTTCGGTGAACCAGTAGGGGTTCGCCGGGTCATTGACGATGATCGAGATCAGGCCCTCGGCCCAGGCCGAGCCCGCCATCAGCGGCAGCGATGCGGCGGCCGCGAAAAGCGCGCGTCTGGTCAGTGTGAACATGGTGTGTCTCTCCCTTGGTCTGTTGTGCCGGAACCCGGCGGTGTCCGCGTCAGGCGTATCTCGCCTGTTCTTCCGCGAATGGGGTGGGGATCAGGTCTTGCGACCCTTGCCCCCGTATTGGATGGAATTGAGCATCACGGCGAGGACGATCACCGCACCGGTGAAGACGGTCTGCCAGTAGGACGACACGCCGACGATCACGAGTCCTGCGCCCAGATAGACGATCACGAACGCCCCCAGCAGCGTGCCCTGAACGGTCCCGCGTCCGCCCATCAGCGACGCGCCGCCCACGACGACAGCCGCGATGGCCGTCAGTTCATAGGTGGTGCCTGCGGTCGGTCCGGCGGATGTCAGCTGCGAGCTGAGCACCAACCCCGCGATGGCCGCGCACATGCCCGACAGGACATAGACCCAGACCTGCACCGTCTTGACCGGCACGCCCGACAGTTCCGCGGCGCGCGCATTGCCGCCCGTGGAATAGAGCCACCGTCCGAACGGCGCGCGCGACAGCAGCAGGTGCACTGCGATGGCCGTGGCCGCCAGCACGAAGATGCTGATCGGCACACCCCACAGCCGGTTGAACCCCAGCCATTCGAAACCGGTATTGCCGAAGCTTGGGTCGCCCGACAGGTTGTTGAACGTCAGCCCGTTTGTCATCAGCAGTGCCAAGCCGCGCGCGACATAGAGCGTGCCCAACGTCGCCACGAAGGCCGGTACCTTGAGAAACGCGACAAGAACGCCGTTCACGATCCCCACAAGCGCGCCCATCGCCAGCGTGCAGACCACGACGGCCCAGACCGGCAGGTAAAGGATCACGCCAAGCGCGGTCAGCTCGACCCCCTGCATCAGGAATCCCGCGAAAACGCCGCACAGCGCAAGGGTGGACCCGACGGACAGGTCGATCCCGCCCGACAGGATCACCAGGAGCATCCCCGTCGCCAACAGCCCGAAGATGGCGACTTGCGATGTCATCGTCAGGAAATTTGCCACGGACAGATAGTTCGGCGACAGGAGCGAGAAGATGATGATGATGGCAATCAGCGCGAAGAAGGCGCGCCCTTCCAGCAGCAGGTGCACGATGTTCAGATCGCGGCCCCCGTTGCCCTTCGCCGCGGCGGTGTTCGTGCCGTCAGACATTGTGGTGTCCCCCCAAAGGTGTCAGGCAACCAGGCTTTCGCCAGAGGCGGCCATGATCGCTTCTTTCGTTAGGTCCTGCGTGAACTCGGCCGAGATCCGGCCGCGCCGCATCACGATGACGCGGTGCGCGATGGACAGGCATTCGTTCACTTCGGACGTGGTATAGACCACGGCCATCCCGTCGCGTGCGTGCTCGGCGAGGATGCGGAACACCTCCGCCTTGGCGCCGATGTCGATGCCGCGCGACGGTTCGTCCAGCAGCACCACGGACGGCTTGGTGGCCAGCATCTTGCCGATCACGACCTTCTGCTGGTTGCCGCCCGACAGCGACCCGATGGGCGCGTCCGGTCCGTCGGTCTTTACCGTCACCTCGCGGATCGACCGGTCGATGATCGCAGCCTCGTCGCTGCGGTTGGTGAACAGTCCGCGCGTGAAGTTGCCGATGGACGCGAGCGACAGGTTGCGCCCCACCGTCATCGTCTGCACCAGCCCGTCGCGCTGCCGGTCCTCGGGCACGAGCACGAGCCCCGCGGCGATGCGCTGCGCGATGGTCATGTGGCCCACGTCCTGCCCATGGAGCAGCACCTGCCCTTCGAGGGCGGGCAGGCGGCCCGCGGCGCATTCCATCATTTCCGTGCGCCCGGCGCCCATCAGCCCGTAGATGCAAACGATCTCCCCCGCGCGCACGGTCAGGTCGAGCCGGTCGACCGCGACCCCGGACCCGGACGCTGCACCCACGCTCAGCCCGCGCAGTTCCAGCGCGGGCACGCCCATGTCGTATCCGGTGGGCGGACTGCCAAGGTCGAAATTCTCGCCCACCATGTTGCGCACGATCCATTCCAGATCGATCTCGGCGCGCGGGGCATAGGCGGTCATGTTCCCGTCGCGCAGCACCACGGCATGGTCGGTAATCGTCAGCGCCTCTTCGAGGTGATGCGAGATATAGACGATGGACACGCCACGAGCCTTCAGGTCGCGGATCACCTTGAACAGCACCTCCACTTCGGACGCGGACAGCGCCGACGTGGGTTCGTCCATGATGAGGATGCGCGAATTGACCGACAGCGCGCGGGCGATCTCCACAACCTGCTGCTGGCCAAGGCGCAGGTCTTCCACCGGTGTCAGCGGGTCGATGTCCTCTTCCAGTTCGCGCATCAGGGCGCGGGTGCGGCGTTCCTCCTCGGCATAGTCCACGCCGCCGCGACCCATGATCTCGCGCCCGAGAAAGATGTTGTCGCGCACGTTCATGTTCGGCGCGAGGCTGAGTTCCTGGTGGATGATTGAAATCCCGCGGTTCTGGGCGTCCACGGTCGAGTGCAGTTCGATCGGCTGCCCGTCGAGGATCAGCGCGCCGCTGGAGGGGCGCTGCACGCCTGACAGGATTTTCATCAGCGTGGACTTGCCCGCGCCGTTCTCGCCGAACAGCGTCGTGACCTGCCCGCGATGCACGTCGAAATTCACGCCCTTGAGCGCGTGGACCGCGCCGAAGGACTTGGCCACGTTGCGCGCTGCCAGAACGACCTCGCCCAGGTCGGGGCGGTCGGTGGGGGTTTCATCCGTCACCGGGGCCTTCATGGCTGCACCTCGAACGTCACGGGGGTCACGAGCCAGCTTGCCGGGTTGATGAGCGTGAAGACGCCCGTCACCGACACGGTCTTGCCCGGCAGCGCGTCGCGGTCGAGACCGTCGAGCGTTGCGGCCGCCATGGCGCGGTTGATGCCCGCGCCGGCATCCTGGTACTCGATCTGATTAGTGAAATCGCCGAAGACGATGTCGCCGGGGATATCCCGCAACTCGGTGCCGTTGATCGCCGGGCCGGTCTGCACCCTGATCGACACGCCGTCGGGCATGCCCGGCACGTCCACGCCGAAGATCCCCGATGTGCCGTCGCCGACCGTGCCGCTGAAGGACACGGCAAGCACCGGAAACGCCCCGGCCATCCGGCCATGATCGGCGATCGCGGCAGTCTTGTCCGTGTCCAGCTTTTCGGCCAGGGCCGGGGCGTCGGCGGCTCGCGCGATCACGACATCGCGGATGCGCGGGAACTGGTCGCGACCGTAGGCATCGGGATCGAAGGCCTGCTCGCGCAGGTCGGCGTCGGACCCGATGCGCACGACGGTGGTGTCGAACGCGATCGCGGCGACAAGCGCCGCGGCAGCAAGGCCGACGATCGCGTTGCGGCGCGACGGTCCGGCACGTCGAGCGGGCGCGGTGCTGGTCTCGGTCATCTGGTCCCCCCCTTGCGTCGTGATCGGCGCTGCGCCGGTTCCGATGCGTCCTGTCCTGCCTGGTGCCTTTCCGGGGCTCCTCCTCCCCGAGTTGGCATCCATCGTTTCCCAGACGCTAGACGAAAAAAAATGCGCTGTCTGCAAAAAAATACAGACAGCCGGATTTTTTGTGCTAGGTTTCGGTCATCAGCCGCGCAGGAACCGCCGGGCAACAGGCGTTGCGGCACGGGGAGGGAGATCACGTCGTGACACAGCGTTGCACCGCGTCCGCAAAGGCAAAATCGCACCATGTCCGCTGACCTGATCATCGGGGTCGATGCCGGGACATCGGTCATCAAGGCCGTGGCGTTCGATCTGGCGGGGCGGCAAGTCGATTCGGCGGCTGTGCGCAACGTCTACACGCAAGGCGCGGACGGATCGGCCACGCAATCCCTCAGCCGGACATGGGCCGATTGCGTCGCGGCGCTGCGCGCGCTTGGCGACCGAATCGACGGGCTTGCGGGCCGGACCGCCGCAGTGGCGCTGACCGGGCAGGGGGATGGGTCTTGGCTGGTGGGGGCCGGCAACGCGCCGGTCACGGATGCCTGGCTCTGGCTCGATGCCCGCGCCGCCCCGACCGTGTCGCGGCTGGCCGCAGGGCCGGACGAACGCGCGCGGTTCGAAGCCACGGGAACCGGGCTGAACACCTGCCAGCAGGGGAGCCAGATGGCCCATATGGATGCCCATCACCCCGACCTTCTGGACCGGGCAGAGGTGGCGCTGCATTGCAAGGACTGGCTGTTCCTGAACCTGACCGGCATGCGCGCGACCGACCCGTCCGAAGCCAGCTTCACCTTCGGCGATTTCCGCGCGCGGACGTATAGCGACACGGTGATCGGCGCGCTGGGGCTGACCCATCGCCGCCACCTGCTGCCCGAGATCGTCGATGGCACGACGGACACCTTCCCGCTGACGGCGGAGGCCGCAGCGGCGACGGGCTTGCGTGCGGGCACGCCGGTATCGCTGGGCTACGTGGACATGGTGATGACCGCGCTCGGGGCCGGGGTGCATACGGGCGATGCGGGTGCGGCCTGTTCTACCGTGGGATCGACAGGCGTGCACATGCGCGCGGTGCCGGCGGATGCGGTGCACCTGAACGCCGAAGGCACCGGCTACGTGATCTGCCTGCCCGTGCCCGGTCTGGTCACGCAGGTGCAGACCAACATGGCCGCGACGCTGAACCTCGATTGGCTGTTGGCGCTGGCGGCGGATCTGGTGGACGATACCGGCGGCAGCGTGACCCATGCCGAACTGGTGGCGCGGATCGACGGGTGGATGGACCGCTCGCGCCCCGGCGCGCTGGTCTATCATCCCTATATTTCCGAGGCGGGCGAACGTGGCCCCTTCGTCGATGCCCGTGCCCGCGCAAGCCTGATCGGCCTGAACGCCACCCACCGCTTTCCGGACCTCGTGCGCGCCGTGATCGAAGGGCTGGGGATGGCCGCGCGCGATTGCTATTCCGCGATGGGCGACATGCCGCGCGAGCTGCGCCTGACCGGCGGGGCGGCACGGTCCGCGGCCCTGCGCCGGGTTCTGTCGGCAGCGCTCGACACCCCCGTACGGATCTCGGCGCGAGAAGAGGCCGGTGCGGCGGGCTGCGCCATGATGGCCGCGGTCGCCATCGGCGCCTATCCGGACATGGATGCCTGCATCGCCGAATGGACCACGCCGCTGCTGGCCCCGCCGGAGCCGCCCGACACAAGCCTTGTCCCGGTCTATGACAGTCTTTTCACGACATACCGCGCAACGCGCACGGTGCTGGCGCCCGCCTGGGGCGACATCCCTGCCAAAGGAGCGAGAACATGACGGATATCCAGAAGGTCGATCTTTTCGTGATCGGCGGGGGCATCAACGGGGCCGGCATCGCCCGCGACGCCGCCGGGCGGGGGCTGAGCGTGGTGCTCGCCGAAAAGGACGACCTGGCCGAGGGCACGTCCTCGCGCTCGGGCAAGCTGGTGCATGGCGGGCTGCGCTATCTCGAATACTACGAATTCCGGCTGGTGCGGGAGGCGCTGATCGAACGCGAAATCCTGATGCGCAACGCGCCACACATCATCTGGCCCATGCGCTTCGTGCTGCCCCATTCGCCGATGGACCGACCTGCGTGGCTCGTGCGGCTGGGGCTGTTCCTGTACGACAATCTCGGGGGGCGCAAAAAGCTGCCGGGTACCCGAACGCTCGACCTGCGCCGCGATCCCGAGGGTGCCGCGATCAAGGACAAGTATACCCGCGGGTTCGAGTATTCCGACTGCTGGGTGGACGATGCGCGGCTGGTGATCCTGAACGCGGTGGACGCGGCGGAGCGGGGCGCGACGGTTCTGACCCGGTCGCCCTGCACGTCCGCCCGGCGCGAGGATGGCAAATGGCGCGTGACGACGACAGACAGCCTGACCGGCGAGACGCGGGTGTTCGAGCCGAAAGTGCTGGTGAACGCCGCCGGACCGTGGGTGACGGACGTGGTGACACGGGTAGCGGGGTCCAACTCCACCCGCAATGTGCGGCTCGTGAAGGGCAGCCACATCATCGTGCCGAAGTTCTGGAAGGGCGAGAACGCGTATCTCGTGCAGAACCACGACAAGCGGGTGATCTTCATCAATCCCTATGAACGCGACAAGGCGCTGATCGGCACGACCGACATCGCCTATGAAGGCCGGGCCGAGGACGTGACCGCGGACGAGTCCGAGGTCCAGTATCTGATCGACGCCGTGAACCGCTACTTCAAGGAGGAACTGACCCGCGACGACGTGCTGACCACCTTCTCGGGCGTGCGCCCGCTGTTCGACGACGGGCAGGGCAACCCGTCGGCGGTGACGCGCGATTACGTATTCGACCTGGACGAGACCGGGGGCGCGCCGCTGTTGAACATCTTCGGCGGCAAGATCACGACGTTCCGCGAACTGGCCGAACGCGGGATGCACCGGATCGCGAAATTCTTCCCCGGCATGAAGAAGGACTGGACCCACAAGGCGGCCCTGCCCGGCGGCGACATGAAGAAGGCCGATTACGAGGCGTTCCGCAACCGCATCAAGCAGGATTACCCGTGGATGCCGCGCGCGCTGCGCCAGCATTATGGGCGGCTCTACGGCACGCGGATCGACATGATCGCGGGCGGGGCCGACAGCCTTGACGGGCTGGGGCGGCATTTCGGCGGCAACCTCTACGAGGCCGAGGTGAATTACCTCCTCCAGCACGAATGGGCGCGGACGGCGGAGGATATCCTGTGGCGGCGCACCAAGCACCGGTTGCACCTGAGCGACGCGGAACAGGCGGCCTTTGCCGACTGGTTCGACCGCGCCCACGCGCAGGCGGCATGACATGGCGCTGACCCTTTCGCTCAACACCAACCCGCTGGTGAACCGCTTCGCCGATCCGGACGACCTGATCGACACGGTGGCGCGGGATATCCGCATCCGCGACCTGCAACTCACGCACGAATTCATCAACCCAAGCTGGCCCGCCCCGGTGATCCGGCGGCTGACGCGGGCCATGGGGGCGGCGCTTGATCGCACCGGGGTGCGCGTGACCTCCGGCATGACGGGGCCTTACGGGCGGCTGAACCATTTTGGCCACCCTGACAGGGACGTGCGCCGGTATTACGTCGATTGGTTCAAGACCTTCGCGGATATCATCGGCGATCTGGGCGGCACGTCGGTGGGAACGCAGTTCGCCATCTTCACCTTCCGCGACTACGACGACCCGCAGCGGCGCGAAGATCTGACGCAAATCGCCATCGACTGCTGGGCCGAGGTGGCGGAGCACGCGAAAGCCGCGGGGCTGGACTACGTCTTCTGGGAACCCATGAGCGTCGGGCGCGAATTCGGGGAAACCATCGCCGCCTGCATGGCGTTGCAGGACAGGCTGACGGCCGCCGACATGGCGATCCCGATGTGGATGATGGCCGATATCGACCATGGCGACGTGACCTCGCCCGACCCGGACGACACCGACCCCTATGCCTGGGCACGGGCGGTGCCGCGCGTCAGCCCGATCATCCACATCAAGCAGTCGATGATGGACAAGTCCGGCCACCGTCCCTTCACCGCCGAATTCAACGCCAAGGGTGCGATCCAGCCTGCGCCGCTTCTGGCAGCCTTCGCCGAGGGCGGCGCGGCGGACAACGAGATCTGCCTGGAGCTGTCCTTCAAGGAACGCGAACCCAACGACCGTCAGGTGATCCCCCAGATCGCCGAAAGCGTCGCATTCTGGGCGCCGCATATCGACAGCGGGGCGCAAGACCTTAAGGTCTGATCGAGGCCCCGCGCCGAACGCGGCAGGCGGGACATGAAGAAAGGCACGGCACATGGCGCGCGACCCGGCGGCCGCAGTCGCGGAAAAATCCCTGTCGATCCGGGCGGCGTGGCTGCACTATGTCGGCGGGTTGCGGCAGGCCGAGGTCGCCGAACGGCTGGGCGTGCCGTCGGTCAAGGCGCACCGGCTGATCGCGCGCGCCGTGGCCGATGGTGCCGTCAAGGTCAGCATCGAAGGCGACATCATCGAATGCATCGAGCTTGAACAGGCGCTGACGGCGCGGTTCGGTCTGACGACCTGCGAGATCGCGCCCGATCTCGACGAACCGGGCCTGCCCTTGCGCGCATTGGGGCTTGCCGGCGCCGCGCGTTTGCGCCGCTGGCTCGACGGCGGCGAGGAACAGACCATCGGTATCGGCCATGGCCGCACGCTGGCCGAGGCCGTGCGCACCATGCCGCGGCTGACCACCAACGGGCTGAGCTTCGTGTCGCTGCTGGGGGGGCTGACGCGCAATTTCGCCGCGAACCCCCATGATGTGATGCACCTGCTGGCCGAGAAGACCGGTGCGCGCGCCTATGTCATGCCGGTGCCGTTCTTCGCCAACACCGCCGAGGATCGCGAGGTGCTGCTCGCGCAGCGCGGTGTGGCGGAGGTCTTCGCCATGGCGCAGGATGCCCCGCTGAAGATCGTAGGTATCGGCACCGTGCAGGCGGACACGCAGCTTGTCACGTCCGGCATGATCGAAGCGTCCGAGATCGCGGCGATCCGCGACGTGGGCGGCGTGGGCGAGATGCTGGGCCATTTCTTCGACCCCGCGGGCCGGGTGATCGAAACCCCGCTCACGGCGCGCACGCTGGCCGTGTCTCTGGACACCGGCGGGAACGACCGGATCATCGCGCTCGCGGGTGGCGCGGAAAAGATCGCGCCCCTGCGCGCGGTGCTGAACTCGGGCCGCCTGTCGGGGCTGATTTCCGACGAACGCACCGCGCGCGCGCTGCTCGAAGGCTGACGTCAGTAATACCGGACCATCTCGGACAGCGATTTCACGCGAATCTTCTCGGCCTGTCCGCTGGTGCCGAAGGCGTCGAACTTCACGATGCATTGGGCGGTCATCGCCGCCATCGCGGGCTTCAGGTATTTACGCGGGTCGAACTCCGCCGGGTCTTCGGTCAGCACGCGGCGAATGGCGGCGGTGGCGGCCAGCCGCAGGTCGGTGTCGATGTTCACCTTGCGCACGCCATGCCGGATGCCGCGCTGGATTTCTTCCAGCGGCACGCCCCATGTGGGCGGGATGTTCCCGCCATAGGCGTTGATGTCCAGCCGCAGTTCCTCGGGCACCGAGGATGAGCCGTGCATCACCAGATGGGTGTTGGGCAAGCGCTTGTTGATCGCCTCGATCACCGACATCGCCAGCACGTCGCCATCGGGCTGGCGGGTGAACTTGTAGGCGCCGTGGCTGGTGCCCATGGCCACGGCCAGCGCATCGACCCCGGTTTCCGCGACGAAGCGCTCGGCCTCCTCCGGGTCGGTCAGAAGCTGGTCGTGCGACAGCTTTTCGGTGGCGCCGTGCCCGTCCTCCTGGTCGCCCATGCCCGTCTCCAGCGACCCGAGCACGCCCAGTTCGCCCTCAACCGACACGCCGCAGGCATGTGCCATGTCCACCACCTGCCGGGTGATCGCGGCGTTATAGGCGAAATCGGCGGGTGTCGTACCGTCCGCCATCAGCGAGCCGTCCATCATCACCGACGTGAACCCGTGCTGGATCGCCGTCGCGCAGGAGGCAAGCCCGTTGCCGTGGTCGAGATGCATGCAGACGGGGATATGCGGATAGATCTCCACCAGCCCGTCGATCAGCCGTGCCAGAACCGTGTCGTGGGCATAGGCGCGCGCGCCGCGGCTGGCCTGCAGGATGACCGGTGCGCCGACCTTGTCCGCGGCGGCCATGATCGCCAGGCCCTGTTCCATGTTCGACATGTTGAAGGCAGGCACGGCATAGGCGTTGTCGGCGGCGTGGTCGAGAAGCTGGCGCAGGGTGATGCGGGCCATGGGGGCCTCCTTGGCGGTCTTTGTGGTGTCAGCGTGCGAGGTAGTCGTGCACCGTGGCGATCTCGTCCCGCGCACCGAAGAACAGCGGCACGCGGGCATGGGGATGGGCGGGGGCGAGGTCGAGGATTGGCGTCGCCCCGTCCGTCGCGGCCCCGCCGGCCTGTTCGATCAGGAAGGCGATGGGAAAGGCTTCATAGGCCAGCCGCAGATAGCCGTCCTCGTATCCCGGCCGCGCGTCGGCGGGATACATGAACAGCCCTTCGCGGCGCAGGATGCGGTGCAGGTCGCCCACAGCCGCCGCGAGCCAGCGCATGTTGACATCCCGCCCGCGCGGCCCGTCCGCGCCTTTCATCAGGTCGCCGACATAGCGGCGCAGGCCGTCCGACCAGTGGCACAGGTTGGACGCGTTGAACGCCACGGTGTCGGCGCTTGGTGGCAAGGCGACGCGCGGTGTGTCGATATGGAAGACGCCTGTGTCCGGGTCGAGCGTCGCAAGCGCCACGCCATCGCCCATGCTGAAGCCCAGATCGGTGCTGTGCCCGAAGGACACGTAGACCGCCGCGATCGCCTCGCGCCCCTTGCGCAGGAACCCACCGCCCGCCGGAAAGACGCAGAAGAGCGCTCCAAGCGGCGCGCCGATGCCGATGCTGCCCGACCCGTCGATCGGGTCCATGGCCACGTCGAACAGCCCGGCGGGGTCGAGGGGGATGATCTCCTCCGCCTCTTCCGACAGAACGCTTGCAACGGACAGGCCATTCATCGCGGCGACAAGGTGATGGTGCGCACCCATGTCGAGCGCCTTCTGCCGGTCGCCGGATTCGTTCGTGCCCACGATGGCGGTCGGATCGCCCGGAAGCTTGCCCGCGGCCAGCCGCCGGGCCAGCGGTACGGAGGCCGCCGCGATGCCCTCGATCAGCACGGCCAGCGCGCGGCGCTGCGGATCCGTTCCGCAGGTCTCGGCCAGGTATGCGGCAAGCGGCGTGCCCCGGATTTCGCCGTCGGTCTCGAGCGTCAGGCGTGCCGGTGTCGGGTTGGGCGGGGTGTGGTCGGGCATGCAAGCCTCCTGCGTTGCGTGGATCATAGCTTGCCGGGTGGGGCGTCACAAGATAAAATCACAAAATAACATCATTGACCTGTGATTTGTGACATGCGATGTTAGAAATCCAAGAGGGGATGGCGTTGAAACGCGAAGACAGGCAGCAGGCGATCATGGAGATCCTGGTGGCGGAACACCGGGCCGATCTCGATGCGTTGGCCGAGCGGTTTGCCGTGTCCCGCATGACCATCCACCGTGATCTCGACGAACTGGAATCGGCCGGCCTGCTGCGCAAGTTCCGCGGCGGGGCGACGATCGAATCCGGCACGCGGTTCGAGAGTGATTTCCGGTTCCGCGAACGGCAGGGCGGGGCGACGAAGGCCGCAGTCGCGGCGGCCGCGCTGGGGCTTATCGAGCCGGGCATGACAGTGATGATCAACGACGGGTCCATGGCCGCCGTGCTGGGTCGCATGACCGTGGCCTGCCGCCCGCTGACCGTCATCACCAACAATTGCGCCGTGATCGACGCGCTGCGGGGCGAGACGGGGATCACCCTGATCGCGCTTGGCGGGGTCTATTCGGCCAAGTTCAACGCGTTTCTTGGCAAGGTCTGCGAAGACAGCCTTGCGGGCCTGCGCGCCGATATCGGCTTCATCTCCACCCCCGCTGTCGCGGGAACGGAGGTGTTCCACATGGACGACACGGTCGTGCGCGCCAAGCGGGCGATGATGGATGCCGCCGGGCGCCGCTGCCTGATCGTCAACCATCTGCGCTTCGGCCACGCGGCGCTGCACAAGCTCGCCGACCTGTCCGAGTTCGACGACATCATCACCGACGCACGCCCGAACCCCGACGCCATCGCGGCGCTGGACCGTGCGGGCCTCACCCTGACCATCGCACCGCCGGAGGCTGCCCAATGACCGAAACCCGCTTCTGGATCGGCACGAGCTGGAAAATGAACAAGACGCTGGCCGAGGCGCGGGCCTTTGCCGCCGCCCTTGCCGCCGCCGATTCCGACCGCGACCCGCGCATCCAGCGCTTCGTGATCCCGCCCTTCACCATGGTGCGCGAGGTCAAGGCGGCGCTGGCGGACACATCCGTCAAGGTCGGCGCGCAGAACATGCACTGGGCCGACAGCGGCGCCTGGACGGGCGAGGTGTCGCCGGTGATGCTGACCGATTGCGGGCTGGACCTCGTGGAACTGGGCCATTCGGAACGGCGCGAACATTTCGGCGAAACCGACGAGACGGTGGGCCTGAAGGTCGAAGCCACCGTGCGCCACGGTCTGACGCCGCTCATCTGCATCGGCGAGACGCTGGCGGATCGCGAAAGCGGGCAGGCGGCGGACGTGCTGGCGCGGCAGGTGGATGGCGCACTGGCGCGGCTTGGCCCGGACCAGCACGGCGCACCGATCCTGCTGGCCTATGAACCCGTCTGGGCCATCGGCGAAAACGGCATCCCCGCGACCGCCGATTATGCCGACGCACGGCAGGCCGAGATCATCGCCGTCGCGCGCGACATGCTGGGCCGTGCCGTGCCGTGCCTTTACGGCGGGTCGGTCAATCCCGGCAATTGCGCCGAGCTTATCCAGTGCCCGCATATCGACGGGCTTTTCATCGGGCGCTCCGCGTGGGCTGTCGAGGGGTATCTCGACATTCTCGCGCGCTGCGCCGCCACTCTCGACAGCTGAAAGGACAGACCATGAAGATCGCGATCGCAGGCGACAGCGCCGGGGCGCCCCTGGCGAAAGTCGTCGCCGAACACCTGAAGGGCAAGCACGACGTTGCCGACATCTCGGACGGCCCTGCGGGGCCCGACCCGTTCTATGCCAACATGGCCGACCGGGTGTGCACGGCGGTTCTGGCGGGCGAATACGACCGCGCCATCCTGTTCTGCGGCACGGGCATCGGCGTGGCGCTGTCGGCCAACAAGGTGCCGGGCATCCGCGCGGCGCAGTGCCACGACACCTATTCCGCCGGCAAGGCCGCCACGTCGAACAACGCCCATGTCATAACCATGGGCGCGCGGGTGATCGGGCCGGAACTGGCCAAGGACATCGCCGACGCCTTCCTGTCGGCATCCTTCGACCCGGAGGGCAAGTCGGCGGGCAACGTGCAGGCCATCGACGGGGTCGATGCCAAGTACCGCTCGGCCTGATCCGGTGGGCGGCGGCATGGCGCGGATCGTTGCCATCGACAGCGGGCTGACCGTCACCAAGGCGGTGGTGTTCGACCTTGCGGGCCGCCAGATCAGCGTGGCGCGCCGCAGCGTGGAACAGCGCATCCCCGCCCCCCACCGCGTGGAACGGGACATGGCTGACCTGTGGCGTCAGACCGCGTCGGTCATCCGCGACGCGCTGACGGCAAGCGGCACCGCGCCCGGCGACGTGATCGCGGTCGCGGCGACGGCCCATGGTGACGGGGTCTATATGCTCGACCGCGCCGGCGAACCGCTGGGGCATGGCATCCTGTCGCTCGACAGCCGGGCAGGCGCGCAGGTCGCGCGCTGGCAGGCGGATGGGACCGCCGCGCGCAGCCTGTCGCTGACGGGGCAGGAACCCCACGTGTCCGCCCCGTCGGCGCTGCTGGCCTGGGTGAGGGACAACGAAACGGAACGCTTCGCCGCCATCGGCCATGTCCTCGCCTGCAAGGACTGGCTGCGGTATTGCCTGACCGGCACCATCGGCACCGACCGGACGGAGGCGAGCACATCCTTCACCGACGTGGCCACACAGGACTATGCGCCGGACGCGCTCGACCTGTTCGGTCTGGGTGCGCTGGCCCATGCCCTGCCGCCCATCGCCGGGTCGGCCGAGATCGTCGGCCATGTCACCGACGCGGCCGCCCGCGACACGGGCCTCGCCCCCGGCACGCCGGTCGCGGCGGGGCTGCATGACGTGACAGCCTCGGCGCAAGGGATCGGGGCGCATGTGCCGGGCGTCGTCGGCATCGTCGCGGGCACCTATTCGATCAACGAATGCGTCACCGACACGCCGCGCACCGGCGCCGGCTGGTTCTGTCGCAACGCGGTCGCGCAGGGGCGCTGGAACGCCATGTCGATCTCGCCTGCCTCGACCACCAATTACGACTGGTTCCTCGACACGCTCTGCGCCGCCGATACCCATGCCGCCAACGCCGCAGGGCGCAGCATCCACGCCGCGCTGGCCGACGAGATCGCGGCAGGGCTGGGCCGCGCCGCACCGGTGGTCTGGCATCCGTACCTTTTCGGCTCGCCCCGTGGGCCCGGCCCCAGCGCCGGGTTCCTCGGCCTGCGCGGCTGGCACGACCGGGGCGACATGCTGGCGGCGCTGCTGGAAGGCGTCGCCTTCAACCACCGCCACCACGTCGACACCCTGCGCGGGGCGTTCCCGGCGGACGCGGTGCGGCTGACCGGCGGCGTGTCGCGCAACCCCGTCGTTGCGCAGCTTTTCGCCGATGTGCTGGGGATGGAGGTCACCGTGACCGACACCGACGAATCCGCCGCCTGGGGCGCGGCCCTGTGCGCAGGTGCCGCCGTGGGCGCCTTCGCAGGACCGGAGGCCGATCCGCGCGACATGGATGCCATCGCCACCGTCTATCGACCCGACCCGGCCCGCGCGGCGCACTGCGCCGACCGCTACGCCACGTGGCGCGCCATCGCCGACGACCTGGCCCCGGTCTGGGACCGGCTGAACGCCATGCCGCATGGGGATGCCCATGACCGATGAAACCGACCATTTCGACGTGGTCATCATCGGCGCGGGGGTGAACGGCGCGGGGCTGTTCCGCGATCTCTGCGCGCAGAGTCTGCGCTGCCTGATCGTGGACAAGGGCGATTTCGGGTCGGGCACCAGCGCCGCCCCATCGCGGCTGATCCATGGCGGGCTGAAATACCTCGAGACCGGGGAACTCCGGCTGGTCGCGGAATCGACTTATGAACGCAACCTGCTCTTGCGTAACGCCGGGCATCTCGTGCGGCCCCTGCCGACGGTGATCCCGATCCTGTCATGGACCAAGGGGATCGGCGCCGCGATCCGCACGCTTCTGGGGTCGCGGACTGCACCGCGCAGCCGCGGGGCGCTTCTGGTGAAGATCGGGTTGGCGCTTTACGACCTGTACGGCGCGCGTGCCCGCGTGATGCCCCGCCACCGGATGCTGGGGCGCAAGGCGGCGCTGGCCGACCTGCCCGCGCTGACCCCGCGCATCAGGGCGGTGGGCTGCTACCATGATGCGTCTATCACCGCGCCGGAACGGCTGGTGCTGGAACTGGTGCAGGACGGCGTGGCGCTGTCACCAGAGTCCGAGGCGCTCAACTGGACACCCGTGACGTGCCAGTGCGACGGGGTGATCGCACTCGAATTGCCCGAAGGCGGCCCGCGCCATGTGCGTGCGGATCTCGTGGTGAACGCCGCCGGGCCATGGATCGACCGGGTCAACGCGGTGCTCGGGATCGACAGCGCGCTGATCGGCGGGACGAAGGGCGCCCATGTGCTGCTGGACCACCCCGAGCTTGTGCGGCAGCTCGACGGGCGGATGATCTATTTCGAAGCCGATGACGGGCGCATCCTGCTGGTCTTTCCGTACGCGGGCCGCGCGCTGGTGGGGTCCACCGACATCGCCGCAGACGATCCCGATGCCGCGATCTGCACCGCATCCGAGACCGCGTATTTCATGGACAGCCTGCGCGCGCTGCTGCCAGGGCTGGAATTCGATGACAGCCAGATCGTCTATGCCTATGCGGGGATCCGTCCGCTGCCCAACAGCAAGGGCACCGCGCCGGGGCTCATCAGCCGGGACCATTCCGCGCCCGTGACCGACCCCGCACCGGACCGTTCGTTCCCGGTGATTTCGCTCGTGGGCGGGAAATGGACGACCTTTCGCGCCTTCGCGGCCGAAGTCGCCGATACCGTGCTTGCCCGTCTGAACCGCCCGCGCCGCGTGGCGACCGATGCCATGGCCATCGGCGGCGGGCGCGACCTCCCCGGACCGGACGCGCGCGCGGCCTGGATCACGGCCTGCGCGCAGGCCTCCGGCGCGGC
>NZ_QDFI01000060.1 GCF_003254465.1 Meridianimarinicoccus zhengii
CGCGCGGGTGGTGCCGCCGCCGGGTGCGTTCCTTCAGGCCACGGCGCACGGACAGGCCGCGCTGGTGGCCGCCGTGCGCGCGGCGGTGGGGGACGCACGCCGGATCGCCGACCTGTTCGCGGGCTGCGGCACCTTCGCGCTACCGCTGGCGCAGACCGCCGAGATACTGGCCGTGGAGGGCGATGGCGCCATGCTGGCGGCGCTGGAAGCGGGCTGGCGGGGGGCACCGGGTCTGCGCCCGGTACAGGTGCGCACCCGCGACCTGTTCCGCACGCCGCTGGAGGGCGCGGAACTGGCCGGGTTCGACGCCGTGGTCATCGACCCGCCCCGCGCAGGCGCGGCGGCACAGGCCGCCGCGCTGGCCGAGGCCGGACCGCCCCGCATCGCGTCGGTGTCGTGCAACCCCGCGACCTTCGCCCGCGACGCCGCAACGCTGGTCACTGGCGGCTACCGGCTGGACTGGACCGCCGTGGTGGACCAGTTCCGCTGGTCGGCCCATGTCGAACTGGCCGCCCGGTTCAGCCGGGACTGAACCGGGCGCTTGGCACGGCCCGCGGCGATCCATAAATACGCGGTGCCGCAGGTGCGAAAGGGGCAGGACATGACACGACGCGAACTGGTCGGGCGCTGGCTCGATCGGCCCATGGTGCGCAACGGGATCCTCGGGGTGATCCTGTTCAACGCGGTGATCCTCGGGCTGGAGACGTCGCAGACGGTGACGGCCCGTGCAGGCGGGCTGCTGGCCGTGCTGGACCGTGCCTGCCTGTCGGTCTTCGTGCTGGAACTGGGTCTGAAGCTGTACGCCCATCGGCTGCGGTTCTTCCGCGACGGCTGGAACCTGTTCGACTTTGTCATCGTCGGCATCGCCCTTGTCCCTGCGTCGCAAAGCCTGTCGGTGCTGCGCGCCCTGCGAATCCTGCGGCTGCTGCGCGTCGTGTCGGTGGCCCCTGCCCTGCGCCGGGTGGTGGAGGGCTTCGTCACCGCCCTGCCGGGCATGGGGTCGGTGTTCCTGCTGATGGGCATGATATTCTACATCGCGAGCGTGATGGCCACGAACCTGTTCGGCGCGGCCTTTCCCGACTGGTTCGGCACCCTGGGCCGGTCGGCCTATTCCCTGTTCCAGATCATGACGCTGGAAAGCTGGTCCATGGGGATCGTGCGCCCGGTGATGGAGGTCTACCCGCAAGCATGGCTGTTCTTCGTGCCGTTCATCATGGTCACGACCTTCGCCGTTGTGAACCTGCTCGTGGGTCTGATCGTCAATTCGATGCAGCAGGCCCATTCCGCCGAGGAGGTCGCCCAGACCGAAAGCTACCGCGACGAGGTTCTGGACCGGCTGCGCGCGATCGAGTCGCGACTGGCCGCGCGCGAAACGGTCGCGGATGCGGACGAGGCGGCGCAATAACGCTTCCGCGATGCCGCGGTTTGGCGTAATCTCGCAAGGCGTGACACATAAAACGAGCAGACCAGAATGCGCGCCTTGCTTCTTACCATCTTGCTGCCCCTCGTGGCGGTCTTGTCGGCCTGTAGCGAACCCGCACCGCGGTTTCTGGCCTATGACGGCCCCGAGGTGACCCAGATCCATGTCGCCAAGGACCGGCGGCGGATGTACCTGCTCAACGGCACCGACGTGCTGGCAAGCTACGATGTCGGGCTCGGCTTCGCCCCGGACGGGCACAAGAGCCGGTCGGGCGACGGGCGGACACCCGAGGGCCTGTACTTCATCGACCGCCGCAACCCGAACAGCGCCTATCACTTGTCCATCGGCATCTCGTACCCGAACGCGGCCGATCGTGCGGCGGCTGCGGCGGCGGGTGTCGAACCGGGTGGGGACATCTTCATCCACGGCACCGCGGGCAATGACGGGCGGGGGCGTGACTGGACGGCGGGATGCATCGCCGTGACGGACGCGGAGATGGAGGAGATCTACGCGATGGTGCGCGACGGGACGCCGATCTACATCTCACGCTGACCGGGTCGGGACAGGGCGGCGGCGCCCACCCCCGGCGGGGCATGCGGCGAACGGCACGCACCCGCTCTCGTGCGGGAGCACGCCGCCTGCGCCATGGGATCGCGCCGGAACGATGCCCGGACCTGCGCGGTGCCGGTCAGAAGTCAGGCTGCTCCGCGCCGGGGACAGGACCGGCCGCACTGCGATCACCCATCACGATGACCCACCACAACAGCCCGCTCGGGTCCTGCTGCCAGGCAAAGCCCATGTCCGTGGCGGCGGGATCGAGGATCTCGGCCCCCCACGCCCCGTCATCGACCCAGGCCGCGAGCGTGTCGAGTTCGGTCTCGAAGGTCTGGGCGTAGAGTTCCGCCACCAGCGCGCCGCCGTATCCGGCGCGCTGCACGCGGTCATAGGGGGATGTCCCGTCCGCACCGAAGGGCCATGCCCGGCGCTGGCGCGACATGTCGGTCGCATGCGCCTGTGCCGCAGCGGTCAGCCGGGCATCGAGCGTGACCGGCGCAACCCCGGCCTGCGCCCGCAGCGCGTTGACCGAATCGAGCATCCGGTACTGGATCTCGGGCACATCGTTGGACCTGATCCGATAGGCCCCGGCGGGCACCTGGGGGCCGACCGGCGCGCAGGCGGCCAGCAGGGCGGGACACAGAAGCAGTGCGGCAAGCAGTCGCGTCATGGGGAAGCCTTCGCATTCGGTAGGATCGGAGTTATCCTGACCAGGGCGCAGTTACAAACGCCGATCGGCAGGATGACGCCGGTTTGAATTGCCACTGCGGCACGCGCGCCATATACCGACAGCGATCTTACCAAGGGGAACCACGCCCATGACGACACGCCCCCACCCGACCCTGTCACGCCGGTCCGTCCTGCGGGGCAGTGCGGCGCTCGGTCTTGCCGCGGCCCTGCCCGCGCGGGCGCAGGAAAGCACCGCTCCCGCCGAAGACGAGGCGCCCGAGATCGTGCAGCGCAACATCGCAGGTTTCCGGGCCCATCGCTGGCAGGACCATTTCGACACGCTGCGCGGCGGTGCGATCCTCGTGGACATCCAGGCGCGCAACCTGCATTTCTGGTCCGATGACGAAAGCGTGTTCCGGATCTATCCGACCAGCGTGCCGCTGTCGCCCGACCTGACTCGGCTTGGCCGCACCTCGGTCGTCCAGAAGGTCGTGGGGCCAAGCTGGCGCCCGACCCCGTCGATGATCAAGCGCAACCCGGAATGGCCCGCCTTTGTTCCGCCGGGGCCGGACAATCCGCTGGGGACCCATGCGCTTTACCTGTCGTGGACCTATTACCGCATCCATGGCACCCATGACACGCGCAAGATCGGGCGCCCGTCGTCGAATGGCTGCGTGGGACTCTACAACGAGGATATCCAGGAGCTGTTCGAACTGGCGACGGTCGGCACGCAGGTGCTTCTGATCTGAGGCGGAATTGCATCACTACACCCGTAACGCGCATGTTCTGTTGCGTTTTCACGGGTCTCACGGCTATAGGAATCGCACGAGGTACAGTTTCCTGCGTCCGCAGTCCTCACTCAAACAGAGCGGGCGCGCCCTATTGGAGGTCTACATGAAAAAGATCGCACTCGCCGCCGCTCTGTCGGTTTTCGCGTCCGCAACCTTCGCCGGCGGCTTGGAAGAGCCCGTCGTGGAGCCGGTCATCATCGAGGAAGATACCTCGGGCTCGAACGCAGGCTGGGTCATCCCCGTGATCCTGCTGGCCCTGATCGGCGCTGCTGCAGCCAGCTGATATCGGTGCCTTCGGCACGGAAAGGGGCGGCCTTCGGGTCGCCTTTTTTCTTTTCGGGGATGGGGCTGGGGCCCCTTACCATCGCCCGGTCGCGGGGCCATCTGCGCGAAAGGCCCGGCGATCCCGCCGAGCATGAAACGCGAGACCGAACCACATGACACCGATGACATGGATCACCCTTGGCGCAGGGCTTGTCCTGCTGCTGGCCGGCGGCGAGGCGCTTGTGCGCGGCAGCGTGGCCGTCGCCGCGCGGCTGGGGGTCTCGCGGCTGCTGATCGGGTTGACGCTCGTGGGGTTCGGCACCTCGACCCCGGAACTGATGGCAAGCCTTCAGGCCGCGCTGGCCGGATCGCCAGGGATCGCGCTGGGGAACGTGGTCGGCAGCAACACCGCGAACATCCTTCTGATGCTCGGGATTTCCGTGATGATTCTTCCGACGGTGACCGACCGGGCCGCCTTCGGGCGGGATGGCGTGGTTCTGGTCGGTGCAAGCGTGCTGCTGGCGGCGCTGGTCCTGTGGGGCACGATCGGCATGGCGGCGGGCCTGGGCCTGCTGGTGCTTCTGACGCTCTACACGGTGCTGGCCTATCGGGCCGAGGCACGCGCGCCCGCGGGCCCCGCCGCGCAGGTCCACGACGACATGGCCGACGCGGTGCACCCGCCGCACTGGCCACTATGGGCGTCCGCGCTGCTGGCGCTGGCGGGGATCGCAGGCGTGGTGGCCGGTGCGTCCTTTCTCGTGGGGGCCGCGACGACGATCGCGCGCGCGGCGGGGCTTTCGGAAGCCGTGATCGGCCTGACGCTTGTGGCGGTCGGCACGTCACTGCCCGAACTTGTGACCGGCGTCATGGCCGCGCTGCGCCGTCAGGGCGACGTCGCCTTCGGCAACGTGGTCGGGTCTAACATCTTCAATATCCTCGGGATCATCGGCGTCACGGCCACGGTCACGCCGCTGGAAGTGCCCGCGCAGATCGCGGGCTTCGATATCTGGGTGATGCTTGCCGCGACCGGGCTGCTGGTCGTCTTCGCCATGACAGGATGGCGGCTCACGCGGCGCGAGGGCGCGGTGTTCCTGCTGGGCTATGCCGCCTACATGGCGCTTCTGCTGGGCTGAGGCCGCGGGTCAGGCCCGCGGCGCGCGTGCACGGGGACAGTCAGATCCAGCCCTTCAGGTTGTCCTCGATCGTCTCCACCAGCGCATCGACATGGGCGGGATCGTCGTTGAGGCAGGGGATATAGGTGAAGTGCTCGCCGCCCGCGTGTTCGAAGCTTTCCTTGATCTCCTCGTTGATCTCTTCAAGCGTCTCGATGCAGTCGGCGGAAAACGCCGGCGCGATCACGGCGATGCGCTTCTTGCCGGTTTCGGCAAGCCGCGCGACCTCTTCCACGGTGTAGGGCTTCAGCCATTCCTCGGGGCCGAAGCGGCTTTGGAATGTGGTCACGATATCCGTATCCGCCCATCCCAGCCGTTCCTTGAGCAGCCGCGTCGTCTTCTGGCACTGGCAGTGATAGGGATCGCCCTCCATCAGGTAGCGTTTCGGAACGCCGTGATAGGAACACACGAGAATCTCGGGCTTTTCCTCCATCTCGGCATAGACCCGTTCCACCGACTGCGCGAGCGCCTCGATATAGCTCGGGCGGTCGAAATAGGCCGACACCGTGCGCGTGGCGGGCTGGAACTTCTCGGCCATCAGCGCGCGAAAGAACTGGTCGTTGGCCGTCGCGGTCGTCGCCCCAGCGTATTGCGGATAGAGCGGGAAGAACAGGATCTTGCGGCAGCCCTTGGCGGCCATCTCCCGCACCTTGGACTTGGTCGAGGGGTTGCCGTAGCGCATGCAGAAATCAACCTCGACCTCGGCGCCATGGATCGCCTCCAGCTTGGCCTTGATCGCCGCGGTCTGCTGCTTGGTGATGGTCATCAGCGGGCTTTCGCCCGCGTCCTCGTTCCAGATCGACTTGTAGGCGGCGCCGGATTTGGAAGGCCGCGTCGACAGGATCACGAGTTGCAGCAAGGGCTGCCACAACCACGGGCTGTAGTCGATCACGCGCCGGTCGGACAGGAATTCGTTCAGGTAGCGCCGCATCGACCAGTAGTCGTAATTGTCCGGCGTGCCGAGATTGGCCAGCAGCACCCCGATCTTCGGTTTTGGCACCGGCGGGTGGTCGCTCGGCAGATGCGCGGCATGGTCGGAAGACATCTTGGCCACCTCGGCAGGCGTCAGGGATTTGCTGTCCAGCATAAGCGGCGTCCTATTCTGTGCAATGCATGCGTTGTCGGGGACATAAGGGGTTTCGACGCGGGGTCAATCGCGGTCCGGCGGTGGCGTGCCCGTCGTGCCATCCGGATGGCCCAGCACGTCGGCAAGGCTGGCCGTGGCGCTGCCGGGGCGCTTGGGCCGGGGCTGACCCGGTCCGGGCGACCAGCCGGTGAGTGTGACCAGATCGAAGCGCGCAGTCACCCGCCCGTCGCCCTGCCCCGCCATCGCCGCGTAGTGGGCACAGGCGGCGGCCAGCACGTCGCGGCGCAGGAACCGGCGGGACCGGTCGGCGAGCGCGTTGGTCTCGCCCATGGCCCGCAGGTCCGCCATCATGCGCAGCGGATCGCCGTAACTGACCCGGCGGGTGAACAGGTCGGCGACCGGCATGGTGAATCCCGCACGTTGCAAGAGCGCCCCGAGATCGCGTATCTCGCCCATGGGCACAACCCGGGGCGACAGCCCTCCGCGCAGGTCCGATTCGGCCTGTGCCAGCGCCGCACGCAGGTCTGACAGGGTCTGCCCGCCGAGCGTCAGCCCGAGGAACAGACCGTCCGGTTCCAGTGCCCGGCAGCACTGCACCAACTGGCCCACGGGGTCCGCGGCCCAGTGCAAAGCCATGGCATGCACCACGAGATCATGGGCGCCTTCGCGCAGCGCGAGCGTCTCGTCATCGGGCACGATCTGGGCGTCGGGCAGCACGGCGGACCAGAATTCGGGGTGCCCCGTGACGATCGCGGGCCGCGTAAATCGCCTGTTAACGTCGGCGAGCCTTTCCTGAAGCTCGAAAGCGGCGTCGTCGTGCAGGAACAGCGCGCCGGTGCCAGGATCGTCGGGGGCCGCGCGCAGGCGGCGCGCGCGACCGCGCTGACGGGACAGGGCCGCGCGGTCGGTCAGGCGCGGGCGCGGCGGCGTCGGGTCGGATGGCAGCGTCAACTCGGGCATGGCGGCACAGGTAGCCGCGGCAGGACAGGAGAACAAGGATGACCCCGCAAGCGCGCGCGCTGGCCCTGATCTTTCCGCCGCAATGCCTGTCCTGTGGCGATCCCGTGCAGGACGAAGGCGGCTTGTGCGGACCGTGCTGGCGCGACACGCCGTTCATCCTTGGTTTGTGCTGCGATTTGTGCGGGGCGCCCCTGCCCGGTGCATCCGACGTGGCCGTGACCTGTGACGACTGCCGCGCGCGCGACCGGCCATGGGTGCGGGGGCGCGCGGTGATGCTCTATCGCGGCGGCGGGCGGCGGCTCGTGCTGGGGCTCAAGCATGCGGACCGGCTGGATCTCGCTCCCGCCATGGCGGGGTGGATGGCGGCGCGGGCCGGGCCTCTCGTCGGCGACGGCCTGCTGGTCGCCCCGGTGCCCGCGCATTGGTGGCGGCTGTTCCGCCGCAGGTACAACCAGGCCGCGGTGCTGGCGCAGGCGCTGGCCGGGCGGATCGACCGCCCGGTGATCCCTGACCTGCTGACAAGACGGCGTGCGACCCGGGTGCAGGACGGGATGGGCCCTGACGCGCGATATGCGAACCTGGCCGATGCGATCACCGTGACCTCGCGCCACGCCGATGCCCTTGCGGGCCGGCGGGTGCTGCTGGTGGACGACGTCATGACCTCGGGCGCGACGCTGGATGCCTGCGCGCGCGCCTGTCTTGCGGCGGGTGCTTCGGAAATTTCGGTGATGGTGCTGGCACGGGTGACGCGCGATGGTTAAGTTCTGGCTGAAACACAGGGAAGAACAGGACGCGATGCAACCGGTCGACATCTATACTTCGCCGCTCTGCGGTTTCTGCCACGCGGCCAAACGGCTGTTGAGCCAAAAGGGCGTGCCCTTCACGGAAATCGACATCGCGCGGCAGCCCGCGAAGCGTGCCGAGATGATGCAGCGCGCGAGTGGCCGCCACACCGTGCCGCAAATTTTCGTGGGCGCGACCCATGTGGGCGGCTGCGACGAACTCTACGCCCTCGAACGGTCTGGCAAGCTCGACCCGCTTCTGAAGGACTGACCATGCGCGCCGGACTGATCCAGATGACCAGCAACGACATGCCCGCGGACAATCTGGCGGCGGCCGCGGCGCTTATCGACGCGGCGGCGGCGGAGGGGGCGCAGATCGTGCTGACGCCGGAGGTGACGAACTGCCTGTCCTCCAGCCGCAAGCACCAGAACGCCGTGCTGCACCATGAAGCCGACGATCCGACCCTCGCGGGCCTGCGCGACGTGGCGGCGCGGCACGGGATCTGGCTGCTGATCGGCTCGCTCGCGCTCAAGACGACGGACCCGGACGGACGATTCGCCAACCGGTCCTTTCTGATCGGCCCCGATGGCACGGTCGCGGCGCGGTATGACAAGATCCACATGTTCGACGTGGTTCTGTCGGAGTCCGAGACCTACCGCGAATCGGACGGCTTCCGGCCCGGCGACCGGGCCGTGGTGGCGGATGCGGGCGGCGCACAGCTCGGCATGACCGTCTGCTACGATCTGCGCTTCGCCTATCTGCACCGGGCGCTGGCGCAAGCCGGGGCGCAAATCCTCAGTGTGCCGGCGGCCTTTGCCGTGCCCACGGGCCGCGCCCACTGGGAGGTGCTGCTGCGCGCCCGCGCGATCGAGACCGGGTGTTTCGTGCTCGCCCCGGCGCAGACCGGGCGGCACAT
The DNA here is from genome assembly GCF_003254465.1 of Meridianimarinicoccus zhengii. Classification (GTDB taxonomy): domain Bacteria; phylum Pseudomonadota; class Alphaproteobacteria; order Rhodobacterales; family Rhodobacteraceae; genus Meridianimarinicoccus; species Meridianimarinicoccus zhengii. Next base: position 8,618 of record NZ_QDFI01000060.1, read on the forward strand.
GGGTCAGGACGGGCGGCACCGGGACACCTGGGGGCACGCACTGGCGGTGAACCCCTGGGGCGAGGTGATCGCCGATGCCGGGACCGCGCCGGGCGTCACCTGTGTCGATCTCGACCTGTCGGAGGTGGCCAAGGCCCGCGGCAAGGTGCCCGCGCTGACCCACGACCGCCCCTTTGACGGTCCCTGACGCGATGTGATCCGGCGGCAGCGCGCGTGCCGCGCGCCACACCATTTCCCCACGACCACGCGACGCGCGCGCCCGTGGGTCGCGCCGCAGATGTCACGGGTCGGCGCGATCAGGCCGGCTTGACGCTGCCGGTCACGTAATTCACCGACAGGTCGCTGTCGGAGATCGAGAAATCCCAGCGCACCGGGTTGAAGGAAAAGCCCTTGCGGTCCACCGGGTCCAGGCCCGCCCGGCGCAGCAGATCGAACAGTTCGTCCGGGGTGATGAAGCGGCGCCAGTCATGGGTGCCCCGCGGCAGCCAGCGCATCACGTATTCCGCCCCCACGATTCCCATCACGAAGCTTTTGGGATTGCGATTCAGGGTCGAGGCGATCATCAGCCCGCCGGGGCGCAGAAGTTTCTGGCAGGCGGTGAGATAGGCAAGCGGGTCCGCCACATGCTCGACCACTTCCATGTTCAGCACCACGTCGAAGACCTCGCCCGCATCGGCCAGGGCCTCGGCCGTCGTGTGGCGGTAGTCGATCTCCAGCCCCGAATGTTGCGCGTGGATCTGTGCAACGGGGATGTTGCGCGCCGCGGCATCCGCGCCCACCACCGTCGCCCCCAGCCGTGCCATCGGTTCGCACAACAGCCCGCCGCCGCAGCCGATATCCAGCAGCCGCAGCCCGGCGAAGGGACGTTCCGCCATCAGATCGCGCCCGAATTCCGCGGCGATCTGGCGTGTGATGTAGTCGAGCCGCACGGGGTTGAGCATGTGCAGCGGCTTGAACTTGCCCGTTGGATCCCACCAGTCCGCCGCCATCGCTTCGAACTTGGCAATCTCGGCGTCGTCGACGGTCCCGCCGGGGCCGGGTTTCGCGCCGGTGTCGGGTGTCTGCACATCGGTCATGGGTGTCTCCCTTGTTTCACGGCGATTTTCGCGGGCCGCCATATGGCCGCGGCCAGTCCCGCGATATATAGTCCGGTCATGGAACAATTCGCCGGCCCGAAGACCGCTTCACAGGTCCTTTATCCCCCGCTGGACCCGTTTGACCAGCGCATGCTCGACGTATCGGGTGGGCATCGCATCTATGTCGAACAATGCGGCAACCCCGATGGCATCCCCGTCGTCGTCGTCCATGGCGGGCCGGGCGGCGGCTGCAGCCCCGCGATGCGGCGCTATTTCGACCCCGAAGCCTATCGAATCATCCTGTTCGACCAGCGCGGCTGCGGACGCTCGCGCCCCCATGCCAGCGTCGTGGCCAACACGACATGGGATCTCGTGGCCGACATGGAAGCGATCCGCGACACGCTGGGAATCGGGCGCTGGGTCGTGTTCGGGGGAAGCTGGGGGGCGACGCTGTCGCTGGTCTACGCCCAGACCCATGTGAAGCGCGTGGCCTATCTTGTGCTGCGGGGCGTCTTCCTGATGACGAAGGCCGAACTGGACTGGTTCTACGGCGGCGGCGCGGCACAGTTCTGGCCGGATGTCTGGCAGCGCTTCGTGCAACTTATCCCCAAAGAGGAACGCGGCGATCTGATCGCGGCCTATCACCGGCGGCTGTTTTCCGGCGATCTCGTGGTGGAGACGCGCTTCGCCCGCGCATGGTCCGCATGGGAGAACGCGCTGGCGTCGATCCAGAACGACGGTGCGAGCGGGGAAAGCCCCGCCGATTACGCGCGTGCCTTCGCGCGGCTGGAGAACCACTATTTCATCAATGGCGGCTTTCTGGACCGCGACGGCCAGATCCTGAACAACATGGCGCAGCTTGCGGACACGCCCGGCAGCATCGTGCAGGGCCGCTACGACATGATCTGCCCGCCCGCATCGGCCTGGGCGCTGGCACAGGCCTGGCCACGGGCTGACCTGAAGCTTGTCGGCCAGGCGGGTCACGCGCTGTCGGAACCCGGCATCAGCGCGGAACTTGTCCAGGTCATGCGCCGCGTCACGCGCCAGCGCCGCGGGCTCGGGCTGTAGCGCCGCCCGTTTCGCCCTTGCAGTCGGGCAACCGCAGGCGTATATGGCCTGACAACAGCGGCGCGTCGGTGTGAACCGAAGCCCACCGGGAACGATCGACGGGCCGCGCGCCCGTTTTTTTGTCCGTTCAACCGTCCGGAAAGATCGACCATGAGCGACCTCATCGCCAAGGCGGCCATCGACCAGCGCATGGCCGGGATTCTGACCCCCGTGATTGAGGGGCTGGGATACGAACTGGTGCGCGTGCGCCTGATGAGCGGCAAGTCCAAGACCCTGCAGATCATGGCCGACAAGCCCGACGGCGGGATCGAGGTGGACGATTGCGCGAAGATATCGACCGCCGTGTCCGCCGTTCTCGATGTCGAGGACCCGCTGGAAGACGCCTACACGCTCGAAGTGTCGAGCCCGGGGATCGACCGGCCGCTGACGCGGCTAAAGGATTTCGACGCCTGGGCGGGCTATGAGGCGAAGCTCGAGACGACCGAACTGATCGACGGACGGCGCCGGTTCAAAGGGGTGCTTGCAGGCACCGAGGATGACGAGGTGCTGATCGAGATCGACGAAGGCACCATCGGGCTGAAATTCGACTGGCTGAGCGACGCGAAGCTTGTGCTGACCGACGGACTGATCGCCGACATGCTGCGGGCGCGCAAGGCCGCGGGCACCATCGGCGACGGGCAGATCGACGAGTCGCAATTCGACGAGATCGTGACCGACGACGACCAGACTCCATCCAACAGCGCCGCGGCGCCCGCAACCGCCCCCCAAGAGGAGGATCGATAACATGGCCATCACCAGTGCAAACCAGCTGGAGCTGTTGCAGACGGCCGAGGCCGTGGCCCGCGAGAAGATGATCGACCCCGGTCTGGTGGTCGAGGCGATGGAGGAAAGCCTCGCCCGTGCGGCCAAGTCGCGGTACGGCAGCGAGATGGACATCCGTGTGAAGATCGACCGGAAGACCGGGGTCGCGACCTTCACCCGCGTGCGCACCGTGGTCGAGGACGACCTGCTGGAGAACTACCAGGCGGAACTGACCGTCGCGCAGGCGAAGGAGTATCTTGAGGATCCCAAGGTCGGCGACGAGATCGTGGACGAGGTCCCGCCGGTGGAACTCGGCCGCATCGCCGCGCAGAGCGCCAAGCAGGTGATCCTGCAGAAGGTCCGCGAGGCGGAGCGCGAGCGCCAGTACGAGGAATTCAAGGACCGCGCGGGCACGATCATCAACGGCATCGTGCGGCGCGAGGAATACGGCAACATCATCGTCGATATCGGCCGGGGCGAGGCCGTGCTGCGCCGCAACGAGAAGATCGGGCGCGAAAGCTATCGCCCGAACGACCGCATCCGCGTCTATATCAAGGACGTGCGCCGCGAACCGCGGGGTCCGCAGATCTTCCTGTCGCGCACAGCACCCGAGTTCATGGCCGAGCTGTTCAAGATGGAAGTGCCAGAAATCTACGACGGCATCATCGAGATCAAGGCCGTGGCGCGCGACCCGGGCAGCCGCGCCAAGATCGCCGTGATTTCTTATGACGGCTCGATCGACCCGGTGGGTGCCTGCGTGGGCATGCGCGGCAGCCGCGTGCAGGCCGTCGTGAACGAATTGCAGGGCGAGAAGATCGACATCATTCCGTGGTCCGAGGACATGCCGACCTTCCTCGTGAATGCGCTCCAGCCGGCCGAGGTGTCCAAGGTCGTGCTGGACGATGACGAGGAGCGGATCGAGGTGGTGGTCCCGGACGAACAGCTCAGCCTTGCCATCGGGCGGCGCGGGCAGAACGTGCGTCTGGCCAGCCAACTGACCGGGCTGAACATCGACATCATGACGGAAAGCCAGGAAAGCGAACGCCGGCAGGCGGAATTCGCCGAACGCACGCAACTGTTCATGGATGCGCTCGACCTGGACGAATTCTTCGCGCAGCTTCTGGTGTCCGAAGGCTTCACCAACCTCGAAGAGGTCGCCTTCGTCGAACTGGACGAACTGCTGGTGATCGACGGCGTGGACGAGGCGACGGCCGCCGAATTGCAAGCCCGTGCCCGCGACCATATCGACGCGCAGAACCGCGCCGCGCTGGAAAAGGCGCGTGACCTGGGCGTCGAGGGTGCGCTGATGGATTTCGACGGGCTGACGCCGCAGATGCTGGTGGCGCTGGCCGAGGACGGGATCAAGTCGCTGGAGGATTTCGCGACCTGCGCCGACTGGGAACTGGCCGGCGGATGGACCACGGTGGACGGGCAGCGAGTCAAGGATACCGGGCTTCTCGAGGCATTTGACGTCGGGCTGGAAGAGGCGCAGACTCTTGTCATGAACGCGCGGGTGCAGCTGGGCTGGGTGGACCCCGCCGATCTGGTATCGGACGTTGCGGACGATGCCGAGGCTGACGAAGACGCGGACGACGACACCGCCGCGGCCCCGGCGGACTGACCGGACGGCGGAACGCACCGATGACCCGTGGCGGCGCGCAAAAGGATCGGGACGACCCCGAACGGCGTTGCCTCGTGACCGGGGAACGCGACGGCAAGGCGGGGCTTGTCCGCTTCGTCGTGGGGCCGGGGGACATGGTGGTGCCCGATATCCTCGGGCGCCTGCCCGGGCGGGGCATGTATTTGCGCCCCGATCGGAACGTGATCGACACCGCGCTGCGAAAGCGGGCATTTTCGCGCGGGGCGAAGCGGCAGGTAACGGCACCTGACGATTTGCCCGTGCTGATCGAGGCCGCGCTGGCGCGGCGGGTGATCGAGCTGCTGTCCCTGGCGCGCAAGTCGGGCGCCGCCGTGGCGGGCTACGAGAAGGTGAAGGACTGGTTGACCGGGGGCACCGCGGTCGTGCTGTTGCAGGCCAGTGACGGGTCGGACCGGGGCAAGGCCAAGCTGCGCCCACCCGACGGACCGGACAGTCTGATCGATTTTCTGACTGCGTCAGAACTGGGCATGGCCTTCGGGCGTGAAAAAGTGATACACAGCGCGCTTGCGGGTGGCGGACTCACAGCGCGTGTTGTAGAGGAAGCCGCACGTCTGCAAGGCATGCGCGCACAGCACGGCGGGGACCGCCCCGTCGGGAAGGGTACGACGACCATATGAGCGATAGTGACGGCAAAAAAACTCTCGGTGTGCGCGGCGGGTCGCGTCCGGGCCAGGTGAAGCAGAGCTTCAGCCATGGACGGACGAAGAACGTCGTGGTGGAAACCAAGCGCAAGCGCGTTGTGGTGCCCAAGCCGGGTGCGCCCAAGGGAACCGCCGCGGCCGGGGGTGACCCTGCGCGCCGTCCCGCCGGGATCAGCGATGTCGAGATGGAGCGCCGGGTCAAGGCGCTGCAGGCCGCCAAGGCCAACGAGATGCAGGAAGCCCGCGAGCGCGAGGCCGAGGAACGACGCCGCGCCGAGGAGCGCGAGCGCAAGCGTGCCGAAATCGACGCCAAGGAACGCGAAGAGCGCGAGCGCGAGGAAGCGCTGCGCGCCAAGGCAGAGGCCGAGGAACGCGCCCGCAAGGAAGAAGAGGACCGCAAGGCCGCCGCCGCGCGCGCCAAGGCCGCGCCAGAGGCGCCCGCGGCGGTCGATCCTTCCGTTGGCACGAACCCGTCCGACAACGGTCGTCCCACGAATGCCAAGCCCGGCACGCCTGTGTCGCGCAAGCAGAAGGAAGGCGAACGCGATGCCGGCCCCGTCAAGGGCAAGGGCATGGGCGACGGCCGCCGCGCTGGAAAGCTGACGCTGAACCAGGCGCTTGCCGGTGGCGAAGGCGGGCGGCAACGGTCGCTGGCGTCCATGAAGCGCAAGCAGGAACGCGAACGCCGCAAGGCGATGGGCCGTGAAACCCGCGAAAAGGTCGTACGCGACGTGCAGCTTCCCGAAACCATCGTGGTCTCGGAACTGGCCAACCGCATGGCGGAACGCACCGCCGACGTGGTCAAGGCGCTCATGCAGAACGGCCTGATGGTCACGCAGAACCAGTCGATAGACGCGGACACCGCGGAACTGATCATCGAGGAATTCGGCCACCGCGTGCAGCGTGTGTCCGATTCCGACGTGGAACAGGTGATCGACAGCGTCGCGGACGATCCGGAAAAGATGCAGCCGCGCCCCCCGATCATCACCGTGATGGGCCACGTGGACCACGGCAAGACGTCGATCCTCGACGCGATCCGCCATGCCAAGGTGGTCGCGGGCGAAGCCGGCGGGATCACCCAGCATATCGGCGCCTACCAGGTTGTGGCCGGAAACGGCCAGACGCTGACCTTCCTCGACACGCCCGGCCACGCCGCGTTCACGTCCATGCGGGCGCGCGGCGCGCAAGTGACCGATGTCGTCGTGCTTGTCGTCGCCGCGGACGACGCGGTGATGCCGCAGACGGTGGAGGCGATCAACCACGCCAAGGCCGCCAAGGTTCCCATGATCGTGGCGATCAACAAGTGCGACAAGCCCGATGCGGACCCGGACAAGGTGCGCACGGGCCTGTTGCAGCACGAGGTCATCGTCGAAGGTCTGTCCGGCGACGTGCAGGATGTCGAGGTTTCGGCCATCACCGGCAAGGGGCTGGACGAACTGCTGGATGCCATCGCGCTGCAGGCGGAGATTCTCGAACTCAAGGCCAATCCCGATCGGGTGGCCGAGGGCGCGGTGATCGAGGCGCAGCTCGACGTGGGCCGCGGCCCCGTGGCGACCGTTCTTGTCCAGAAAGGCACGCTCAGGCGCGGCGACATCTTCGTCGTGGGTGAGCAATGGGGCAAGGTTCGCGCGCTCATCAACGACAAGGGCGAGCGCGTGGACGAGGCCGGCCCCTCCGTGCCGGTCGAGGTGCTGGGCCTGAACGGCACGCCCGAAGCCGGTGACGTGATGAACGTGGTCGAGACCGAGGCGCAGGCGCGCGAAATCGCCGAGTACCGCCAGCAGGCCGCTAAGGACAAGCGTGCTGCCGCTGGCGCCGCGACGACGCTGGAACAGCTTCTGGCCAAGGCCAAGGACGACGAGAATGTCGCGGAACTGCCGATACTCGTGAAGGCGGACGTGCAGGGCTCGGCCGAGGCGATCCTGCAGGCCATGGAGAAGATCGGCAACGACGAGGTGCGCGTGCGTGTGCTCCATTCCGGGGTGGGTGCGATCACCGAAAGCGATATCGGCCTGGCCGAAGCATCGAACGCGCCGGTCTTCGGCTTCAACGTCCGGGCCAACGCGCCCGCGCGCAATGCCGCGAACCAGAAAGGCGTCGAGATCCGCTATTACTCGGTGATCTATGACCTGGTAGATGACGTGAAGGCGGCGGCCTCGGGGCTTCTGTCCAACGAGGTGCGCGAGAAGTTCATCGGCTACGCGACGATCAAGGAAGTGTTCAAGGTCACGGGCGTCGGCAAGGTGGCGGGCTGTCTTGTCACCGAAGGCGTGGCGCGCCGTTCGGCCGGTGTGCGCCTGCTGCGCGACAACGTGGTGATCCACGAAGGCACGCTGAAGACGCTCAAGCGCTTCAAGGACGAGGTGTCCGAGGTGCAGTCCGGACAGGAATGCGGCATGGCCTTCGAGAAGTACGAGGACATCCGCGAGGGCGACGTCATCGAGATCTTCGAACGCGAAGAGGTCGTTCGCACGCTCGCCTGAATGGCGGACATGGATCAGGTCTAACGGCAGCGCATACGCGCTGCCGTTTGTCGTTTCGACCGTGCGGCGGCAGTGCCGCCCGTGTCCAGCACACAAAAAGAAACCGCAGACCCGGAGATCTGCGGCTACACGTCTTTCGGAACCGGACGGCGGAGTTCGGGAAACACAGTATGACCGTCCGGACCGACCGACGTTTCCCTTGGGAACGCGGGTCTTTCCGTCAGGTCACGACCCGACGGGCGTTCCCTGGAACACGCGCCCACCGACCTGTACAGCGACCTTGCCGTTATGGAGGGCTTGCACGAAGGTGCCCTGAACGGAGATACAGGTCCCGATCATGATCGTCTTGAGCATCGGTCATTCCCATCGTTGAATGTCTATTATCTCTTTATAGTTAATCGGGCTTCACATATCACGAACAAAAGCGTCACAAGACGGTCATTTCTGCCGAAAATGGCAGCAAACTGCGAACAAAGATTCGACAACTACAAGGCGACGCCGGGCAAAGGTCGGATTTCCCGCCGGTTCGTGCGCCAACGCACCGTCGCATCACAGAAGATCGCGAATCACCGGGATGAGGGGCAGGTCGGCTTCGGGCATGGGATAGTCGCGCAGCAAGTCGGGTTTTACCCACTTCAGCGCCTGCCCTTCGCGCGACTGCGCCGTGCCCTGCCACTTCCGACAGACAAAGACCGGCATCAGCAGGTGGAAATCGTCATACCCGTGCGACGCGAAGCTGAGCGGCGCAAGGCAGCTCGCCCATGTGTCGATGCCCAGTTCCTCGTGCAGCTCGCGCATCAGCGCGGCCTCCGGGGTCTCTCCCGGTTCGATCTTGCCACCGGGAAATTCCCACAGGCCCGCCATCGCCTTGCCGGGCGGGCGTTGGGCCAGCAGCACGCGCCCATCCGGGTCAACCAGCACCACCGCCGCCACGAGCACGAGTTTCACGACCGGTAATCCGCGTTGATCGAGATGTAGCCGTGGGTGAGATCGCAGGTCCAGACCGTCGCGGCCCCCGTGCCGACGCCGAGATCGACCCGCAGCACCAGCTCCGCCTGCTTCATGTAGGCGGCGCCCAGGTCCTCGCGGTAATCCGCCGATACCCAGCCATTTTCGGCGACGACATGCGGACCGAACCAGATCGACAGCCGGTCGCGGTCCGCCACCGCCCCGGACTTGCCGACCGCCATGACGACACGCCCCCAGTTAGGGTCCTCCCCCGCCACGGCGGTCTTCACGAGGGGCGAATTGGCGATGGCCAGCCCCGCGCGCCGCGCGTCCATGTCGTCGGCGGCGCCGGTCACCTGCACCTCCAGGAATTTGGTCGCTCCTTCGCCGTCGCGCACCACCTGCTTGGCCAGATCGAGCATCACGTCGTGAAGTGCCGCGCGGAACGCGGCTTCATGCGCGCTGCCCGGCACGACCTCCGGCCCCGCCTTGCCCGTCGCCGCCAGCAGCAGCGTGTCCGAGGTCGAGGTGTCGCTGTCCACCGTGATCGCGTTGAAGCTGCGGTCCGTCAGGTCGCGCAGCATCGCCTGCAACGGCGCCTGGCCGATCCGCGCATCGGTGAAGATGTAGACCAGCATCGTGCCCATGTCCGGCGCGATCATGCCCGATCCCTTGGCGATGCCCGCGATCCGCACCGGCGCGCCGTCGAGCACGATCTCGGCGCCCGCCCCTTTCGGAAAGGTGTCGGTGGTCATGATGGCCCGTGCCGCAGCGTCGAACCGCGCGGGCGCAAGATCCGCGGCAAGCCGGTCCAGCGCCGCGACGATGCGCCCGTGCGGCAGGGGTTCGCCGATCACGCCGGTAGAGGACATGAACACCCGGCTTTCCGGTACATCCGCGGCCTGCGCCACCGCGGCCGTCACCGCGGCGACAGACGCGCGCCCGTTCGCCCCGGTGAAAGCGTTGGAGTTGCCCGAGTTCACGATGATCGCGGCGCCTGCCCCGGCATCCGCCTGCGCGGCCAGCTTCGCCTCGCAGTCCAGCACGGGGGCAGATCGCGTGGCCGAGCGCGTGGTGACGCCCGCCATGACTGTCCCCGGCGCCATGACCGCCAGCATGACGTCGGTGCGCCCTGCATAGCGCACGCCCGCGGCCCCCGCAGCAAGCCGCACGCCCGCCACGTCGGGCAGCGCCGGAAAACCGCCCGCCGGGGCGAGCGGGGATACCGCCGGTCCCGTCACCGCCGCCTCATGCGCTGCCCGCCGCGCCCCGCGCGCAAGCCGCCTGCGCAGCCGCCGCCGCGCGGTCCCGTTTCCCGCCATGGTCCGGTCAGTCCGCCAGCAGGTTGCGATCGCTCAGGAAGTCCGGCGCGATCTCTTCCGCGGGCGCGCGGGTGATCGCGGCCTCCGCCTCCAGCACATCGAGCCGCTCGGACAGCAGTTCCGCCTGAAGCTCCTGCACGATCTCGTCGCGCACATCGTCAAGCGCGGGAACTTCGGCGTTGCGAGTCTCGTTCAGCCGGATCACGTGCCAGCCGAACTGGGTCTCCACCGGCCCGGACACGGCACCCGGTTCCAGCGCCATCACGGCTTCCTCGAAGGCGGGCACCATCATGCCCGGCCCGAACCAGCCCAGATCGCCGCCATTCGGCCCCGAAGGCCCGGTCGACTTCTCCTGCGCCAGTTCGGCGAAATCCGCGCCTCCGTCCAGCTCGGCCTTGATCGCAGCGGCATCTTCCTCCGTCTCGACAAGGATATGGGCGGCGTTGAACTCGGTGCCCGGCTCGGCATCCGCGAAACGCGCGTCATATGCCGCCTGGATCGCCTCTTCCGTCAGCTCCGCGTCGAACAGCCGCGTCACTGCCGCATTGGCGCGCAGGTTGCGGTCCTGGTTTTCCAGCATCAGCCGCGATGCCCGGTCCAGTTCGCCCGCCTCCGCTGCCAGAAGCTGCTGCTGCACGGCCTGGTCCAGAAGCCCGTCGAACAGCGCGGAATCCGGCAGCTGCTGGTACTGCTGCGGCAACTGGCTGCGCATCAGCACCAGGTGGCCCGCCGTGATCTCGACACCGTTCACGGTGGCCACGACCGTGTCGGCAGTCACCGGCGCCTGCGCATGGGCCGCGCCGATAAAGGTGGACAAGGCCAGCGGAGCCAGCAGGAAAGGGACTCGGAGAAGCATGGATGGTCCTTCAGCATGGGGCCGCGCCATGGCGCGACGTTGACACTCCAACACGCGCCCCTTACATCGCGACAAGCCCGCGGGGCGGCGTTTGGCGTCGTTGTAGGGTCTGCGGTGAAGCGGGGCAACCCGTGCCGGGGCCGCTTCGCACGCGGGGCGGCGCAAGCGGAGAAGTGACACGTGCTGGGTATCGGAACACTCGCGAAAAAGGTCTTTGGCACCCCCAATGACAGGCTGGTCAAATCGGTCCGGCCGATCATGGCAAAGATCAACGCGCTGGAGCCCGAGATCCAGGCGCTCGACGATGCCGGGATCAAGACGAAAACCGCGGAATTGCAGACGCGGGCCCGCGCCGGCGAACCGCTCGACGATCTTCTGCCCGAAGCCTTCGCCAATTGCCGCGAGGCCGCGCGCCGCGCCCTTGGCCTGCGCGCCTTCGACGTGCAGCTTGTGGGCGGCATCTTCCTGCACCGCGGCAACATCGCCGAGATGAAGACCGGCGAGGGCAAGACGCTGGTCGCCACCTTCCCCGCCTATCTCAACGCGCTGACGGGAAAGGGCGTGCATATCGTCACCGTCAACGACTACCTTGCGAAGCGCGACGCCGACTGGATGTCCAAGGTCTATGGCGCGCTCGGTCTGACCACGGGCGTGGTCGTGCCCCAGCAGCCCGAAGACGAGAAGAAAGCGGCCTACGCCGCCGACATCACCTATGCCACCAACAACGAACTGGGCTTCGACTACCTGCGCGACAACATGAAATCGGACCTCGCGCAACTGTCCCAGCGCGGTCACAATTTCGCCATCGTGGACGAGGTGGACAGCATCCTCATCGACGAGGCGCGCACGCCGCTCATCATCTCTGGTCCTTCGCAGGACCGATCGGATCTCTACAAGGCCGTGGACGGGTTCATCCCGGAACTCGACCCCGAGATGTATTCGGTCGACGAAAAGACCCGCAACGTGACCTTCACCGACGAAGGCAACGATTTCATCGAACAGCGGCTGGCGGCGGCAGGGCACCTGCCCGAGGGTCAGACGCTCTACGATCCCGAATCCACGACGCTGGTACACCATGTCACGCAGGCCCTGCGCGCCCACACGCTGTTCCAGAAGGACAAGGACTACATCGTCCGCGACGGGCAGATCGTTCTGATCGACGAATTCACGGGCCGCATGATGGCAGGCCGCCGCCTGTCCGACGGGCTGCACCAGGCGATCGAGGCCAAGGAAGGCTGCGCCATCCAACCCGAGAACGTCACGCTCGCCTCCGTCACGTTCCAGAACTATTTCCGGCTTTATGACAAGCTCGCCGGCATGACCGGCACCGCGTCGACCGAGGCCGAGGAATTCCGCGAGATCTACGGACTCGGCGTGGTCGAGATTCCCACCAACAAGCCCATCGCCCGCAAGGACGAGGACGACGCGGTCTATCGCACCGCCAAGGAAAAATACGCCGCCATCGTCGAGGAAATCCGCGCCGCCCACGACAAGGGCCAGCCGGTGCTTGTCGGCACGACATCGATCGAGAAGTCCGAGGCACTTTCGGACATGCTGAAGAAAGCGGGCATCCCCCATAACGTGCTCAACGCCCGCCAGCACGAGAAAGAAGCCCAGATCGTCGCCGACGCGGGTAAACCGGGCGCGGTGACCATCGCCACCAACATGGCCGGGCGGGGCACCGACATCCAGCTTGGCGGCAACGTGGAAATGAAGGTGCTGGAGGCGCTCGCCGCCGATCCCACCGTCCATCCCGACGAGGTGCGCGCGCGGATCGAAGCCGAACACGCCGCCGACAAGCAGGCCGTACTCGACGCGGGCGGGCTGTTCGTGCTCGCCACCGAACGCCACGAAAGCCGCCGGATCGACAACCAGTTGCGCGGCCGGTCGGGGCGTCAGGGCGATCCGGGGCGGTCGTCTTTCTTCCTGTCGCTCGAAGACGACCTGATGCGCATTTTCGGGTCGGAACGGCTCGACAAGATGCTCCAGCGGCTCGGCATGAAGGATGGCGAGGCGATCGTGCACCCCTGGGTGAACAAGTCGCTGGAAAAGGCCCAGGCGAAGGTCGAAGGCCGCAATTTCGACATCCGCAAGCAGTTGCTGAAATTCGACGACGTGATGAACGACCAGCGCAAGGTCATCTTCGGCCAGCGCATGGAGATCATGCAGGCGCAGGACGTGGCCGAGATCACCCGCGACATGCGCCACCAGGTGATCGAGGACCTGGTGGAAACCTACATTCCGCCCAAGACCTATGCCGACCAATGGGACGGCAAGGGGCTCTACGCCGCGGCCATCGAGAAGCTGGGCATCGACGCGCCGGTCAGCAAGTGGATCGACGAGGAAGGCGTGGATGACGAGGTGATCCGCGAACGGCTGACGAAGGCCGCCGACGAATTGATGGCGAAAAAGGCCACCGATTTCGGTGCCGACCAGATGCGCAACATCGAAAAGCAGCTCCTGTTGCAAACCATCGATACCAAGTGGCGCGATCACCTTCTGAAACTGGAACACCTGCGGTCGGTCGTAGGGTTCCGCGGCTATGCCCAACGCGACCCGCTGAACGAATACAAGACCGAAAGCTTCCAGCTGTTCGAGGGTCTGCTGAATGGCCTGCGCGAGGACGTCACCCAGAAGCTGGCGATGATCCGCCCGCTGACCGAGGACGAGCGCAACGCGATGATCCAGCAGATGGTGGCGCAGCAGCAAGCGCTTCAGGCCGGGCAGCAGGCCCGCCACCCCGATGCCGCAGCGCCCGCGCCCGCACCGGAGATGGCGCTGGCGGATGCCGAGGATGCCGCACCGGCGGGCGCCCCGCGCGACGGTTTCGATGAAGCCGACCCGGAAAGCTGGGGCAATCCCGGCCGGAACGAGCCCTGCCCCTGCGGATCGGGCAAGAAGTTCAAGCATTGCCACGGACGATTTGCCTGACGCGCTCCGCCTGATCCGTACCGCCCTGTGGGCGGTTGTCGCAGCGGGGGCCGCCGCGGCGCAGGACTGCACGCCGCGGCTCGACGTGACCGCCATCGACCCGGCTGGGCTCCGCGTGACCTACACCGCGCCCTGTGCGCCCTATGCCGCCGTGACCGTCACCCATGGCCCGCTCGTCTTCGGCGAAGAGACAGGGCGCGGCGGAGACCTGCGGCTCGATCTCCCGGCGCTGCCGGGTGGCGGCACGCTCACCGTCGCGCGTGACGGCACCGAATCGCGCACGCCCCTGCCCGCGCCCGCCGGCCCCGTGCCGGACATCGCCGCTGTGATCTGGCCCGATGCCCCGCCGCCGGACTTTCCGGGCGCGCGGGTGGCCGAGTCGGGCCAGGGTCCCGCGCTCCGTCGGCTCGGGTTTCCCGGCGAAGCGCCGCAGGTCGATCTCCTGCCCGCGGGCAGCGCCTATCTCGATCTGCCCGTGACCGCCGCAACCTGCGGACAGGACATCGCCGCGCGCATCGTCTCGGCCGGTCGCACCCGCGACCTGCGCCTGGCATTGCCGCCTTGCGATGGGCCCATGGGGGCTTTGCGCATCCCGCTCACCCGCTGATCGCGGCTAGATCCTGGGTCCCAGCTCCGCGAACACCTGGTCGTAGACCGCGCGCTTGAACGACACGATCAATGCCAGAAGGTCCCCGGGCGCCATCCAGGCCCAGGTGGAAAACTCCGGATGGTGCCGCGCGATGTCGATATCCGCATCCGTGCCGTGGAACCGCAAGAGAAACCAGCGCTGTTCCTGCCCGCGGTATTTTCCGCCCCAGATCTTGCCCAGCAGTGCGTCGGGAAGGTCGTATCGCACCCAGTCGGCCGTCGCGCCCTCCACCGTCACCAGCCCGGCGGGCACGCCGGTTTCCTCTTCGAGTTCGCGCAACGCGGCCGCCTCGGGTGTCTCGCCCGCGTCGATGCCGCCCTGCGGCATCTGCCAGGCCCCCGGCGTGTCGATCCGCTGCCCGGCAAAGACCCGGCCATCTTCCCGCGCCAGCACCACGCCCACGCAGGGCCGATAGGGCAGCGCGCCCGTCATGCGTCCACCTCGGCGAAGGGCAGCGGCGGGTCCGGCGGGCGGCGCAGCGTGTCGCCAAAGGTGATCTCGGGCTCCAGCACCACGACCTCGCCCCCGCCCTGCGCGCCCTGAATGGTGCGCGCGGCGATGATCTCGGCGGCTCTTCGTCCGATCTCGTGGCGGCAGGCATCCATGGTCGCCAGGTGCTTGGGCAGCCCACGCAGCAGGTTGACCCCATTGAACCCGGCCAACCCGAGGCTGTCGGGAATGTCGCAGCCCCGCTCCAGGCAATACAGCAGCCCGCCCGCCCCGATCATGTCGTTGGAGTAGTACAGGAAATCGAGCTCCGGCGTACGGTCCATCATGGCGGCCGTCATCTCGCGCCCTTTCACCAGCGCCGATCCGCCCGCATAGAACTCCCGGTCCGCCATCTCGATCCCCGCCCGCGCCAGCGCCTGCGTGAAGCCTTCGAACCGTTTGCGCGCACGGTGGTCCAGCGGCATCTTCGTGCCCATGAACCCCACGCGGGAATATCCCGCCTGCACGATCGCCTCGCCCATGGTGCGGCCCGCGCGCCGGTGCGAAATGCCCACCATCGCATCCACGGGCTCGCCATCCACGTCCATGATCTCCACGATGGGGATGCCCGCATTGGCCAGCATCGCCCGCGCCGCGTCCGTATGCTCCAGCCCCGCCAAGATTACACCCGCTGGCCGCCAGGACAGCATCTCGTAGAGCACCGCCTCCTCGCGCTCGGCCCGGTAATGGGTCAACCCCACGACCGGCTGCAATTCCGTATCGTCAAGAACCTCGGAGATGCCCATCATCACTTCCGGAAACACCATGTTCGACATGGACGGGATGATGACCGCCACAAGGTTTACCCGTTGCGACGCCAGCGCGCCGGCGATCTTGTTGGGCACGTAGCCAAGCGCCTTGGCGGCATCGAGGACCCGCGCCCGAGTCTTGTCCGACACGTCGCCGCGGTTGCGCAGCACGCGGCTGACGGTCATCTCGCTGACGCCGGACGCCTCGGAGACATCCCGAAGGGTCAACGGACGGCGCGGCGGTATGGTCATGTCGGAGATCCTCGCATCTGTCTGCCGACCCTAGGAGATAAGCGCGCCCGCCCGCAATCGCCAAGCGTCATCGCCGGTGTCGCAGTCGCACCGGATGACGCGCGTGAAACCCTTGCGCCTGTCCCGCGATTTGGCCAGAACGGGGGAACGGCCCCGTGGCTCAACTGGATAGAGCAGCCCCCTCCTAAGGGACAGGTTACAGGTTCGAATCCTGTCGGGGTCACCACAAAACCCAATAAAATATGGCGTTTTGTCAGAGGCTTGCAGAGGCCGCTGCAGAAACGCCCGTTTGATTCCCGGGGAAATCTGGGGCGGCAGACAGGATTTCTGTACAAAACCTGTACAAGTTGAGGCCGGTTCAGGCCTTCGCGGGGCGCGGCTATGAGCTGGCGTGTCGCGAACGAATGCGCCGAACGCCGCTTCGGCAGCGCCGCGCGCAAGCAGATCATCATGTTCCTGGCCGACAAGGCGAGCGATGACGGCTCGGGCATCTGGTGCTCCAAGGGGACGATACAGCGGCACACGGAGCTTGGCGAAAGCACCGTGAAGCGGACGATCAGCGATTTCCTGAAGGAGGGTATTCTGGTGGAGACCGGACGCCGCCCCTGCAAGAACGGGTTCACGGTGATTTACCGCATCGTTCTGGCCCGCGTGATGGCGCTGGAATCGATGGTCGAACCCGATGATGGGACGGGGTCCACAGTGGACCCCGTCCAGCCTGAACCCGGTACGGGGTCCACCACGGACGGGGTACGGGGTCCAGGGTGGACCCCAAACCACCCTAAAACCATCCATAAACCACCTACGCGCAAGCGCGCGAAGGCGGCGGCGGTTGAAGATGAAAGATTTGAGAAGATCTGGGCGGCCTATCCGAAGGACCGGCAACGCGGGAAGGCAGTGTGCCTTGCCCGGATCGCGGAGGCCGTGAAGGAGGGCGTTGATCCCGACGACTTGCTCCGCGCCGTACAGGCATACGCGACCGAGAGCGCGGGCTTCACCCGCTCGAAGGTCTGTTTCTCGGACAACTGGTTCGCCAGTCGCCGCTGGCAGCGCTTCCTTGAGGTGATAGCCGAGGAACGGCAGGCGCAGAAGGCGCTGGCCGCTGATCACCACGCCCGGCTCGCCGCATGGGTCCGCGACTGCAGCCCGATGTGCAAACACATCACCGCCCCGCAGGTGACGGCGCTGGTGGCTGCGGGGCTGGTGACCGATAGCCAGCTTCGTGCTGCAGGGTTGGCGGGATGAGCGGGGCGTTCTCCGCAAAATGCGCCGCGCATCGCGTCCCGTGCATCGCGCTGTCCGGAGCGTGTCGCCTGTCCTGCGGCCCCTGCGCCGCGCCTTCCGTATCGCGCATCACGTCTTTTGCGCCGCGCTTCCTGCGCCGCGCCGCGTGCATCGCGTTTCCCGTCGCGCGTCCGCTGCAGCCCGTCCTGCCCGGCAAACCAACCGAAACGGAATCCAAGCCCCTGACCCGCCTCCGCTGACGCTGGGAGGCGGAGGGCTTGGAGGAAGTTGGCAAGAAATAGGAACGTAAACTTCACATGCGCCACCATCGCAAACTGACCGGCGACGAACGCCGCCAGATCATCGAGGCTCGCACCGAGGGCACATCAGCCGCCGCTCTGGCCCGCCGCTTTGGCGTCTCGACCCGGACGATCTACAACACGCTGAGCCGGGCCAAAGGCGCGAGACCTGCCCTTACCAGAACAATCAGCACCCGCCTGAGTGCGCGCCAGCTGGCGGGGTTTCAGGCCGCATTGGCGCGTCGCGGCATCACCGACCAACCCGCCGCCCTGCGCCGCCTTATGGGGGCGGCCGACATCCTGCTGCGCCCGGCAGAGCCGGTCGTGCTGGACCATCTGAAAGCCTGGGGCGCGCAGGTCGCCACACAGGGCGCTGCGGTCAATCACATCGCCCGCAAACTGAACGAGGCCAAACTGCGCGGCCGCCCGCTGCCCTTCACCGATGACGACATGACCACGATCCGCACCTTCGCCGGGGGCCTCGCCGAATTCGCCGAGGCGTTTCGCAGTCTGTGGGAGGCACAGCTGGCCAAGAAGTTCAGGCTGAACAAACTTCTGGCTGGCCGCTCTGACGATTGCCGCGACAGTTTTCAGCC
>NZ_QDFI01000061.1 GCF_003254465.1 Meridianimarinicoccus zhengii
AAATGGCGTGGCGGGCAGTGGCTTCCAATCAACTGGAAGCCGGGCTTCTTGATAAGACAAGCATGGCGGCGATGGGGATGATGACCCAGGTCATCAGCGCGTCGAGCAAGGGCCAGAGATCGATCTCCATGGCGGGGCTCCTGTCGGTGGGGGCGTGGGCGCCGGCTCAGGCCAGCCCGTGGCGGGCGGTGAGCCAGTCCTCGATGGCGAAGGTGGTGGCGTCGTCGAGGGTGCGGTCGTAGAGCAGCAGCTCATGGAGATGCCCGTCGAACGCACCGCCCGTGCTGGCGCCGGTGTTGCGCAGGAACTCGGTGGCGGCGATCGCGCTGCTGTCGAGGTTCGAGCTCTGGCTCGCGTCGGTGAAGAGCCCGGCGCGGTTCTGGCGGATCCAGAAGCGGGCGAAGGGCTGGTCGGTGGTGCCGGCGGCATTGCGCCCGACCGCGGCCATGAGCAGCTGCGGGCTGGTGAGGTTTCCGAGACGCAGCGCCGGCTTGACGACATGGATCTGCGCGCCCGCCGGGGCCCGGAAGTAGACCCCCATCTTGCCGCCATTGGGCGCCGGGGCCCCGAGCAGGGCCGGGAAGCGATCCGTGGCCCCGACCGCGTCGGTGACGGCGAAGACCGTGAAGGGCGCGAGGCTCAGGAAGCCCGCGGGCTGGGCGAAGGCGAGGTCCTCGAAGTGCTGGTTCTGGTCATGGTGGCAGGCGATGTACGGGCGACCATCGGGGGCCCCGCTGCGGAAGACCGGGCGCCGCGCGGGATCGCCCTGCACGGCGTCCGCGCCGGTGCCGCGATTGCGCCAGCGCGCGACGGGATCGCCGTCGGCGGCGGGCGTGACCCCATCCGCGCCGAACACCCCGTCGCCGGCGTCGAAGCGGAAGGCGAGCCCGTCGGTCCAGGTGAAGGCGGGGTCCGGGTCAGGCGCGGGCGGTTCTGGCGGCGGTCCGCCCGGTGCGCCGGAGAAGAGGCTGGTGAACAGGAGCGGCATCAGGCGACCTCCCCGGCCAGGGTCAGGGCAATCCCGGCGATCGCCGCATCCGCCACGGCGGGGGCCACGAAGCGCACCACGTCGCCCGCGAGCAGATCGACCGGTGCGCTACCCGTCGCCGCGAACACGACCGCGCCGTCGGTCCCGACCGTGGCGGTCCCCACCTCGAGCCCGTTCACGGTGATGGAGATCACGAAGTCTGCAGCCGGTGCCGTGTCCACATGCCCGCGTGATCCGACAAGGTCCGCCGCCAGCGTCACCGCGCGCGGCAGGCTCACCTTGCCCAGCACCGCGTTCGCGTCGGGCGCTGCGAACGCCGTCATGCCGAAGTCATAGATTTGGGCGACTTCTGGCTCCGGAGCGACGGCCGCAGCGCCGATGGCCGACACGCCTGATCCCGAGGCATGCACCAGCACCTGAGCGCCGGCCGGCACGTTCACTGCAGCCCCGGTCGCATTGTCCACCGTCACGATCTGGCCGGTCCCGTTGGCGATCGCGAGGATCCGCGGCACGTCCGGCAGCCGGAGCACGAACGCCGCCCCCGGTGCCCCGGTGAGCAAGAGCCGCACATGGCGCTGCGCCTGAAGAACGGAGACCGCAACTGTGCCCCCGGCCGTGCAATCCACGTCGAGGGTCGCGGTCATGGCCAGATCGAGGGCGCTGACGGCGTCGTTGACCGTGACCTCCTTCTGGTTCTGCGCGGCCAGGACATGGGGCGCTGCAAGGTTGGGGCTGGTCATGGGACAATCTCCAGTGTGACGGCGCGCGGGAACCCGCGGCCGATGGCGTCGCTGATCTGGTAGATGACGACGGACAGCGTGGTCGGCATGGTCCCGAGATCCGCGGTGATCTGCGCGGCGGTGTAGGTGACGGAGGGCGCGCTGCTGGTCAGCGTGCGCAGGACCGCACCGGAGCCACCAAGGATATCCACCTCGTAGGACTCGGCGGCTTCGGCCAGCGGCACGGTCCCGGTGCCGTCCTTCCAGTCGCCACCGATCCGGGTGCGCCGTACCCATGCGAGCAGGATGTCGACCCCCGCCAATGCGGCGGTCGGCTGCGCCACCGCGTAGGGCTTGAGGTCGCGCCCGGTATGGGTCACGCCGAGACTGTCGGCGTCGTCGAAGATCCCGCCGACGCCCACCCCGCGCCAGGAGCGCAGGAGACCCAGATCCCCGAGTGCCACCGTCAGCGGGGTCACCGTCGCCGCCTGCAGCAGGATGAAGGTCTCGCCCGCCTGGTGGCCCGCGCAGAAGATATCCGTGCCGCGCCGCCCGCGGATCAGCCCCGTCAGCCGGAACGCACCGGTCTCCAGCGGCTCGACGTCCCGGAACTGCAGGATCTCCGGATCGCCGTTGGCCTTCAGCAGCAGCGCCGCATTCGCCCCGTTCAGCATTGCGGCCTGCGTCACGCTTTCGAGACGATCCCCGCCCGTGGTCATGAACACCTCGAGCGCGTTGATCTCGTCCGTGACCGCGACGGAAGCTGGCGCGCCCAGGGCGGTCGCCGCGGCGCCCCACGCCACTTCGGTGCCCGCGCGCGCGACCACGGACCAGTTGATCCCGTCCGCGCTGCGATGGATCACCGCCCCGGGCCAGCCGGGCGCGCCGAAGCCGCCCGCCATGGCATAGACGCGCCCGGCCAGCCCGCCCGTGGCATCCACGTCGCGCAAGAGCGGCAGGTCGGGCACGAAGAGCTGCGTGGCCGGATCGCCGGCGATCACCTGCGGCGGCCGCCCCGACCCGCCATCGGCCTCCAGCGCCGCGGTGTAGCTGGCGGCCTCCTGGGAGACCGCGCGCAGGGCAATGGTATAGTCGCCGCCGATATCGACCCGCTCGAGCCGGAGCCGGTGCGCCACGCCGGAGCGCAGCACCACATCGACCACGTCCGTCGGATCGAGCCGCAGGTCATCGCTGGGCAGATGCGCCTCAAAGCGCGAGCGCTCGATCCAGGCCGCATAGAGCGCCCTGGCCGCGATGCTCTTGGCCGCGTTGGACGTGAGGGCCATGGGCAATTCAAGCGTGACCTGGTTGCGCGAGAACATCGTCGGCTGCGGCTGCGACACGCGCTTGTGGGACTGCGATCCCTGCTGGTAGTCGGCCGCGGCATCCATGTGGATCACCGTCACGCGTTCGGGCAGCTCCACGTCCTGCCCGCGCTGCTCGCGCCAGACCTCCCCGGTACGCGCATCCAGCGGGATCAGCAGGTCGGCGTTCAGCGTGGCGACCGGTGCGCGGCCGCGCGCCCGGAACGTCAGCTGGTCGTCGCTCTCGACCCCGTCGAAGAAGAACGCCTGCGCCAGCGGCTCGATCGCCGCCCGCGCCGTGGAGGGCCTCGCGACCACGAAGCCCGGCACCACGTCGGTGATCTCGCTCGCGTCCACATCCGCGGGTGCCAGCCCCGCGCGCTGGCACAAGTCCGAGACGATGGCGCCGACCGTGGCTCCCTCGCCGCTACCGCGGTTGAGATAGATGCGCGTGGGGGGCGAGACATTGGGGCGCACGATCACGCTGTCGGACACGGAGTCGTAGTGGCAGAAGCCGCCGATCTGCGCAGGCCAGCTCTGCTCGGGCAGGCGGGCGCCGGACACGGTGTCCAGCTGGATCAGCCGACTGCCATACATGTAGGCATAGCGATGGCCGCGAATGCGGCTCGCGTTCATGAACGGGCCGTCCCGGTTCAGCATGCCCGGCACGGGCGTCGTCCAGACGATGCCGCTGCCCTCGCGCCACTTGAGCGCGCAGGCCTGGATGCCGTCCGGCGTGTCCATCTCCACCTGGAAGATCACGCTGTTGTCGGTCTCGTCATAGACCAGCCCCTTGTGCTGACCGAGAAACGCCGTGGCCCCCGCCGCGATCTCCCCCGGCGCGATCGATGCGACACGGGACATCCCGGCGCCCATCAACTCGCCCCCGAAGGCAGAGACGGCGACCGTGGCGGTGATCTTGCAGATGCCACAGGTCGTATGCGTCGATCCCGGTCCGCCCCCTTCGAGGACCCAGCCTTCGCCGACGGCCGCCTGTCCCGGCGGGCCGGTCATGCCGCCGACCATCCCGTTCACGCGGCCGCTCTCCAGCGTCTCGCCCGCACCCCAGATGCAGGACATGTCGCTGCACAGAAGCACGCCCACGTCGCTGAAGATCGAGCCGCACATCAGGAACTCGCGCCGGCCCAGCAGGCCCTGGACCGTGATCGACCCGAACCAGAGCGTCATCACGAAGCGCGTGTCGGTGTTCGAGAGCCCGGAGCTGTAGAAGCCGAACCGCCCGACCTCGCGCAGGGCATCCGGATCGACCCGGATGATGGGGCGCGCATTGCCAATGCCGACCGTCATGTAGAGATGGCTGTCGCGCCCGCAGAACAGCGTCGATGGCCGATCCCTGCTGTCGTCCACGCTCGAGACATCCGACATGCGCGCCTGCCGGTCCTCCTGCAGGGTCCGCAGGTTGAACCGCCGGATGCCCGCCAGATCAGGATCGGCGCCGGTATTGAGCAGATACCCGTAGCCCCGCCGCCAATCGACCGCCAGCTCGTCCGTGACATAGCTGGGAACAGGCCCGCTTGCGGCCTGCAGCTCCGACGACGGCATCAGGGGCGTGCTCTGGAAGGTGATCTCGGCGGTGATGTTGGGGATCCGGTTCCCGAAATCCCCAAGGGCCAGGTCCTCGAACACCGCGTAGCAGAGCCCGCGATGGGCCACGGCGTTGTCGGCGCCGACCGATGCCGCGATCGCCGGATCGGGCAGCTGGGTCTCGTCGCCGGGATAGAACCGCATGCGGAAATCCGACCTGGCGATCCGCGCGCCGGGATCGCGCTTGTCGAAGATCAACTTGCCGTCCGCCCAGATGCGCAGGACATCCCCCGCGGGCCCGGCCGCGAAGGCGAGCGCGAAGGAGGCATAGTACGTATACGCGACGATGGTCTGCCGCGGGCCGCCGCCGCCCTTGCCGCCGGTGTTCACGGTCCGCTCGGACCGGTTCTCGCGGATGCCCGACGACCAGATGATGTTGCCCGCCATGCGCAGCGTGCCATAGCCCACCGGGATCGCGGCACCATAGGCCGACGAGGTGACCGTGAGGTCCGCAAGGCGCGGGCCCTCGCTGACCGTGTCGCCACCCCTGCCCTTCGCACCGAAGAGCGCGCCGCCAAGCGCACTGCCGACGAGCCAGCCCGACTGCCAGCCCAGACCCATCGCGCTCGAGGCCAGCGCCCCGGCGCCGGCGACCGCCAATTGTGCCATCCGTCACACCTCCTGCAGGTCGGGAAACCGGAACGCGAAGCGCAGCCGCGCGGGCCATTCGCCCTGGAACGGCTCCTCCATCACCTGGCCCCGCCCGGCATGGGCGTGGATCAGGTGCGGCACACCGTGCAGGTCCGACAGCAGGCCGGTGTGGCACGGGTAGAGATGCTCGATGAACACCGCCACGTCGCCGGGCCCGGCATCGGTCAGCGCGATCTCCGTCAGATGGGCGCGGAAGTGCTCCAGGAACCCCATGCCCTGCGCGCGGCGGGTGTAGCCGGTGACATCGTCATGGGGCACGTCCAGCGCGCGGCCGATCTGCACCAGCAGCCCGACGCAATCCACGCCGCGCCGGGACCGCCCCTGGTGGCGAAACGGCACGCCGATCCAGGACCGGGCCTCGGCCACGGCGGCCGTGCGGAGATCGGTCTCAGATGGCATCGGGGTAGCTCACGAGGGAATCGAGGCCGGGCACGAAGGGCTCGCCGCGGAAATTGTGCAGGTTGGCGAACCGGTCCCGGCAGGTCGCGCGCCGCTTGTCGCAGCCCGGCACGACCGTGAAGCTGTGCCCCGCCGAGATGGGATAGCCGGGCGGGATGTAGAGCTCGAACTGGCCAGACCCGATGCTCCACGTCTTCACCTCGACGCCGCGACCGGCGTTCGGTCCGTCCGTCCAGGTCAGCACGCCGCCGTCGAACCAGTCCGCTGGCAGACCGGTGGCGTCCAGCGCCGCGGTGAAGGTCGCGCGATCGCGCACCCCGGTCACGCTGCCCGCGCGTGTCAGCGCCGCGAGGTTCACCTTGCAGCGCGCATCGCCCAGATCGGCACGGCATTCGGCGGAGTACATCTCGCCGATCTGCTGCTGCAGTGCCTGCGTCAGCCCGCGCAGCTCGGTGCGGAACGTGCCCTGTTCGGTCAGCATCACCTCGCCCAGCCAGCCGCGGCGCAGGCGCAGCGCGCCCATGGAGGTGTCCGCCCAGTTCACGAGGAAGATGCGCACCGCGGCATGATCGAAGAGCCCTGCGCGCATGTCCTGCTCGGAGATCGCCTCGGCGTCGAAGATGCCGTCGACGTCGAGGTTGTCGACCGACAGCCGGTCATCGGACACGACCGCGGTGCGCGCATAGCCGAACCGCGCGAGGTACACGCGCCCATCGAAGGCGATGTCGCGATCGTGGTCGGTGAAGGCGAAGGCCACGCCATCGCGGCGGACGATCTCCCAGCAGGTGGCGAGCGTGGTGACGGGACCGGCCAGGTGCTCGGCGAGCGCGACGGAGACGTTCTTCATGGACGGATCTCCACCAAGGGAATTTGCGGCCAGCTGCCCTGCTCGAAGCTGTCCAGCGACAGCCCCATCGCATCGGTGTCAAAGCGCACGGGCACGTCGAACTCGCAGGTCGCCGTCACGATCGCGCCTTCAGCGGGTGCCACCGCAAACGTCACGAGGCCCGTCCTGTGATCGATGCTCACGCCCGCGGACATGGGCACCCCGTCCAGAAACACCTGCACCGACCCGTCCACGGGCTTGCGGATATCCCGCACCGCCTCGATCCCGCCGGAGTCGTAGATCCTGATCAGCTGGAACGCCGTCCGCGTGCCGTCACCCACCCCGAGAAACCCGGTCTCGACGCGAAAGTCCGTCCAGTCCTTGAAGCGAAACCCGTAGGCCCGGCCTTGCCGCGCACGGAAGAACGCGATCAGGGCGGAAAAATCCGCCCGGCGCCGCAATCCGCTGCCCGCATCCCAGCGCCCGCGCGCCTGGGACCAGTTGGCATTGCGTCGCTCGAACCCGGCCGCGGTGGTGATCACGCTCGTGTCGTAGGCAGGCCCGCCGGTGACGCCACGCGCGATGGCATCGGGAAAGCGGACCTCGTGGAAGCCGGTCATGGTGGTGTCCTTGTCGGTGCGGTGTCGTCTGGCGCGGTCCGGCCGGTTGCAGCCCGCCCCGCCTCACGTGTTGCGTCCGGCGCGCGCCATGGAGCGGCGCGCATCGGCCATGATCTGGCCCTGCGACTGCCGGAAGGAGTTTGCGTCGGGCGTGGTAATGTTGAAGACGACCTGCACCGGGCGCTCGGACGCGGAGCTGCGGTCGTTGCGCTCCTCGCGCCCCATCGCCCGCAGTTGCGCGCGCGACAGCACCATCTCCCCGCGCTGCAGGATCGCCGGGACCTCGTCCGGACGCAGGCCCGCCATGCCGCCGCTGTGATAGCGTGGGGCCACGGCGAGTGCGGCGGCGGGCATCATGCGTGTATTCCCCGTCTCGCCGACCACACCGCCGCCATGGAACAGGCCCGCGAGCAGTCCTCCACCGCCGCTAGCGCCAGCCGCCCCGCCGAATGCGCCGCCAAGTGACGTGGCCAATGGCCCGAGAATGGCGGACTGCACGGCGATCCGCGTGATGTCGGCCAGCACCGCATCCGCGAGCCCCGCGAAATCCAGCTTGCCCTTGGCGACAAAGGCCACCAGCGCGTCCTCGGCGCCCTTGAAGGCCGAGACGAGTGCCGCGCCGATCGTGCGCCCAGTCTCGCTGGCCTTGTCGGCATAGTCGCTGAGCGCTGCAGACACCGCTTGCCAGCCGGTCAAGGCAACGTCCGCGCCTGTGGCAGTGTCGGTGCCCGCCTGCTTCCCTGCGGTACCTGCGCGGTTTGCCGCCGCTTCGGCTTCCGTCAGCGCCGCGGTCACGCGTTGCGCTCCGGCGGCCGCAGACTCCAGCGCATCCGCGTCGCCGGTCGGACCGCCGCGCATCGCCGCCCCAAGCGCCGCCGTGGCCGCACCAACACCATCGAACGCCGTGGTGCGCGTGGCCGCCGCGCGGTCGCGAAACCTGTCCGCCCGGATGCCGGCATTCCCGGCGGCGTTCTCCAGCATGGACGCATAGGCCTGCGCGCCGACGGCATCGATCCGGGTGTCTGACCCGACCCGGTCGGCCACCGCGTTGAAGCCGGGTGCGATCTGGCCGAGGAAATCCGCCCATTTGCCCGAGAGAAACGCCATCAGCCGCACCCAGACGCCCTCGATATCGGCCCCCAGCGCGCGGAAATCGTCCAGGAACGACCCAAGCGTGGTCGTCATCCCGTCCCAGACGGCGCGCGCGACATCGCCCAGCAGCCCCAGCGCCGCGCCGAAGCTGCCCGCACCCGACACCAGCTTGCCGAACTGGAACACCAACTCGCCCGCGCCGACGATCAGCGCGCCGATCCCGGTGCGGATCAGCGCGCCGCGCAGCAGCACCAGCGCTTTGGCCAGACCGCGCACCGACAAGGCTGCGGCCGCGAGGCCCGCCACCCAGCGGCTTGCCATGACCGCGGCGAAGCTGCCCGCGATGCTGGCGACGCGGCCGATGTTGTCGAACAGCCCCCGGATCGCGATGCCCAGCGGGCCGGTGGTACTGGACACCGCCGCCATGGCGTCGGCGACAGCCTCCAGCGCCGGGGCCGCTGCGACGGCCAACTGGTTCGACAGCCCGCGCCACACCAGCCCGAGCCGCGAGATCGCGTCGTTGGTCCGCTCGATCTGGTCCGCGTCCTGTTCCGACACCACGACCCCGAAGGCCAGCACATCCGCGGTCGCCTGGCGCAGCGTGGCCGTGTCGATCCGTGCCATGGCGATGGAGCCTTCCTCGCCGAAGAGCTGTCCTGCCACGGCCGCGCGCTCGGCCGCAGGGACGAAGGCCTCGATGGCGGCGTTGATCGCCCCGACACGCGCGTCCAGCGGCAGGGCGATCAAATCGGTGGCCGAAAGGCCCAGCCGGTCGAGCGCATCCGCCGCAGGACCGGTCCCGGAGGCCGCCTGGCTCAGCCGCCGCGTCAGGTCCTTCGTCGCCTGCTCGATGCCCGACATGGACACGCCGGCCAGTTCCCCCGCGCGTTCCAGTGCCTGGATCGACGCGACCGTGGTCCCCAGCGATTGCGCCAGCTTCGCCTGCGCGTCGACCGACCGAAGGCCGGACCGCACCATGGCCACGCCCGCCGCCGTGGTCGCTGCGACCGCCGCCACGGAGGCCACCCGCACCCGGCGCGAGAACGCCGCAAGCCGCGTGTTCGCAACCTCCATCTCCCGGCTCAGCCGCCCGAAGCCGCGCTTGCCGGCCTCATCGACGCCCTCCAGCTCTGCCCGCACCTGACGGCCGCCGACGGCGGCAAGCCGGACGCTGACGCGTTTTTCCGCCATCCTACTGCTCCATCTGTTCGTTGAGCTTGGCGACCATCACTGCGTGGGGGCGCTCTTGCGAAATGTATCATATCGTGATACGCGTCTGTCATGATCGTGAGCACGAAGGGCAAGCGCGCGGCGAACGCGGTGGCAGACCGGTTCGGCAAGGGCTTCCCGGCCGACCTGGTCAAGCGCACGCGGGCGATGTTGTCGGCACTGGATGCCGCCGTGGCGCTCGAGGATCTTCGGTTCCCGCCGGGCAACCATCTCGAGGCGCTGACGGGCGACCGGGCCGGGCAGCACTCGGTGCGCATCAATGGCCAGTGGCGCATCTGCTTCGTGTGGACCGATCAGGGGCCGGCCAATGTCGAGATTGTCGATTACCACTGAACGGACGGGAAAGGACGCGACATGACACTGATGACGAACCCTGCGCACCCCGGTGAAGTCCTGTCGGAGCTGTATCTGCAGCCGCTGGACATGAGCGCGATCACGCTGGCGAAGCGTCTGCATGTGCCGCGCACGCGGATCGAGCGGCTGGTGAAGGGCGACACTGCGCTCACCGTCGATACCGCTGTGCGACTGGCGACTTTCTTCCGGACGACCCCGGAATACTGGATGAACCTGCAGCGGGCTTGGGACCTCGCCCGCGCGCGCGAAACGATCGACGTCTCAGGCATCACGCCCCTCGAGGCTGCCTGACGACGTCTGTTCATTCAGCTTCGCCACCATCACCGCCTCGATGCCGGGCAGCAGTTCGGCCATGGCAAGCGGGGGCACGCAAAGCGCGTCGCCCAACGCCAGCGCTGCCCTCATGTCCCAGCCGATCACGGCATTGGGCAGCACGCGCAGCTGGCCGCCGAGGCGGCCGACCAGGTCCCAGACCTGCCAGCCCTCATGGGTGCGCGGTTGGTTCAGCCGCGCCGGACACTCCGTGCACGCTGCTTTGCTGGCGCCGCTGGGTTCGCACCCCGCGCAGTAGCGCGCGCCCCCGCCGAATTCCCATTCGGCGAGGGCGCGGAGGCGTTTTTTTCCTGCTCCAGCAGCAGGCCCTTCGAGACGTAGGTCAACTGAAACGCCTCGAAGATCGGCCAGACATCGAGCAGCGCGTCGATGGCCGCCGGGCTGGGGTCTATGGGATTGTCGTCCGCATCACCGATGCCCTCCCAGGCGAGGACCGCCCGCCGTGCCAGTGCCTTGGCGAAGGCGACCGCGCGTTCCTCGTCGGAGGCATCGTCCGGCAGGTTCTCCACCTCCGGATCGCTGCGCGTCGCCACCATCAGCGCCGTGGTCAGCGGGCGCAGCTGAACACGGACGCCGGGGACAAGGTCGTGCCAGCGCGGGTCATTGGTCATATCGAGCGTGAGCATGGTCAGTAAACCTCGCGGGTGTTGATCAGGGTGGCGGTGCACATGCGCCCCTCAACGGGGTCCAGTGCCGACTGCCAGTCGAAACTGGCCTGCACGCCCTGCGGCCCAGCAATCTCGATGCGCGGGCGCGGCAGGTAGACGGCGTGTACGGTGAAGGTGAAACTCTCGCCCCCGGGCAGGGTGTAGGCGAATTCCATCTCGCAGGGATCGCCTGCCAGCGCCTGGTCGACCAGCGTCTGGTCGGCGAAACGCACCTCGATCCGCCCCGTCAGCGCCGCGATGGACGGGTCGGCACCGTCGATGCGTCCGTCCGCGCGGATCGTCTCCACCCGGTCCAGATTGTTGGCATAGGTGATCTCGGCCGAGACCACGTTGCCGAGTGCCGTGCCGTTGCGCGAAATCGACCCGTTGAAATGGCCGAAGCGCTTCAGCGTCACGGTGTCTGGCGTTCCGGTGGCCGTGCTCGTGCCCACCGTCTCGCCCTGCGCCACCAACCGCGCCGTCGCCGTCAGCAGCCCCGAGCGCTGCGTCTGCCAGGTCAGCTGGTCCAGTACGCAGCCGGAGTACATGGCATAGCGCGGCACCTCGGGCATGCCGGTCTCGATCGACATCGAGGGTAGCGTCCACGATCCGGACTGGAATTCGTGCGTGAAAGGCGCCTCGACGCCGGTCGTCGCGGGTTCCCCGAACGCGGCCTTCAGCCAGAAGCCGAAGGCCTCGGCATCCAGCGGAACGACGACATCGCCGTCCGCCGTCACCGCGTCCTTGATCGGCGCCAGCGGATCGCGGCCATAGCCGAGAAGTTCCGAGTTCAGCAGCGGCTGCTCCGCCCCCAGCGAGGTGCTGGCAAACGGCATCTGGATGAAGCCGCTCGCGGGCGGCGTGCCATAGGTCGTCTCGAACGCAAGCGCCATCCGCGCCCGCGCCCCCTGGGCTCGTGCCATGGTCATCTCCTTGGCTTGGGTGGGTCAGGTCAGTGCGTCGGCCGTGAAATAATGCAGCACGACCGCGATGGTCGCCGCCTTCAGGCTGGCCGCGCCCTCGACCGGCAGATCGACCGGGCGCGGGGCTTCCGCTTCGACCCAGTCGCAGAGCCCGCCCAGCGTGCGGTCGGCGGCGAGCGCCGTGCCAATGCTGGCGGTCATCGTGTCGAAGACGGCGTCACGGTCGGTGCCCTGTACCACCGCCTCGATCTCGGCGCGGTGCTGGTAGTGGTAGGCGAGCGGCGACAGCGTGACCTCAGGCTCCCCCGGCTCGCCGTCACGCAGGATCAGCAGGCCTTCGGCCGGGACGCGCTCGGGCAGCACCTCGCCGCGCAGGGCTGTCGCGGGCAGCGCCGAGAGCCGCGCGTGCAGCGCGGTGAGGATTGTTTCGCGAGGGGTGGGCATCGGATTCTCGCAACTAACCTCTTACCATTCGCACAACCCGTCCGATTTCAATTTCCTCAGGCTTTGGCGCTCCGGCCTGATGAAAAAGAACCCTGTCACTTGGGCTGATCGGGAATGTGCTGAACGGCTGGCTGAGAGATATCAATGGAGATGAACCTAGTAGCGCCGAAAAGAACAGTACGACCTTGTTACGTGTGCAAAACACGTTCACCTCAGAACCGCTCGGAACAGATTTAAATTTATGCCGATCTTGACCAACTCGAAGCTCAAGAAGATCCCCAGAAATGACCCTTCCACCTAAAAGTTCAATTTTATCAAACGTCTCAAGAGACGTGATTGCCTGAACGGCGGAAGCGTAGTCACGAGACGGGACTGCCTGAAAAAAACCATCCGCTGCAATCATGCTGGCTTCTTGATCTAGGCAAAGTTCTAAAACTGAAATAAGGAAACGCTCCGCAAAACCTGTAGCTTTCTGATTCCCCAAGAAATTTTCAAGTTCGTGGTTCATCACGATTTCGTCGCGTTTTGCCATTTCAAGAGGGACATTCAGGTTCTTATTCCAGAAAATGACCCTACATATCCTTGCGGAAGGCACCCGGATATTTCGCGCTTCGAGAAGTGCGCAAAGGCAGTCCAACTTCTCCTTATTCTTGGAGAGTGGGTTTTCGTGGGATATTTCCGCTCCGTTTCGTCTTTCCTGTATCCACTTCTCCCCATCGATGCGTAGTCGCCCCGACCAATTCTTGATCTCGATGGCGCTGATCTGCTTTGGTGAAACAACAATCAAATCAATTTCATAGCGTCCGCTTCCGGGTAAACGTGTATCGCGGGGAACACGTTTCGAATGGAAGATGCTTGCTGTCTTCCAACTGAGGTGGTCAGTAACCATTGATCGCAACGCCTGTTCAGCATCCCGACCCGCAGCAACTTCCTCCAGTTCGGGCTCTCGCTTTGCAGATACAATTTGCCGCCAAATCTCAAGCCGTTGCGCCTTGCTACTTTGTCTCTGCATCCAGTTTCCTCGCCCCAGCTTTCCTTTTCATAGCAATTGCTTGCGCGCCTAGCCAAGCACTATCACTATCTCCCCTCCACCCAGTTCGCCACAATCAGCCCCGGTAGGGCATCCCGGGCCCGTTCCGCGTCCCGATCGAGTTCCAGCCGCTTCGGCAGTTTAACCTGCGGCACGAGCAGGAACACCGGCACAGTGCTGCGCCCGCGCCCGGTCTTTGCGCGCGAGGCCACACCGAGCCCGCGGCTGTTCAGGCGTCCGTCAGCCACCAGAAGGCTCGGCCCCGTCCGCCGGTAGACGAACCGCAGGCGCAGGCCGCGGCGGCGTTCCCATTCGCCCGGGGTGATCTTGCTGCCGCGGGGACCGCGTCCGGCGGCAGGCAGGGGGACGGCCAGCCAGAAGCCGTCGCGCGACCGGATCAGCGGGCCGGTGTCGTGAGCGCTGATGATGGTGGGGGCGTTTGACCAGACGAAGGCGGCGGCGTTCAGGCTGGGTTGGCCGGCCGGATACTGCGCCGACCGGATGGTGTTCGCCAGCCGCATGCCCAGCCCTGCGCCGGTGATCTGGCCGCGCCAGGCGGTCTTCAGCCCGGTCCCGGCCTCGCGCGTTGCGGCGCTGACGGCCTTTTCGCCCTCCTTTACCTCGGCGGCCATCATGGCGACGAGGTCCGGGGTGATGTCGAGCTTCAGCTTCATGTTGGCCGCAAATCCACGGTCCAGATCAGCCGCTCGCGGTCGCGGACGGGTTCGCCTTGGATCAGGAACGCGTCGCCGTCGATCTCGACGCGGTCGCCGGGGCGGGGCTGGGGCACCTCGGCCACGCGCAGGTCGATGCGCGTGGTTTCCGACCAGAGCCGGGCATCGCCGAAGCTGGTGATGTCGTCCGCCCGGCGGGTGACGAGGCGCACGAGGCGTGGCGCACCGCCCGCGGCGACGTACAGCCCCTCCCGGGCGATGTTGCTATCCGCGTACAGCAGGTCGAGCGCGTCGGCGAAGGCGGTTGTCATCACAGCCCTCTCTCAGTTCGACGTGTGCAGGCGGATGGCGAGGCGGGGGCGCTTGTTGACCGGCAGGATGGACGCCTCGGTCATCAGGTCGATCCAGCGGCCCTTGGCGTCGATCATCTGGCGGGCATAGAGCGGCAGGCCCACGGTGTTCGCGGTCTCCAGCAGGTTCGCGGGCCCGCCATAGGTGGTGAAGGTGTCGAACGTGCCCATCGGGAACGCGATGCCCTCGCCCGCGGGGATCAACCGTTCCGAGCTGCCGTTCGAAAGCGTGACCGAGCCGTTGTATTCCTCGAAGAGGACCCCCGCGAAGGGAAAGGCCCGGCGCATGTCGTCGCGCAGCGGCTGGCCGCCGGTGGCGGAGTAGAACTTGTAGGCGTCCTCGGTCTTGGGGTGGCTGATCAGCTTGTCGAAGAATTCGGAACTGACCAGCGCATGCGCCGTGGTCATGGTCTCGCCCAGCAGGTTGTCCTCGATCGCGCGCAGGACGGTGCGGACCTTGCCCTGCACGTTGGTCCCGGCGGTGCCGAAAACGAAGTCGACCGAGACGCGGTCCAGCCCGAACTCGGCGAAATAGTCGTAGAGCGTTGCTCCCGCGCCGTCCTTCACGATGCCGCGCAGCGCGTTCATCTCCATGTATTCGCGGGTCTGGGCGTGCTTGCGGCGCATCAGCGTCAGCTTGCGGTTCATCACCTCCACGAGCGGATCGGCCACGTCGGACATGCCCAGCGCGGGCATGCCCTGGATGTCGCCGGGCAGGATCACGTCGTCATGGGGAATCCACGGCAGGGCGAAGGAGCGCATGGAGCGGCCCTCGCGGGTGCCGACCGTGGCGGGCGCGCCGAGCGGGACGGAGGGCAGCAGGCTGAGGACGCCCTCGCGCTGTTCGATCACGATGGAGCGCTGGGTGACGCCCTGGAACCGGAAGAGGCCGATCTGGCCGAGGCGGGTGTAGAGGTTGGGCAGGATGTTGATGGCCTGCGTCATCTCGGAAAGCGAATAGCCGCCCGCGTCGAACGGGTTGCGGGTGAGGGTCATGGGGAACTCCGGGGGAAGGGGGAAGCAGAAGGGGAGGAAGGGCAGACTGGACGCCACTGGCACTGCGCAATCGCGGAAGGCGGCGTGCCGCGGACCGCGTCAGGCGCTGTCGCGGGGCAGGATGCCGAGGTCCACGAGCTGGCCGAGCTTGGCGGCGATCTTGGTGCTGTCATCGACGCTGGCGTCATAGGCGAGGGCGGCGCGCGACACGATCACGGGGCCGCGCACAACCACGATCCCGACCGCATCGGCGAGCGTGGCATCGACGGCGTAGAGCAGCACGGCGGCTGCAGCCTCCGACCCGTCGGCGCCGGTGTCGGGCGACAGGGTGTAGGCGCCGCTGGCGCTGACGCGGCCGAGGACCGCGCCGACGGGATAGGCGGTGCCGCCTGCGAGCGTGACGGTCTCGCGGGTGTAGTTGGGATTGACCTCGAACTTGAGGACATCGCCGATCGTGGGCGGCTGGGTCAGGACGGGCATGGCAGGGCTCCTGCGTCAGGGGTGCAAAAAGACATCCCCCGCCGGGGCTGTGCGGCGGGGGATTGGTCGGGCGGTGGTTCGGTGTGCGGACGGTAGTCTCGGGTTCAGCCGTTCCGTCCCGCGGCCGCGGCGCGTTTCGCGGCGGCGACGAGCGGGCTCTCGGATGCTTTCGGCAATACGGGCGAGGGCGGTGCAGCGATAATATCGCGCGCATCTGCGGCGGCGCTGGCGCGTTCGAGCACGAGCGTGCGCAACGCGTCCGGCGCGGTGCCTTCCCGCAGTGCTTTCGCCGCGTCGATTGCGATCCCGAGCCGCCCGGCCTGCGCGGCGATTTCGGTGATCTCCGCCGCCTCGCGCCGCAGCTGCGTCGAGAGATCGGCCAGGTTGGTGCTCTCGGCGGTCGCTGGGGCAGGCAGAGCCGGTGGCGCAAGTGCCGTTGAAGCCGACGGGGCGGCCGCAGCGGATTGGGGAGAAGATACTAGGGATGGTGCGGCGTGAACCGGTCTTTGTGCATCGGGATCAGCACCAGCACCAGCACCAGCTTCCGCTTCCGCGCCAGCATTGTCCGGGGCGTCTGCATCGGCATTGGCCGCACTTTGAGGCACATCCCTGACGTCCGCTTCGGTGCTGGCATCATGCACCTGGTCGTTGCGATCATGGTCAGTGGCCATGCGTGTCTCCTTCCTGGATTGGTGTTGGGGTCTGGGTGGTGATTTTGGCGCGGGCCGACTGGTGGCACGGGTCAGCGCTGGGACCGGGGCGCTTGCGGCCATTTGCCGGAAGCTATCAAACCCGCGGGTGAGGTCGGTCACCTCGTCCGCCAGCCCCGCGGCGACAGCATCCGCCCCGCGATAGGTCTGAGCCTCCGTCCTGAGAGCGGCCTCTTGGCTCAGCCGCGCACCGCGCCCGGCGGCGACGGTCTCGGCGAACAGAAACCTCATTACGTCAATCTCGCGCTGCACCTCGTCCCGGACCGCCTCGGGCAAGGGCGCATAGGGATTGCCGTCGACCTTGTGCGCGCCTGCGTGGATCAGCGTCACGCGCACGCCGTCCTGGTCCAGCTGACTGCTCAGGTCGGCATGCATCACCACGACGCCGATGCTGCCGACAGCACCGGTGCGGGGCAGCAGGATGCGGTCCGCCTGGCTCGCCAGCGCGTAGCCCGCCGAAAAGGCGTGCTCGGCCACGAAAGCCCAGACCGGTTTCGTGCCCCGCAATGCGCGAATGCGATCGGCCAGATCGAACACCCCGGCCACCTCGCCGCCGAAGCTGTCGATCTCCAGCGCAACCCCGCGGATGGACGGATCGCGCGCGGCCGCGTCGATCTGCGCCGCGATGCCTTCGTAGCTGGTCTGACCGGACGATTGCCCGATCCAGCCGCCGCGATGGATCAACACGCCGGAGACTTCGATCACCGCGATGCCGTCGACGACAGGATAGGGTGCGTCTCCATCCTGCTGCACCTGCGCCGCCAGTCCGCCCGCGAGCAGGCTGACCCGCGCAGGCAGGGCGCCCGCGCCAAAGGCATCAGACAGATCAACTTCTGCCACGTCGATCCGCCGTCCGAGCACGCGAGGCCCGAGGCCGGACAGGAACGCCATGGCCTTGGAGGGCTCGACTAGCAGCGGCGTGTTGAACGCGCGTGCGGCAATGCGGGCATGGAGCATCAGGGCCGGTCCTCGTCGTTGCGCGGTCGGTCGTCGGCCGCGTCGGTGGTGTCGCTGTCATCCGGGTCGTCGTCAGGGGTGCCGGTCCTGCGGGTGCCATCTCCGTCCGCGCCGGCCTGCACCCCCTGCGCGGGCGATCCCGGGCAGCGGAAGTCCAGGCCCAGCGCGCGTTCGCGGGCGTGTTCCGCGGCGATCTCGCGGTCGACCTGTTCGGCGTCATAGCCGCGCTCGGCGATGGCCTGGGTGCGGGATTTCAGCCCCGCCTCGATCTGGGCGATCTCCGCATTGGCGTCCTTCAGCGGGTCGACCCAGTCCCATTTGGTCGGCAGCCAGTCGGCGGCCTGCAGACGCGCGCGGTCAGTTTCGTACCCGGGCAGGGACAATGCGCCCGACAGCACGGCCGCGTCGATCCAGCGGACCCAGACCGGGCGGCAGAGCTGGTAGACCATCACCGCGTGCTGCCAGGCCGAGACGCGGCGGCGGAACTCGATCAGGGCAAGCCGCGAGTTGGAGAAGTTGCCCTTCACCATGTCATTGGCGAGATAGGGATAGGGAATGCCCAGCGCCGCCGATATCTGCAGCAGCGTGCGATACTGGAACGGCTCGTAGGTCGCGCCGCTGTCGGCGGGCTGGCCCACGGTGACGTCCTCGCCCGGATCGAGCCGCACCACCTGCCCGGGGCTGATCTCCAGCCCGCCCATGCCGTCCTCGTCCTCGGGCGGGGCGAGCGGGTTCTCCGGGGCGGGGGAGGTGACGAACATCGCGTACATCGCCGCGACCTTCTTCCGGTCCAGCTCGGCATCGTCGTACTGATCCAGCAGGAACAGCTTGACAATGGCGGGCGCCAGTTTCGAGACGCCGCGCAGCTGGCCGCCTTCGACCGGGTCGATGACGTGGATGATTTCGGAGGCGGGCACCCGGACGGTCTCGCCGGCGAGCCCCGGATCGGTGCTGTCGCCGGGATGGCGGCGCAGGAGGTGATAGGCCACGCGCCGCCCGATCCGGTCGAACTCGATCCCCTGGCGGATCGCGTTGCCATTCGCCGCCGTGTCGGACTGCTCCAGCGGCAGCATCTCCGATGGCAAGAGCTGTAGCTGCAGCGGCACTGGTAACCCGTCCTCGGCGCGGCGGGGGCGGATGCGGACGAACACCTCGCCCGCGATGAACACCTCGCGCGCGGCGCGGCGCTGCAACCCGTAGAAGTCGGTCAGCCCCTCGGCATCGGCCGCGTCCGTCCAGTCGAGCCAGAGCCGCTGCAGTGCTTCCTTGCGCGCGGCATCGCCGATCTTGGAGATCGGCTTGATCCCGTCGCCCACGGTGTTGGCGGCCCAGCTTTCAACGGCGTTGACGGCATAGCCGTTGTTGCGCACCAGCCAGCGCGCGCGGGCGGTGATGTCGGGGCCCGAGGCGGCGATCAGTGCGTTCACATGGGCGCGGGTGGCGCGGAAGCCGCGCAACCGGCGGTGGTGCTGGCCCGCATCGAACCCGCCGATGAAGGCCCCGATCCGCTGGCGCAAGGTCATCGCGGCCATCACAGGTCCTTCACGGCGTGGGGGCGGAAGATGCGGCGGCTGCCACGCTCGATGCTGGCGATCCGCCGCTCGATATCGGCAATCGCAGCCGCCATCTCCGCGTCGGTGCCATAGGTCACGGTCTTGCCATCATAGCTGACGCTGCGCGTGCCGCTGTAGCGCGCCGCCAGCAGGGTGCTGTGGCGGGCCTTGAGGTCGTCGAGGGTCATCGGGGTGTCCGTTCAGTCCATGTATCGTGGCGTGCTGACGCGCCAGCCGCGTTTGCGCGGGGTGGTGACGCGCCCGGCCTGGGGTTCGGTCGATGCTTGTGGGGCGGCGTCCGCCGTGGGCGCGGCGATAGTTTCCACCCCGGCCTGTTTCTCCAGCTGCCGCCACATGCGCTCGTCGAACCGGTCGGCGCCGAGGATCCACGCGGCGGCGCGGGCGTAGACGCGGGTGTCCAGCGCCTCGTTGCGCTCGCGCAGCTTCTGCCATTCCTGGCGGGCGTAGCCGCGCCGGTCGCGGATCGTGACCAGCTGCTCGGCGACGAGCTGTTTCAGCCACTCGCTGTCGGCCCAGTCGGGCAGGTGGATCGTGCCCGGCGGAGTGGGGTCGTCCGGGTCCTCGGGGCGTTCCAGCCGCAGGTAGCGGTAGGTCTCGGCCTTGAAGGTCGCCGTCGCCACGGTCCAAAGCCGCGCCCCGCGCTTCAGCTTGCGCCCGTTCAAGGTCGCATCGACGAAGGTCGGCCCGGACACCGGGCTCGCGCGGTTGAAGCCTTCGAGCCCCTTCACCGGCGCCACCTGCGCGATGCCCTGCGCTCGCGCCCAGGCATAGACCGCGGCGGACTCGTAGCCGGTGTCGATCGCGAGCTTCGCCAGTGTCATCACCGCGCCGTTCGCGTGCAGCCATGTGCTCCCGAGGATCGCGGTCAGCGCATCCCAGCACGCGGGATCGTCCGGGCCGCCCAGCAGCACGATGTGATCCACGAGCCAGCTCTCCAGCCCCCGGCCCCAGGCCCAGACATCGACCTCGATCCGGTCCTTCTGCACGTCCGCGCCCGCGGTCAGGAACAGCCCGCCTGCGGGGACCTGTGCTGCGAATGCCTCGCGCCGGTCCGCCAGCCGCTGCCAGTCCGGGGCCTCGCCGCGCTCGACCCAGGTCTCGCCCAGCAGCGTGTTGCGCGCGGCGCGCAGCATCTCGTCCGAGCCCTGTGCGGCCAGCCAGTCCCGCGCGATCTGCGCCCAGCTTTTCCAGCCGATCGGCGAATAGAGCGCGGAGAGGTGGAAGCCGATGGCGGTGGGATCGGTACCCACGGCCGTCGCACGCCATGCGCCGCCCGCCAGCATCTCCGTCTTGTGGTGCTCGGCGATGGGGGCTTCGCACGCCTCACACACGTATACTGCCGTTTCCGGCTGTCCCTTCGACCAGCGCAGGCGCTCGAACTGCAGCCACTGCATCGCGCCGCAGTGCGGGCAGGGTACGAAGTAGCGCCGCTGGTCGCTGGCCTCGAACTCACGCTCGATGCGGCTCAGCCCCCGGATCGTCGGCGTCGACACCAGGAACACCTTGCGCCGGTGCGCGAAGGTGGTGGTGCGCGCCTCCGCCAGCGTGACCGGGTCGCCTTCCTCGTCGGCCGAGGCGGGGTAGGCGTCGACCTCGTCGAGGAAGACGTAGCGCGCGGGCATGGACCGCAGGCCGGTGGCGGAGTTCGCACCCGTCAGCACCAGGATGCCGCCCGGAAACTCCTTGGACAGCATCGAGTTGCCCGCATCGCGCGACCGGGCTGGCTGGACGCGCTCCCGCAAGGCGGCACTGTCGGCGATCAGCGGGTCGATCCGCCCGCGCGAGGTGCGTTTCGCCATCTCCACCGTGGGCAGCACCGCCAGCATCGGGCCGGGCGCGTGGTGGATCACGAAACCGATCCAGTTGTTGCCGGCCTCGGTGGCACCCACCTGTGCGGCCTTCATGAAGCTGACGCGGCGCGCGGGATGGCCGGGCGAGAGCACATCCATGATCTCGCGCAGATACGGCGTGCGCGCGGTGCGGTAGCGCCCCGGTTCGGCCGAGGCGCGCGACGACAGCCAGCGATGCGCCTCGGCCCATTCCGACACGGTGAGGTCCGGATCGGGCCGCACGCCGCGGCGCCAGGCGCGCAGGATATCCTCGGCCCCGTCGAAAGCGAGATCCAGCCCCTCGGTCAGGTCGCTGTCGGTCAGCGCCGTCCGATCGTCGTGGTCGTTCCCGTCGTCATGCAAGCGAGACCCGGAGGTCTGCGAGGGCGTCGAGCTGCTCTCGGACATGGGCTTCCAGCACCCTTTGCAGGATCGCAATCTCGATCGTCACGGGGGCGCCGGAGGTCTTTTCCATCTCTGCAGCGAGGTCTGCGGCCATCAGGGCTGCGACCCGGGTGGGCCAGGTGACCCAGACATCACGCTCCTGCCGGGCGAGGCGGAACACCAGCGTCTCGGCGCGCGCCCGGTCGACCAGCACGCCCTTCTTACGCTGGATCGCCAGCTGCCGCTCTTGCGCCTGGTAGACCGTCAGCGCGGTGCGGGCTTTCAGGTACGACGTGCTGTCGCCGGGGCTGGAGGTGCCGCGGCCCAGCGCGCTCGCGTGTCCACCATCCCCGGTTCCGCCACCGCCAAACCCGCCCCGCGCCCGCATCTGCTGATCCGGGTCGGTGCTGGCCGCACGGCGTGCGTCGGACCCGGCGGCATCGATCGAGCCGTCGGCGAACAGCACCAGCCTCCCATTCTTGCGCGCCTTCTGCACCGCGCCGCGGGACAGCCCGGCATGGGCGGCATACGCGCGTTCCGACAGGCCTTCCATGGTGTGGAGTGTCCTCAAGATATTGGGAATAAACAGGAAAGCTGGTTCAGTCCGGTTGATTGCACCCGCCCGTGGAGCGACTCTGTCCGCATCGCACCCAGGTCCGGAGACATGCCCATGACCATCGCAGAACGCTACAATGCCGAAGCGGCCCGCCTGATGCCGCACATGGCCGCCGATCTTGCGGTCGACGCCGCCATCACCCGCGCGCACGACATCGACGAGATCGTCTTCCGCCGCAGCGAATTCCTCGGCAGCATGGCCTGTGCGATCCTCGCCATGCTCGACCAGCAGAACGGAGGCGCGGCATGACCGCGATCACCACGATCCGGATCGATCACGCGGCGCTGCCTGACCCGCTGAACCTCAAGGACCATGACACCGCGGCCCGGATGATCGAGGTCATTCTGCGCGACGAGGGCATCGCGGCCGCGGCGTCCGACGTGATCTCGCACATCAAGATCGAGGTCCCGACCACGCAGCTGGCCGCGGCCAGCACCGTGCTGGCCAGCCTGCAGCTGATCTGACCGCGCGGAGCATAAAGCCATGAAATTGCTCTGAATTCCCTACAATCATCGGCCCGGTGGAGCGATGGTTGGGCCACGCACAGTATGCAACTCAGCACGAGGAACAACGCCATGACCACCGCCACCCAGACCGCCGCCACCCTGATCGCCGATTTCAGCGCCGCCCTCGCCGAGATCGAGGCGATCCTCGCGCCCAGCGGCTGCGCGACGATCGCCTCCCACAACTGGATCGTGGTCGACGACTTCGGCCCCCTTCGCTTCACGCTGACCCCCGAAGGCGGCAAGCACCGCGCCACCTGCACCGGCCACGGCCGCGCCCACCGGGTCAACCGCTTCACGCGCGAGGATGCCGAACGCCTCGCGCAGGCTTGCAACGCCCGCGCAATGTTCTGGCGCGAAGCGGCCGAGGCCGAAGCCGCCACCCTGCGCGACCACATCGCCACGCTCGAAGCCGCCTGCGCCGCCTGACCCCAACGGGTGGGGCCAAGAGCCCCGCCCGGACCCCACAAAAGGAGCCCGACCATGACCACCACCATCCTGCCCAGCCGCAACGAAGACTACGGCTTCTTCGGCACGATCACCCGCTGCCCCCTGCGCGACCGCCGCAGCACGGAGGTCTGGACGCTGGCCGCGCGGCACATCGCGGAGGCCATCGGTGCCGACAGCGAAGACGAGATGATCGGCATCCGCGACTTTCTTGACAGCCGGATGGGCCGCCAGTTCGCAGACGACGTGATCGGCGCGCTGCACGCCGGGGCCGAGACTAGCGAGGACGCCATCACCGCCGCGATCGCCACGTGGCAGGGCTGGCGCATCGGCCGCCAGACCGAGCGCGCTGAGGGCATCCCTGCCGGACTGCCGTATCTCACCGGCTGGGTGCAGCACTTCGCGATCACCGCCAGCATGGCCGACGCCGACTGACGCGCACGACGCACCGAAAGTTCTCGGCCCGCCCCGTTGGCGGGCTTCACCCGGTAGAAGGGCTGGCATTGGGCCAGCCCC
The DNA here is from genome assembly GCF_003254465.1 of Meridianimarinicoccus zhengii. GTDB lineage: Bacteria > Pseudomonadota > Alphaproteobacteria > Rhodobacterales > Rhodobacteraceae > Meridianimarinicoccus > Meridianimarinicoccus zhengii. The sequence goes on from NZ_QDFI01000061.1 coordinate 23,202, forward strand.
GCAGACCGGAGGCCACCATGCCCGAACTCACCGACACCCAATCCGTCATTCTCAGCCGCGCGGCGACGCGCCCCGGCAATCTGGCCATGCCGCTGCCCAAGGGGCTTGTGGGTGCGGCGGCGAAGATGTCCGTCGGCAAGATGATCGCCCGCGGCTGGCTCGAGGAGGTCGACGCCGACCCGCGCCGCGGCGAGCCGCTCTGGCGCGAGACCGGAGACGGCCATGGCACCACGCTGGTCGCCACCGAAGCCGGGCTGGAAGCCATCGGGATCGAACCGATCGTCGCCAAGGCCGTGACCGGGCCCCGCAAGGCGAAGGCGGCACCGCAGACCGAACCAGCCGCGTCTGGCTCTGCCGATGCCCCGAAGGCCCCAAACACGCGCACCGGCACCAAGCAGGCGATGATCATCGCCATGCTGCAACGCTCCGAGGGCGCCACGGTCGCCGAGATCGCCGCCGAGACCACATGGTTGCCGCACACGGTTCGTGGCGCAATCTCCGGCGCGCTGAAGAAGAAGCTGGGCCTGCCTGTCACATCCGAGAAGGTTGCGGGCAGGGGGTCAGTCTACAAGCTGAGCGGGGTCTGAGAACAATCACGCACCGGCTTCGTCAAGCTAGGGCCCCATGAACCGGCGCCTTGCCTCCACGGCTATGTTGTACCGCTGCTCGAAGTCGGCGATCAGGGCCATCGCAATGCGCTTGGCTTCCTCGCCCTCTGCCTCCCTGTAGTTCTGCTTCGCCGCTTCCAGCAGCTTCTTGATCTTGAACTCTTCGGGAAGCACACCTGCTTCGGCCATTATGCGGACCGCTACAGCTGTGGCCATGTCGATGAACGCCTCGCCTGAGCGGTCGGGCAGCGGTTTGCCCTCGCCTTCCAGGCCTCGCAGCTTTCCCTCCGCGATGGCCTTCTGGATTTGCCGTTCCACGAGGCGGTCAAAGGATTGGGTCATGCCGTATTCCTGCTTCTCTCCGTGGCCGCTCTTGCACGGCCATGCGGTAACCATAGCCTCTGGAAACAAGGCGAACACTCGCATCTGTGCCAAACGGCTGCATCGTCTGCACTGCTGAATTCAGCGAAGCCCGAGCTGCTCGCAAATATCGCTCACGCCGCCAGCCTTGTTTCCTTCAGCGCCGCGAAACTCTCGCCCGTTTCCACCAGTACGGCGTCCGCGCCGGTGAACTGCTGCCACCGTTCGATCGCGACGTCCACATAGGCCGGGTTCAGTTCGGCCCCGTAGCAGATGCGCCCGGTGGTTTCCGCCGCGATCAGTGTCGTGCCGGAGCCCATGAACGGCTCATAGACCGCCTGGCCCGCATTCGCGTTGTTCAGCATCGGGCGGCGCATGCACTCGACCGGTTTCTGCGTGCCGTGCGTGGTGTCCGTATCCTGGTCGCGGCTGGCGATCTGCCAGAGCGTCGTCTGCTTGCGATCGCCCGCCCAGTGGCCCTTGCCCTTGGCGCGCACCGCGTACCAGCAGGGCTCGTGCTGCCAGTGGTAATCCCCGCGGCTGAGCACCAGCCGGTCCTTGGCCCAGATGATCTGCGATCGGATGGCAAAGCCCGAGGCCACGAGGCTTTCGGCCACCGTCGCAGCGTGCAGTGCGCCGTGCCAGACATAGGCAACATCGCCCGGGAACAGCGCCCAGGCCGCGCGCCAGTCGGCGCGGTCGTCGTTGAGGACCTTGCCGGTGCGCTTCGTCTTTGCGGCGCCCGCCTGATTGCGCCAGCCGGGGTCGTAGGCGACGCCGTAGGGCGGGTCCGTCACCATCAGCAGCGGGCGGACATCGCCGAGCAAACGCCCGACCACATCGGCATCGGTGCTGTCACCGCAAATCAGCCGGTGCGCACCCAGCTGCCACAGATCGCCCGGCACCGACACCGGCGTCGCGGGCGGGTCGGGCACGTCGTCCTCGCCCTCGACCGGCCCATCGCCCATCGCGTCGGGATCCTGCAACAGTGCGTCGAGATCGGCGTCGGAGATGCCCAGCAGCGACAGATCGAAATCCTCGGCCAGGAGCCCCGCGATCTCGTCGCGCAGTATTGCTTCGTCCCACTCGCCCAGCTCGGTGAGCTTTTTTGTCGGCGATCCGGTAGGCGCGGCGTTCGGCGTCATCGAGATGCGACAGCCGGATCACCGGCACGTCGCGCAGCCCCAGCATCGTGGCCGCCAGCACCCGGCCGTGGCCCGCGATCAGCTCGCCATCGTCGGCCACCATGCACGGCACGGTCCAGCCGAACTTGGCCATGCTGGCGGCGATCTTTGCGACCTGATCATCGCCGTGCTGCTTGGCGTTGCGAGCATAGGGGCGCAGCCGGTCGATCGGCCAGGTCTCGATCTGGCTCGGCGCGAAGACGAGGTCCATGGGCGGCTCCGGGATGCGGGAAAGGCGGACACGCGAAAGCACGCCGCGGGACGGGCCAGCGGCGGGATCGGTGTCGGCGATGTCAGCAAAAAGGGAGGTGCCCGCGAGAACTTTTGCGGGGCACAGCTCGTTCGATGATCAACCCTTAGGCCGTGTCTGCATTCATCTGAGCCAGTCGAGGGCGGAGACGAGGAAGACGAAGCCCAT
>NZ_QDFI01000062.1 GCF_003254465.1 Meridianimarinicoccus zhengii
CGTCGCCGTGGCGTCGCGCAGCGCGGGGACCGGCGGGGATTTCGCCCGCCGTTTCGCGCTGGCGGGGGGGGCCGTGGACAGCGTCGCGGCCCTTGCGGCCGTGCCGGGGGTGGACGCGATCTATGTCGCCACGCCGAACGCCGCCCATCGCGACGGCGTGCTGGCCGCGCTGGCCGCGCGCAAACCCGTGCTGTGCGAAAAGCCGCTGGCCACCAGCCATGCGGAGGGCGCCGAGATCGTGGACGCGGCGCGCCGGGCCGGGGTGTTCTGCATGGAAGGGCTGTGGTCGCTCTGCCTGCCGGTCTATCGCGACGCCTTCGCGGCGGTGGCACGGGGCGAGATCGGCACGCTGCGCGAGATCCACGGCAATTTCGCGGTGCCCAACAGCCCCGACACCATGCCGCGCCTGTTCGCCGGGCCGGGCGCGGGGGCGCTGCTGGATCGCGGCGTCTACCTGCTGGCGCTGTCCCAGGCGCTTCTGGGGCCGTTGCGGCTTTGCGCGGTGCGGGGCGATGTGGATGCGGACGGCACGGACCTGGCCGCGACGCTGGTGCTGGAGGGCGCGGACGGGGCGCGCGCGGTGCTGGGCTGCGCCATCGACCGGCTGGGCGGCAACGGGCTGACGCTGGTAGGCACGACCGGCCGGATCGTCTTCGACGAGCCGCTGTCCTGTCCGGGCGGGTACGTGCTGCGCCGGGCCGACCCCGCGACCCCGTTCTCGGGGCCGGGCGGGCTGCCGGGCCCCGCCGCGCGGATCAAAGCGCGGCTGGCAGGCCGGCCCCGGCTGCGGCATCTTGCGCGGGCGCTGCGCAGCGACATCCGCGGCCGCCCCGGTGGGCTGGCGGACCAGATCGCCCATGTGCGGGCCTGTCTCGCGCGGGGCGCCACCGAAAGCGATCTCGTGCCGCTCGACGGATCGCTCGCCGTGCTGCACCTGATCGACGCTGCCCGCGCGGCACTGCGCAACGCCGCCCCCTGAGGCGCCGGTCGCGGCGCGGCAGGGCAGGCCCCGCCGCGCGGATCGCCCGGTTCAGGCGATGGTATCCTCGAACAGGATGTGCAGTGTCGGGACGACACCACCGCCACTGTCGAAGGCATGCGCCACGCGCGATCCGCTGACCCCGTCGATCAGGAAGCCGAAATCGCCATCGGTGACGCCGTCGGTGCCGATGACCGCCTCGATCAGCGCCGTCAGGTCCGGCGTCTGATAGGTCTCGCCATCGGTCCAGGCCTCCGGCGCCCAGACGAATTCGTCCGCGTAGCTGCGGCCGCCCGGCGGGTTGCCCGCCGTGTAGCCCGCCGCATTCTCGGTCTCCTCCATCGCGATGGTGAAGGACGCGGACCCGGTGCTGCTTTCCAGCGCCTCGAACGCGATATACGCGCTGGCGATGGTCTGCGCCGGATCGATCGTGATCCCCTCGAAGCGCAGGCCGACATATTGCTGCCCGCCATTGTCGCCGAACTCCAGATCGGCGCTGCCGCCGGCCCCGAACTCTTCCCAGTCGTTCGCGCTGGCCGAGATCGGGATCACGAGATCGCCGGTCGGAGGCTCGCCGCCGCCACCGCCGCCGGGTTCGCCTTCGACGAAGGCCGAGTTCGCGGCGCCGCCGCCGGGGTTGCTGCCCTTGTAGAGCTCGAAATAGTCCACGTGGAAGCCCTGGCTGCGGCCGTCGATCTGGATCGTGTAGAGTCCTTCCTCGGTGATCTCGATCTGCGCGGCGGGATTGCCCGGCAAGCCGTCATAGGTTCCGGCCGATCCCCATGTGCCGTTGTTCGGCCCTCCGAAGAGCTTGATGAAGCCATCCGCGACGGGTTCGGGTTCCTGGGTCGCCGTGGCATTCGTCAGGAACGCCTCGATATCGCCATTTCCGGGCTCGTCGGCGGGCTTGAAGTTCAGCCACAGATCGTTCTGCTGATCGCTGGCCTCCAGCCCGTCGCGCGAGACGGCGAAGCTGAAATTGTAGACCCCCAGCGCGCTTTCCGGCACGAAGATGGTGTATTCCAGCAATTCGTTTCCGCCCACGGCATTGTCGATCGCTGTCGACGTGTTCGACCCGAAGAGATAGTAGCCATCCCCCTGGAACCCGGCCTGGCGGCCTTCGCTGTCGGGCGCGGTCAGGTAGTTCCACTTGCCGCCGGGATCGGTGCCGCCGTTGACCCCGTTGGGATCCTCGATCTGGATCTTGAAGAACGTGTTGCTCCCCGATCCGTTGATCGCGAAATAGCCGTCCGTGGGCAGGGGTGGCGGATCCACCGGATCGCCGGTGACCGGGCCGCCCTGGTTGGTCAGGTAGATCGGTGTGGTGAGCGGCCCGGCCGGGGCCAGTTCGCTGCCGCCGATATTCGTCATGACCGATGCCACGAAGGCGATCGGGGCCACGTCGTCGCCGGTGAAGCCGCCCTTGCCGGTGCCGTTGGCATCGTCGTAGTCGAACAGGTTCGACGCGTCGAAGGTGCCGCTGGCGCCGATGGTGATATCCACGCTCTGTTCGTCGAAGGCGTTGTTGACCTTGAAGTCGTAGCGGTCGAGCCGCGCCTCCACCAGATCGGCGATGCCGTTGCTGTCGTTGGTGACCGCGTTGAGCCCCTTGCTGAGCGTGATCCGCACCACATCGCCGGGCTCGCCGGTGACGATGACGCTGGGGGTCGTGCCACCGTAGGTGCCGGTTCCGCCGGGAATGACGCCGTTTACCGTCAGCGATACGTTGCTCGATGTCAGCGCCTGCGACGCCACCGCGACCGCCCCTGCATTGCTCTTGTCGCTGGAAAGCTGGCCGCTGGCGGTGGTGTTGTCGTCGAAGAGCACGGTGAACAGCGACCCGATCAGCTCGTGGCCCGAGATCCCGCCGACATCCCAGCCCTGGATGGCGCCGGTGTCGACACCGTTCGTGCCGCTCTTGTCCATCCCGGCGATGGAGTTCGGGTCCATGTCGCCCGCGAAGCCGACGATTTCACCGTTCTCGAAGCCGCCGTTGTTGCTGGCATTGAACTTGACCATGGCGCCCTTGAAGCCGCCATTGCTCGGCCCGCCCGATCCGCCGGAGTTGGGGATCGGATCGACGCCGGGCAGGAAGTAGCCCGAGCCGCTGACGAAGGCGCCTGTCGGGCTGGTCCCGATGCCGTCGGTGCCGATCTGCCAGTCCCTGGCCGCGGCATCGCCGCCGAGCCCGTCGGGATCGAACACGCTGTCAGGATAGAGCGCCGAGCTGACATCGATGAAGATCGCCGAGATCTTCTTGTCGCCGGTGTTCTCGACCTGGAACGAGTTGGCCCCGAAGTTCGACGCTGCCACGCCGTCGTTGCCCTCCAGGATCCGGAGCACGGCAGAGCCGGTCACGCCCGTGCCGTAGCTCTGGCCGATATCCAGGTCGTCCTGCGCCGCGAAGGCTTCGAGCGCACCTGCGGGCGTCACCGGCGTTCCCGGGTTCTCCACCTCGTCGGCCAGCGCGATCACCTCGATGGCGTTGATGATCGGGTTCTGCACGATGTCCTGGGTGAAGCCGATGTTCAGCACACCGTCGGTGACGTTCACCCGACCCACCAGGACCCCTGCATCCGCCCCGAACGCGAGGCCCGGGTCGATGTTGTTGAACGCCGGCACCACCAAGCCTTCGAGCGTGGCGTCGAAGCTGCGGAACCCGCCATCCTGCGCGCCGGTGAAGAGTTCGGCGACGTAGAGCCGGACCTCGTAGTTCTCGCCGCCGCCCAGCAGGGACACCGGCAGGTCGTAGCTGAAGGCCGCATCGCTGGACCGCGCGGTGTCGAAGACCGACGCCGGAACCCCGGCCGGGATCGCCGCCGCATCGCCGGAATACCCGAAGGCGTCACCGCGCACGTCGGTCCCGGTGAAGAAGGAGATCGGCGTGCCGGTGTCGGTTCCGTCGCCGTCCCCGGCCCAGACCGGTCCGCCATCGCTCGCCGCGACCTCGGGTCCATAGGCATTGATGCGGAAGACGACCGTGTCCTCGCCGCCGCCGCCGGTGCTGCCGCCGCCGATCGCGATCGCGATATCCGCGCTGACGGCCGCGTTGACGTTCGGCGTGGCCGCCAGGTCGGCGATCTCGCCCGCCTGCAGCGTGACCCCGACCGGCAGCCCCTCGGACCAGCCGACCGCGGGGGCCGCGATGGCGTAGCTCGCCACCCCGCCCGCGAAGCCGAGGAAACTGACGCTCGCGGTCACCGGGAAGCCGTTGACCGTGAGCGCGAGATCCTCCGCCCCCAGGGTCGCCGGGTCGATCCCGCTCGCGTCATCAAGCGTGATGTCCACAAGGAGCGGATCGGATGCCGTGGCCGGGTTGGTCAGCGCGATGGCCGCCTCCGGCGCGTCGGTGTCGGGTGCCGCGGTGCCGCGCTTGACGATCTCGATCGCGTTGAGGATCGGATTGTCGCTGCCGCCATTCGCCGCCAGTTCCTGCGCGAGATCGATGTTCAGCACCCCGTCGGTGACCGTCACGTCATAGCTGATGACGCGCAGGTCGCCGGCGCCCACCGTGGCGGACGGATCGAAATTGTCGAGCACGCCGTCGTTCTGGCCTTCGATCGTGATGTCGAAGACCCGGTCGCCGGGCACCTGGTTTCCGGGGAACAGCTCCGCGACATAGAGGTTGACGGTGTAGTCGCCGTTCCCGGCAAGGTCATCGACCGGGATCGCGTAGGCGAACGGCGCATCGCTGGAACGCGCGGTGTCGAGCACGGCCTGCGGCACGGTGGACGGGATCGTGGCCGTATCGCCGGAAAAGCCCTGGACGTCGCCGCGGTCCTCCGCCGGATCGGTGCTGTCGAGAGTCAGGTAGATGCTGTTCTCGTTTTCGGGCGTCGCCAGATCGTCCTTCAGGTCGGCCTGCCAGGCCGGCCCGCCATCGTTCGCCGCGACTTCGTCACCGAAGGCGTTGATCCGCAGCACGACCTCGTCCGGGGTGCCGCCGCCGGTGGACCCGCCGCCCACGTCGATGGTGATCGACTGGCTGACCGCGGCGTTGACATTCGCCGGATCGGCCAGGTCGGCGATCTCGTCGGCCTCGAGCGTGACCTCGACCGGAACGCCATCGACCCAGCCCGTGCCGGGCGCGGCGATGAGATAGCGCGCCACGCCGTCCGTGAAGCCGTCGAAGGTCACGTCTGCGGCCGCGGGGAACCCGTTCACCACCAGCGACAGATCCTCGGCCCCGAGGCTCGCCGGGTCGATCCCGCTCGCATCCTCCAGCGCGATCTCCACCAGCAGCGGATCCGTGGCCGTGGCCGGGTTGGTCAGCGTGATCGCCGCCGTCGGCGGGTCGGTTTCACCCGGCTCTCCGGGCACCGAGATCGACAGGCTGTCCATCTGCGCCACGAAGCCCGGCGCGGCGGCGGCATCCGCCTGCGTGAAGCCCACCGCGACGCCTGTGGCCGGATCGGCCAGCGCCGCCGCCAGCGCGCCGCCGATCGGCGCCGCGGGCAGGGACATCGTGCCGATTTCCGACCCCGTGTCGTCGAGGAACACGACCGTTCCCGTCACCGTCGCCGATGCGGCATCGATCGACACCACGTCGAAGGTGATCGCAGCCTGCGCGAAGCTGTCGAGCGTGATGCCGTCCGGCAGCGGCACGTTCAGATTGCCGCCGGCAGCCGGGTTCGTCCCGCCATACTTGGTCCCGACATCCGCCTCCTGCTTCTGGAATTCGACCACGCCCGCGGTCTGGCCGAAGACCAGCTTGATCATGTCGGCGCTGTCGAGACCGAGCACGAGACCGAGCTGGTCGAACCCGCCGGGGTTCGGCGCGGCGCCGACCCAGGGGTTCAGCACGACCGCCGTGGCGCTGAAGGTGCCGTTCTTCACGCCGACGACCGGATCGTCCTGCGGGTTGTTCGCGGTTCCGGTATCGCCGCCCGTGACCGGATCGACCGTCAGCAGGCCGCCCGCGACCGTGGCCGCGCCCGTGTCCTCGTCGAAGGCGCCGCCATTGGTGGTGCCTTGCAGGAACCCGGTCAGGCCGTTCTCGAAGACCGTGCCGTCGAGACCGAAATCATAGGTCTTCGTCTCGCCCGCCGCCAGCGTCATGCCGTTCTCGGCGTCATAGGCGAAGGGATCGTCGGCATCGGGCAGCCCGTCGCCGTCGACATCGTCATCCACGGCGTTGAGCACACCGTCGCCGTCCAGATCGCCGTCCGGCGCGTAATCCGCGGGATCGAACGCGTCGGGATCGACCACCGCCAGGTCGAAGCTGACGCTGTCGGACAGCCCCAGCGCATCGGTGGCGGTCACGGTCACGGTGCTGACCCCGAGCGTCGTCGGCGTGCCTTCCAGCGTGACGCCATCGGCGCCAAGGGTCACGCCATCCGGCAGCCCGCCGACGGCGTAGGTCAGCGTATCGCCCGCATCGGGATCGACGAACAGGCTGTCGAGCGTCGGCAGCGCCACCGGCGCGCCGAGATCGGCCTCCAGCGCGGCGGGCGCGGTGCCCACCGGCGCCTCGTTCACGTCGGTGACGGTCAGCGCGTAATCCGCCGACAGGTCGGGCGTGTCGCCGACCTCCGGATCGTCGACGAGCACCTGCACCTGCGCCTGTTCGAGCGTTTCGAAGTCGAGGGCCACGCCAGCCTTGAGGAACAGTTCGGATCCGACGATCTCGAACAGGGCCGCATCCGCTCCCGCCAGCGACAGCTGGTTCGTGCCGAGCCCGTCATCGGTCACCGTGATGTCCGCGACCTTCAGCGCCTCGGCCAGCGCCGTGTTCTCGGGAAGTTCGGAGACGACCGGGGTTACCTGCACGGCCGTCGGCGGCAGGTTGGCCGGCGGATCGGAGGCCACGCTCAGGGTAAAGGTCGTCTGAACGGTGATGCCCGAATTGCCCGCCCCGTCGGTGGCCGCGACCGTGATCACGTAATCCCCCGCAGCCGGTGCGGCGCCGGTGATGACGCCATCCTCGATCGACAGCCACGGCTGACCGGACAGGATGGAATAGGTCAGCGCATCCTCCTCGGGGTCGGCGAAGGCGCCGATCGCCTCGAGATCGATGGACAGGGGCACCGGAATGTCCTGGCTCACATCGTCGATCCCCAGCGAGACGAAGGGGGCGAAATTCACCGGCGCCGACACCGGCAGCAGTTCGATGTAGTCGAAGCGCGCGTATTCGAGCGAATCGGCCTGCGCGGTGAGCTTCAGGATCGTGTCCGCGCCGATCTCCAGACCGGAGAAGGTCAGCTGGCGCAGGTTCTGGATCTGGGCGCCGTTGCCGCCGCCGGTCTGGTCGAACACGAAGTCGCCAAGCGCCGTGAACGCGCCGGTCCCGTCGGCATCGACAAGGATGCCGGCACTGGAGACGCCGTCGTTCTCGTCGTAGAACGCGATCCGCAGGTCATGGGCCCCGGTGATGCCGAGACTGCCAAGATCGAACGTGGCCTCCCCCTGCGCGCCGGACAGCAGCCGGATCCCTTCGCGCCCGCCGCTGAGCGGTTCCACGAAGAAGCCGCTGTCGAGATTGAAGCTCTCGGCCTCGATGCGCACCGATTCCGCCACCGGGGGCAGCACGTTGAAGACGAAGGTCGAGGCCACGTCGGCCTCCCCGTCCGAGGCCGTGACCGTCACCTGGAAGCTGCCGGTCGCCTCGGGCGTGCCCGTGAAGGTCCCGGTGGTGCTGTCGAACGCCACGCCGGGCGGGATGGTGCCCGCCACGCTGTAGCTGAGCGCATCGCCGTCGGCATCCGCGAAGTCGGCCGCGACGACGATGGTCGCCGCCTCGCCCGCGCGCAGGACCTGGTCGGCGATCTCGGTCGTGGTGGGGGGCGTGTTCACCCGGTCCACCACGAACTGGAAGCTCACGGGCACCGGGGCGTTGATCCCGTCGCTGGCGAAGACGGTGACGGTCACGCCGTCCGCGTCGGTCACGTCGTCGCGGCCCGGGGTGCCCGTCAGCTGCCCGTCGACGATCGTCAGCCAGTCCGGCCCGTCGATCGTGAAGCTGAGCGTATCCTCGTCCGGGTCGGCGAACAGGCTGGCCACGTCCAGATCGATCGGTGCACCCTCGTCGATCCGCTGGTCGTCGATGCCGAAGGGCGCGAAGGGCGGCAGGTTGTCGCCCGGATCGACGGACACGCTGGCGAAGTCGATGTAATCGACGCGCGCGAATTCCCGCTGGGTGCCCAGGCCGGTCAGGGTGAGCACGGCATCCGGGCCCACGGTGACGTTCTCGAACACCCGCACCCGGAAGCTCGCCGCCTGCGCGCCGTTGCCGCTCGTGGCGTCGTCGTCGAACAGGAAGCTCGCCGAGAACGGCGTCGCGCCGTCGATCGCGATGTCCAGCTGGCTTTCGCCGTCATTCTCGTCGAAATAGCCGATCGCGAGCGTGTAGACCCCCGGCACCACGCCGCGCGACGACAGATCGAAGCTGGCCGTGCCGCTGCCGCTGCTGGGCAGGCGGATCGCCTCGCCCCCGTCCGCGGCGGTCTGGGTCTCGACCGTGTAGCCGCCGGACAGGACCGCGTCCTCGGCCTGCAGCCGCACGTTGACCGGCACCGGGCCGGAATCGACCACGATGTCGAAACTGTCGGTGGCCGTCGCACCCGCGCTGTCGGTGGCCGTCACCGTCACGGTGAAGGTGCCTTCGGTGACCGGTGTGCCGCTGAAGGCTCCCGTCGCGGGGTCGAAGAAGACGCCGTCCGGCAGGCCCTCGGCGCTCAGCGTCAGGGTGTCGCCGAACGACAGGTCGGGATCGGCGAACAGCCCCTCCGACAGCGAAAGCGCGAAGGGCGTCCCGACCTGCACCGTCTGGTCGGGCGTCTCCTCCACCAGTTCCGGCGGGCGGTTCTCGGAGGGCGGTGCGGTGAACTGCACGTAGTCGATGCGCCCGAATTCCCGCTGGGTCGCCTGCCCGGCGAGGGTCAGAACCGAATCCGGCCCCACGGTGACGTTCTCGAACACCCGCACCCGGAAGCTCGCCGCCTGCGCGCCGTCGCCGCTCGTGGCGTCATCGTCGAACAGGAAGCTGCCCGCGAACGGCGTGTCGCCGCTGATCGCGATGTCCAGCTGGCTTTCGCCGTCGTTCTCGTCGAAATAGCCGATCTCGAGCCGGTAGACGCCGGGCGCCACGCCGCGCGCGGACAGATCGAAGCTGGCCGTGCCGCTGCCGTTTCCAGGCAGGCGGATCACCTCGCCCTCGTCCGCCGCCGCCTGGGCTTCCACGGCATAGGCGCCGTCAAGGACCGCATCCTCGGCCTGCAGGCGCACGGTGTCGAGGGACGGCCCGGCAACGGTGATGGTGACGGAGGCCGCCGTGGCGGAGTTCAGCGTGCCGTCATTGGCGAAGATATCCACCGTGTAGGTGCCCGCGGGCAGCGTGTCCGAAACCTCGAGTTGATCGCCGACAAGCGCGATCCCGGCGGGAAGCGGATCGCCCCCTTGCAGGGCCGCGACCAGCGTCGTCGGATCGCCGTCCTCGTCCGCCAGCGCCAGCCCCGACAGGTCGACCGTGGTCGCCGTGCCGAGATCGGTCTCGACCGGGTCCAGCACGCCGGTGATCGTCGGCGCGTCGTTGACGTTCTGCGGCGTCAGCGTGAACGTGTCCGACACCGACAGGCCGCCCGCATCGGTCGCGGTCACCTTCACCTCGATCGGACCCGCGTTCACATCCGCCTGCAGCGGCGTGCCCGAGAAGGTCGCCGTGGCCGGATCGAAGTCCAGCCAGGACGGCAGCGGCGTGTCGTCGGCCAGCGTCGCCGACAGCGTCAGCGCGCCTTCCCCGCCGTCGTCCGCGAAGCTGCCCGCCGGCACCGTGAAGCTGAACGCCGCATCCTCGTCCGGCGCCTGGTCGGCGACTTCTGCCGCAACGGTCGGCGCCTCGTTGACGTCGGTGACCGACAGGTCCACGGGCACGGTCGCCTCCGGCCCGGCCCCGATATCGGCGTCGTCCAGAACCACCGACACGTCGAAGCTGGTCTTCGTCTCGAAGTCGAGAGGCGTCTCCGCCTTGAGCACCAGGTCGGTGCCGACGATCTCGAACAGCGCGGCATCCGCGCCCGTCAGCGTCAGGTCGTTGGTGCCGAGCGCATCATCCTCCACCGCGATGGTGGCGACGACGATGTCGGCGGAGGTGTCCGCATCCTCGGCGATCGCGGTGATCACCGGGGTCACGATCAGCGACGGCGCCTCGTTCACGTCGGTCACCGGCAGCTCGAGCGGCGCCGAGGTCGCGTCGGGCGTGGCGCCGACAGTCTCGTCGTCCACGGTAACGGCCACCTCGAGGCTCTCCAGCGTCTCGAAGTCGAGCGCGGTGTCCGCCTTCAGGAACAACTCCGTCCCGTCGATTTCGAACAGCGCGGCATCGGCCCCGGTCACGGCCAGCGTGTTGGTGCCCAGCCCGTCATCGGTCACCACGATGTCGGCCACCTTGAGCCGCACCGACAGGTCGGCGTCCTCGGCGATTTCGGTGATCACCGGCGTCAGGGCCACCGCCGTCGGCGGCGCGTTGACCGGCGCGCCGACGGTCACGGTCGCGGTGCCGTCCGCCGTGTTGCCCGCCGGATCGCTGACCGTGTAGCCGAAGGTCACGTTGCCCGCGAAATCGCCGATCGGCGTGACGGTGACTTGGCCCGTCACCGGATCGAGCGCGACCGTGTAGTCGTCCGTGTCGGTGGCGTCGATCGCCGTGACCGTCAGCGCGCCGGCGCCCAGATCGGCGTCGGTGTCGTTGGCCGCCGGGTCGAAGGTGATCGCCGTGCCGTTGGGCGTGGTCGGCGTGTCCGCCACCGCCACCGGGGCGAAATCGTCCTCGGTCACCGTGCCGGTATCGCTGGCACCCGCCGGGTCGACCGCGTCGGTCACGTTGTCGCCGATGCCCGTCAGCAGGACGGTGACGACATCCGGGCCGTTCGCCAGGTCGTCGTTGTCGACGCTCACCGACAGCGTCGCCACGCCGCCGATGAAGTTGACGATGTCGGTCGCTTCCGGCCCGCCGTTCACGGTGTAGCTGACCGTGCGGGTCTCGTCGGCGCCGCCGGTATAGGTCAGATCGAAGGTGAGCGTCGTCGTGGTGCCGTCGTCGCCCGCTTCCACCACGCTGGGCGTGCCGGAGATCGCCACGGTGGCGGGATCGACCCCGTCCACCACGAGGCTGGCGGTGTTCGGCGTCTCGCCGCCCTGCCCGTCCAGCACGACGTAGCCGATGGCGATGCTGGCGCTTTCGCCGCTGTCGAGCGCGACGAACTGTGCCGGATCGATGGACAGGGTTTGCCCGTCGGCCTCCAGCGTGAAGGCCACGGGGGCATTGCCGTTCGCCGTGTCCACGACCGTGATCGACGCCGGATCGATGGCGAGGGTCCCACCGTCGCTGTCGGCGGCCGTGCCCAGCAGGTCAATGGTCACGATGGCCGCGTTCTCGTCCACCGTGCCCGCATCGATCGGCGTTGCGGTCGGCGGGACGTTCGGCGGTGTTTCGGCGTTGGAGATCTCCAGATAGTCCCATTCGCCGGTGAACTGGTTGGCCGCAGTGTTGTAATGAGTGATCGACACCCCATAGGCGAGCCCGCCATCGCCGCCGGTCAGCGGGTTGTTGCCCGCGATGGCCGCAGCCAGCGACCCTGTCGGGGCGATCTCGCGGGCGGGTGTGGTGATCGTGCCGATCTCGTCACCGAGTGCGTCGAGGAAAGTCACCACACCGGTCAACGTGCCCGCGCTGGTCGCGGTCGGTGCCGAGACATCCACATCAAGCCTGAACACGACCGATGCGATGGTGGCCTGTGTCGTCTTGTCGATGCCTGCGGACGCCAGAGTGATGGATGTGGCATTGCCAACCAGGCTGTTCTGGTGGCCGATCTCAATGCGTAGTTCCTTGGCCGCTTCGGTCGCGCCGATACCGCCGACGACCAGCTTGACGAAGTCGTCGACCCCGCCCGCACCCATCGTGATACCGTAGGATGCGTACTGGGTCGGGATACCGCCGTCGAATACGTCCGCGAAGACGTTGTTGGCCTTGGCTTCTAGCGAGAAGCTATTAACGCCCGACACATCGACCGCAGACTGGTAGTTGTCCTTGATGATGTTGGTGTTGGTGACGACGCCCGGATTGCCGAACGAGTCCTGAATGTCCGATTGAACCTTCAGGACACCGCCCTCGATCAGCGTCGTTGCTTCGGTCGTGCGGTCGCCATAAGGGTCGGTTTCGCTGGTGCCGACTGGCGTGAAGGCCGGGTTCACGAGAATGCCGCTGAAACCGCCCTCGGGGCTGAACGGATCGGTCGTGTCGGTGTCGAAGTCCTGCGTGAATTCGCCCCCCGCGGCCAGCACACGCGCATCGCCGTTGGTGCCGTCATAGGCGAAGGGATCGTCGGTGTTCAGGATCCCGTCGCCGTCGATGTCGTTCGGATCGACCGCGTCGTCCTCGGTCACGGTGCCCTGTGCCGCGGCGGTGCCGAGCACGACCGGGATCGGGCTTGCACCCAGATCCGTGGCGCCGGTCAGCGTGACCGCGACCGTGTCGTCGCCATCGTCCAGATCGTCATTGATGACCGGGACCGACAGCGTGCCGGCGCCGTCCACGAAGCTGACGGTCTGCGTGATCCCCGTCGCGGTGTCGGTGTCATAGGTGACATCGATATCGCCCGTGAAGGACGTATCGAGGGTCAGCGCGAAGTCGAGCGTTGCGCCATCGGCTTCCACCACGTCCGCCGCGTCGGCGATGGACAGCGAAAGCTCGGCGGGCGGCGCGGCGGCGAGCACGGCGCGCAGCGTGACCTCGGTGGACGGCCCGCCCTGGTTGAGCCAGAGCGTGTAGGTCCCCGCCCCGAGGGGCAGCGTGAACCCGTCGAATTCGGCGCCCTGCGCATCTGCGGGATCGCCCGCCGCGAGGATCGGCAGCAGATCGTTCAAAAGGTTGCCGCCGCCATAGACGATGCCGGCGAACGGTCCCTCCGGGTCGATGGTATCGTCCGGGGCGCCGGTGATCGGGTCCACGGTGATCGCCGTGCCCGCCTGCAGCGCCATGAAGGCCTGCGCTGTCCCCTCGGTCGTCTCGTAACCGTCGAGGAACAGGTTGGTCAGAACCGTCCCTTCCGGCACCTCGAAGGTGATGAAGTCGCGGTCCCGCCCGCCGGGCGCGCTGTCGCCCTGCTGCGCGGTGACGAGGATGTTCTCGCCGATCTGCATCGCGCCGATATCGCTGGGCGCCAGCCGGTCGTCGGAGAAGTCGCCGACCACGACCGGATCGGCCCCGCCCGCGCCATCGAGATCATGGCTGTCCGCCGGGTCGTCTTCGGTGACCGTGGCGGTGGCGCTCGCCGCCGCCGCATCGACCGCGTAGTCTGCGGTTTCAACCGAAAGGAGAGTGACCGAGACGGATTCCGCCCCGTTCCAGCGGGTATCCGTCGAAACGGGCACCACGTAGGTGGCGACGCCGTCGGTGAAGGGAACGCCGGTCAGCGGCGTGTTCACGCCGTCCACGTCGAGCGTCAGGTCGAGCGAGCCGGTGAACCCGTCCGCTGCGGTCAGGGTGAAGGTCAGGCCCTGGACATCACCCTGCGGCGTGCCGTCGGCGTTCTCGACCACCTCGCCCGGGCCGGTGAGCGACACCAGCACGTCGGTGGACACGGGCACGGCGTCATAGACGACAAGCGCGCTGATCTTGGCGTTGTCCGCGCCGTCCGGGGCCGTGGCGTCGAACGCGATGTTCAGCTGCCCGTCGGTCACGGTGGCCGTGTAGGACTTGATGATCTTCACCAGCGGCGCGCCGGCCCCGTTGCCAAGCTCGCCGTCGCCATCGTCGAACAGGTCGTA
Organism: Meridianimarinicoccus zhengii; assembly: GCF_003254465.1. GTDB lineage: Bacteria > Pseudomonadota > Alphaproteobacteria > Rhodobacterales > Rhodobacteraceae > Meridianimarinicoccus > Meridianimarinicoccus zhengii. Next base: position 13,742 of record NZ_QDFI01000062.1, read on the forward strand.
ATCGTCGAGAACCTTCTCGCCCTCGATATCCACGTCGAACAGCCGGTCGCCGATATTGTCGCCGCCAACTTCCTCGGCCACGCCCTGGAACGTTTCGGCGAAGTAGAGGTCGACGATATAGGTGCCGTTGGGCAGGTCCACGTCATAGGACAGCACGTCGCCCCAACGTTCGGACGTGAACACGTCGTCGGGCAGGGCGAGGCCGGTGAAGGTCTCTCCGGCGCCGTTGTTGTTCACGTTGTTGCCGGCCGCGGCCGCGCCGCCCGTCGTGACGGCCGAGATGTCAACCGTGGGATGCGGTGCCGCCTGGGTATCGGCCTCGAAATCCGCATCGCCCAGCCCGTAGGCCGCGCCATCGACCACACCGCCACCGGCATTGACCGCCAGCCGCACATCGCCACGTTCAAACTCAGCCACTGGTTCATCCTCGAATTCAAGTGTCACGCCGCCGGTCTCACCCCCGGCATTCGTGTTGGGTGCGGTGGCGAGATCCGCGATCTCGCCGCCCGCGACGGTCGCGGTATAGACGCCCTCGGCCCAGCCTTCCGCCGGGGCCGCGATGCTGTAGACGGCCGTGTTGGTGGCCGCGTCGAAGGAGGTCAGCGTGACGGCACCCGGCGTGCCCGGCCCCGACAGGGTCAGGTCGGCGGCGTCGATGCTGGCCGGATCGATGTCGGAGGCGTCATCGTAGACCACCGTCGCGACGATCGGGTCGGTCTCCGCATCCGGTGCGGCCAGTGTCACGGTCGCCGTGGGCCCGTCGGTGTCGGTGACCGGCGTGTCGTCGAATTGCGGCGAAGTGACGGACAGGAAATCCCAGGTCGCCAGGAACGGGTCGGACAACGTGTCGAAGTCGGTCGAGGTGACGCCGAAGACCGATGTGCCGTCGGCGAGCGCGGCCACGATCGGGGCGGGCGTCACCACGGGGGGGACCGTCAGGAAGCCGGGGGTGGCTTCCGGACGGACTCCGCCCAGGACCGCGCCGGAGGCGTCGAAGAAGGTCACGAACATGCCCGTCGTGCCTGCCACCTTGTCGAACCGCATGGACAGCTCGACCGTGGCGGCATCATCGAAGGTGAAGGGCGCGGCCGCCGCGGCGGACATCGCCGAGACCTGCGGCGCCGCGTTGACGCCGCCGTCGGTCCAGATCTGCGCCGCGTCGCCGCCGTTGCCGCCGACGATCAGCTTGAGGAAATTGTCGTTGTCCTGCTGCGTCGTCTCGTCGCCGATGGCGACGATGATGCCCTGCTGGATGTAGTTCGGCTGACCCGCCGAGAACGGGTTGTCGAACCGCGTCGTCAGGTAGATCTCGGTCAGCGCCGGGTCCGACACGTCCACCGCCTTGACGAAGTCGTTCTTGCTGTCGACCTGGCCGTTCTGGCTGAGATCGCCGTTGGAGGTCGTCAGCTGCAACTCGCCATCCACGATGACCGGGTTGCCGGCCGCGTCGGCGGCGCCCGCACCGCCCAGCAGCCCGTCGAAGCCGCCCTCGGCCAGCGGATCGCCCGGCGTCTCGAAATCGAGCTCGAGGATCGTGCCGCCGGCGGGGATCTGCAGGTCGGAATCGCTCGCCGCGATGGTGACCGTGCCGCTGGCCTTGTCGGTCACCGCGTCGCCGGACGTGTTCGACACGCCGTCGATGGTGACGGTGATCGTCTCGGCGCCCTCCGCGTCGTCGTCGTCGAGGATCGGCAGGTCGATCGTCGCCGCGGTCTGGCCGGCGAGGATCGTCACGCTGCCGGTCAGCCCGCTCGTGTCGGCATCGCCGGTGGCCCCGCCCAGCGAATAGCTGACCGTCACGTCCTCGCTGTCGTCGCCGATGCGGGTGAAGGTCACCGTCGCCGTCTCGCCCTCGGCCACGGACACGTCGCCCACGGAAATCGTCGGCGGCAGATCGGGCTGGAGCGCCTCGTAGACCACGATGGCGCTGTAGCCCGCCTGCCCCGCGGAACTGTCGACCGCCACGGTGATCGTGCCGTCGGTGACGGTCACGGGCACCCGCACGCTGTAGGGCGTGTCGTCGCCCCCCGCCGCGGCATGCACGTCGAGATCGTCGAGTTCGTCGACCAGCCGGCCGTTGACCGTGAAATCGCCCACCCGCTGCCCGTTCGCGGTCCAGAAAAGCTCGGCGAAATGCAACTCGACCACGTAGGTGCCGTTGGCGAAGCCGGTATAGGTGCCGGTCCACTGGTCGGCATTGCTGTCGCGGTAGGTGTGATAGGCCGAGCCGTCGAGATCGACGCCGCCCGCGTTGGAGCCCGACCCCTGCCCGGTGGACTGGCCGTCCACGTTGGCGTTCAGGTTGGCTTTCGGGCTGGTGTACCACGAGGGGTCATCCGCCTCGAAGGCGATCGGGTTGCCGAACGCATCCTCGATGATGCTGTCCGCCGCGATGGCACCGCCGTAGCGATCGTTGTCGGTCACGCCGTCGATCGGATCGGCGGCGAGCGTGCCGGCGGACGTATCGGTGGTGCCCACGTTGATCGCGCGCACGACATTGCCGCGCACGAGCGAGTCGAGATTGGGTTCGAACACGAAATCGGCGCTGGCCGCGCCGGTCCCGTTGCCCGCGGCATCCGCGAAGGCGCCCGGCGCGATGGTGATCGTGCCGACGCCCTTGTCCCAGCCGGTCGCGGGCGGGGTCAGATCGAAGGTCAGCGTGGCGGTCTTGCCGCCGTCGGACAGCACGACCGTCGGGGCCGAAACCGCCGCCGGGACGATCCCGCTGAACCCGAGAACGTCGCCGGATACCGCCTCCAGCGTCGCCTGGTCGAAACCGGTCTCGTCGGTCAGCACCACGGTCGCGGGGCGCACGTCGTCCTGAACGCTCGGCGGGTTCGCGACATCGATCGACGCGATCACCGGTGCGGCCGTGTCGGCAGGCGGCGTCACGGTCCCACCCAGCTGGGTGATCTGGATCGCGTTGACCTTCGCTTCCTGGGTGTTGTTGACCAGCGCGATGTTCAGCGTATCGTCGCCGGCCGTGTAGATGTATTCGGCCTTGCGGGCGACGCCGTTGTAGGGCTGCTTGGCCGCGTTGTTGGAGGCGTCGTTGCCGAAGGTCGGCAGCGGCGCACCGGGGCCATCGACGAAATCGGTGGCCTCGCGCAGGGGATGGAGGTCCTCGAAAGCGGCCGGGACCGCGCCCTCGACCTGTACGTCGAAGATGCGCGGGTCCGCGGAGGTGTATATGTTCTGCCAGTTCTCGGTGTAGAAATACTCGATCTTGTAGCTGACGCCGACCTCGACCGCGAAGGTGTATTCGACGGCGGCCGCGTTCGGAATGCCCTGCCCGCGCTCGTCGACGAAGACCTGCCAGGGCACGATCGTGGCGTCAACATTGTCATAGTCGACTTCGTCCTCGGCGTCGGTGATGGCGTTGGAGAACGTGGACGCCTTGCCGCCGATCTTGGCCATGCCGTTCGTCGGCGTGGCGCTCAGCCCGTTGTCGCCGATCCAGTCGATCCCGCCGTCGATGGCGGCGACCGTATCGCCCGCGTTGACGCGGTAGAGCACCGTCTCGTCGGGGATCAGCGTGATCTCGACGCCGTCCTCGGTCTGGGTGAAGTTGAAGGTCGAGGGCCCGTCGAGAGGATCGAAATCTGCGAAATCCTCGCCCGAGAAGGTGATGGTCTGGTCGTTGACGATCACCTGCGCCGAGCCCGCAGCGTACTCGACTGTCAGGTCGTTCAGCGATGCGCCCTCGACCACCACCTTGTCTTCACCCGAGAAATCGGTGATCTCGTCGCCAGCCAGCTGCGCCAGCGTGCCGCGCACCTCGTCCGCGCCATCGCCGGTGGCGACGGTGTTGGCCCCGGTTCCGACGCGGATCACGTTGTCGAGCGCGTTGCCCGTGACCGTGTAATCGGCGTCAGAACCGGTGCCGTCGAAGTTTTCCACGTCGTTGGCAAGCGGCGCGAGATCCGTGTCGGTCCCGTCATAGATCACCGTGTCGATGTTTGGCGAACCGGCCCCGCCGACCCCGGCCGCATCGTTGGCCTCGATCTCGTTGCCGAAGGCTTCGATGGTCAGCTGGTTGAAGTCGATCGTCTCGAGGCCGTTGCCCGCCGAGGTTTCGGCCAGGAAGCCGATGGCCGCGCCGGAGGTCGCCTCCGCAGCACCCTCCCCGATCGTGTGATCGCCGGTCAGCACGTCCTGCAGCACGCCCGCAGGCAGCGCAAAGCCGCCGAGGTCGAGCGCGGTGAACGCCGTCTCACCTTCGAGCCGATACTCGGCCGTGACGGCGAAACCGGCTTCCTTGTCGATGGTCAGGCGCAGGTCGAGTTGGCTGATGGCGGAGTCGGACAGCGCGGGCAGAGCGATCTGCCCGACCACGGTGTAGTCCGCATCACCGATCTCGAAGCCGACCTCGATGCCGGGCACCACGCCGGCGCCCAGATCGACCGCGCCGAACACGAAACGCACGAAATTCGCCTGCGTCCCGTCGCCGAAGATCATGCCGGTCAGCTGGCCGGGGGCGACACCGCCCTCCGCCGGGATCCAGTTCTTGACGTTCATCGTGGCGACGATGCGGTCGGTGTCGGCCGAAGGCAGGATGCCGGTGTGCAGCACGTCGCGCGCGGTGTTGCCCGTGCCGACCACGGTGCCTTCGACCACGTTCTTGATCTGCAGGATCGGCGCGTTGCCGCCCGGCAGCACGTTTTCGCCGATGTTGTAAAGCCCGTCGAACTGCTGATCGACAGGGAAGTTCTCGGCGGCGGTCTGCGCGTCGGTGTTCGGCGTGACGCCATCGAGCGCCGCGCCAAGCAGGCCGGTGCCATTGATCGAGATCGTGAAATTCGTGTTCTGCGGATTGAAGTCGAGGACGATCGTCTCGCCGGGCGCGATGGCATAGCCGTTGTCGTCGCTGAACTCGAACGGGTCTTCGATGTAGTCGACGCCGTCGAGATCGCGGTCGGTCGGGTTGACGATTTCGGATCCCGCCAGCGGCACGGCGCCGTTGTCGGGCTGGAAGATCTGGATCGACGGGGCGCCAAAGCCGTTATAGACGGCTGTCCAGATCGATCCCTGGAACGGCTGGCTCAAGCCGCGTTCCAGGAAGTCGTCGCCGATCGTGTCGATCCCCAGCGGACCGCCGTTCGCCGCGATCGTCGTGCGGTCGGCTGCGACGGCAAAGCCGCCTGCGGTCGTGCTCGACATCGATCCGTCGGCGTTGCGGCCCATGACGATGATGTTGCCGCCGCCGAGCTGCGTCGCGAGGATCGCGCCCGACATCTTGGTGCTGCCATCGTCGAGAATGGTCGAGGTGTATTCGGCCAGCCCGTTGATCGACCCGTTGCCGGTATCGAGCGCGCCGTCGGTCTTGCCGGCTTCCTTGTAGTCGCCCTCGATCTTGTTGCGGTAGGCCACGATTTCGGCGATGTCGGCGGGCAGACCCGCCTGCCCCTGGAAGGTGCCGCCCGCGGGGGCCGGGTCGCCCGCGACCACCGCCGCGCCGGACCCGTCAGCGAAGGAATAGATGTCATAAAGCACGCCCGGCGTGACCGCGAGTACCTTCTTGGTCAGGTCGCCCGCATCGGCGCCGTAGATCCCGTTCGTCGGGAAGTCGGCATTGTTCGCCTCCACGGCTTCCAGCCATTCGATGACCTGGTCGTAGTCGCTGTTGGTCAGGGGGTCGCCGTCGCCGTCGTCGTTGTAGCTGTCGTTGACCGAGACCAGCAGGAACGCATTGTCGGTGCCCGCATCGGGCGAGAACAGAAGCCCCGCCATCGCGCCCTCGGCCCGCGTCGGGTTCGGGTGACCGCCATAGACATGGAGCAGCCCGTCCGGCCCCGTATAGGTCGTGACCGCGCCGTTGCCGCCGACCGACAGCGCCTCGCCGTCCAGGTCGTCGGAGCGCGTGACCTCGTGGAAATTGTCCTTGTTCGACGGGTTCCACTCGACGAGGTTGATGTCGTCGCTCGAATTGCCCTCGCCATTGTTGAGATTGGTGGCGATGTAGCCGGGCGCCTGGGCGTTGTCGGCGGTGTTGTTGTCGCCCGCTTCACCGATCGGCCGGCCGCCCCAGCTGTTGTTGGCGCCGTTGTCATAGGTCCAGACGCGCCCGTCGTCCGTGACCTCGACATCATAGGCGTTGCGGTAACCGGCCGAGTAGATCGAGACCGGCCCGTCCTCCAGCAGCTTGGCACTGTTGCGCCCGTCATTGCCGCCGAAGGGATCGTTGGCGTCGCCGTCGCCCACGTCGGTGCGCGCGGGATCGTTCAGGGTCGGGATGTCATAGACATAGGCGCGACCGGCGTCGTCGATTACCGGCATGCCCTTGAGCATCGTCAGGTCGATCTCGAGGATCGCCGCCGACAGGGGCTGTTCCTGCTGGCCGGCGAAATTGTTCGACGGCGCACCGGTATTGGCATTGCCGCCCGACGCGACGATCATGCGCTCGGAGACGAGATTGCCGGATCCGTCGAATTCCTGGATCACCTCGAGCCCGTTGGTGGCGTGGTTCTCTTCCGACCGGGGCAGGCCGCGCACGATGTCGATGGCGGTCCAGGTGTTCGGGCCCGTCTGCGTCATCATGGTGATGACGCCGGAATTGGTGTCGAGATTGGCATCGTTGCCGCTGCCGCCGGCGCCGATCCGGCTGTCCGACGAGGTCACGTACATGGTGACCATCGGCGTGCCGTCGGGCAGGGTCATCAGGGCGCCGGTCTCGTCATACTGTGCCGTGACGTCGATGCCGGTGACCTGCCGGTTCTGGTTACTGTTCTCGGTCCCGTTGTCGTTGTGGTTCTGGATCTGGCCCTTGATCAGATCGACGGTCGTCGCGTCGGTCACGTAGAACTGGGCCGTAGCGTCAGCATCTTCGGGGTTCTTGTCACCGAAAGCGACCGTCAGAACCTTAACGTCCCCGTCCACCTCGGTGATGTAGAGCCGGCCGTCCGGCCCCCATACCAGCGCCGTCGGCTGCGACAGTCCGACCTGTCCGTTAAGATCGAGATCGCTGGCGGCAAAATTGTTGGTGACAGCCATATTCCATTCCCCCAGGGAGGTTAATGCCGATACAGGCATTCGAAAACGACGGCGCGGCAGCCGCTAAACGCTATTTCTTCAGTTCAGGGAGGCTATTTTCACGTCTGGGTTGTTCATTTCATTTCTTTCAAATTTCGGATCGGGAATACGGTCGTACGCGTAACCAAGTTACGACCCCATGGGACCCAATCCTTGCCCAATCTGTCAACGGAATTAAGGATTCGGTAATTAGTTTCATTCTGAGGTTGTGTTTATTCGTTTCAGGGTTGCATTGCCGGTCGATATATCGGCCTCAGATTGCGTCCATGGCCGCGCCTTCTTTTTTTTCGTCGGCCATTGCGGCGATTCTCCCGCCGAGACGGCGGCGATGCCGGGTCGGGCCGCCCCGCCCGGCGGCACATGGGCCAGCCGCTTCGGGGCGGGCGCGGACGGGCCCCGCCAGGAAGGACATCAGGCATCGGTGGTGACCCGGCCAGGCCGGTCTTGCGGCGTCACGGGACGACCGGCGCGGGCGACGCGCATGCGGGTTCCGCCCTTCACGGGAACGCATCCGGGATACGGGGCGGCCAGTACCGGTGACATCGACCGCCCCGAGGTCCAGCGCCCGCGCGCCGCTGCCGGGGGCTGCGCCATGGGCGGCCCGCCCGCCGGGCGTTCTCGGCGGCGACACGCGCCCCCCGGAGCGTTTCCGGGACGCCGCCTCACTGTTTCGCGCGCGAAACGGCGGCCGGTTCCGGGCATGATCCGGGGGCGCGATGCCCCGGCGCGCGGCATCCGGTCCGGTGTCCCGCGGCGACGGCGCCGCCGCGGGACACCGAATTCAGAACTCGATCTCGATATCCACCGTTTCGGGCGCGGCGCCGAGCGCGTCGCGCGCGCCCGCCAGCGCGGCATGGTCGATCAGCGTCGCCGAAAAGCCCGACGCGCCCCACATCTCGGGCCGCTCGGCCATGTAGATCAGCACCGGCCCGCAGGCGGACAGGCCCGCGCTGTCCAGGGCGGCCATGGACCCGATCGACATCTGCGCGGCGGCGAAATCGACGGGGTTGAGCCCCTCGGCCCCGGTGTCCGGCACCGGGACCAGCCCCGCGCCATAGCCGTCGAACGGCAGAGCCATGCAGTCCGTCGCGTCCCGCGGCCCCCAGGCCTGCATCATGTCCTCCTCCATGCGGCCGGTGGCCGGGCCGTACTTGTCGACCAGCGCCGCCTCGATCCGGTCATAGGGCAGGATGCCCTGGGCCAGCACGAGCCGTCGCATGATCGCCAGCACCGGCCCGCCGGGGGCATAGCTGGCCAGCGTGACCGCCTCCTGCCCGTCGCGCAGCAGGTAGACCCGCCGGTAATCGAGCGGACCGGGCCCGTCATGCGCACCGTAGCGGCCGGGTTCGGGCGGGGCCGGGGTTTCGAAGACGGCCATGACATCGTCGCGCCCGCGCAGGGCCGCGTCGGCATCGGCCATGGCCATGCCCGTGCGCAGGCCGATCAGGTCGATCCCGGACAGATCCGGGGCCGTGGTGTCGGGCGCGGGCCAGTCGGCGGGATCCGCCGCCGGTGTCGCCGGCGCCGCCGGGGCCGCGGCGACAGCCGGGGCAGGGGCCGGTTCGGGTACGGGTTCGGGGGACGCGGCCACGACCGGCTCGGGCTCGGGTTCCGGCTCCGGCACCGCCAGCGGATCGCCCAGGCTGCCATCCGCCATGACGGGCCGCGTCTCCAGCACCGTGCCGATCACGACCTGGTCGTCCAGGTCCCGCGCCCCGTCGAAGCTGCGGCTGTCGTCCAGCGTGAAGGTCACCTCCACCGCCCCGTAGCCCGCGTCGCGCGGCTGGTAGATCCCGTCCTTCAGCGCGATCAGCCCGATCCACGAGGCGCAGCCATAGCGCGCGTCGGGGCGCTGCTGGACCTGGCCCACCCGCAGCGGTGCGGCGACGGGGCCTTCGCTGTTGTTGCGGGCCATCTGCACGTCGAGCATCGCATCGATCCCCGGCAGGGCGGCCACGGTCTGCCAGATCGGGTCCTGATTGCCATAGAACCGTTCCAGCGCCACGACATGGCCGCAGGTCTCGATGCGCCGGTCGTGCAGCCGCACGGTGAACCGGTCCCCGAGCGCCGCCGCCTTCGCCTCGAGATACGACCGGAAGGACGGATGCAGAAGCGCCGCCGCATCGTCCGCCGCGGGCTGCGGTGCCGCGTCGTCGAAGAAGCCCGGCCCGGGCAGGGCGCCCGCGTCCTGCGCGGCCCAGGCGGTCAGCATCATGCTGTGCAGCGCCATCGCATCGCGCGGAGCGCTGCCGGTCGCGCGCACCGCGATCAGGTCGAGCACATGGGGCGACAGCTCCGGCACGCGGTCCGCCAGCCCGTCGAATTCCGCCGGCTCGAACCGCCGCGACAGCCGGTCCTCGAGGGCCGCGTTCTCGGCCGCGAAATCGCGCGCGGCGAGCGGATCGCGCTTCGGTTCCCGGGTCTGGGGGTCGCGCTCCCCGTCGCGGAAGAAGATCACCTCCTCGGGGCGCAGGGTCAGGCTGTATTGCGGCCGTGCCGGCGACCCGGAGACCGCGACCTGCATCGGCACGACCCGCATCAGGAAGCGCACGCCGCGCTGGTCGGCCTCCACGATGGGGCGCGCGACCTCGGGCGGGACGGGCAGCGCCGTGAACGGCTCCGGCCCCACCAGGCCGAAGCGCCAGCTCACCGTGGTGCTGCCGCCGTTCACGCGCCAGCGCAGGTAATCGGGCTGCATGGCGAAGGTTTCCGCCGCGAGATCGTATTCCCCGAGCGAGGTGGACCCCTCGATCCAGATGGGGCCGTCCCCCGCGGTCTTCAGGGTCTCGATGGCCGCGGCGCGGGCGGCGGGGCGGTCGAACTCGTTGGCGCCCTGCACCTCGTGGAAGGTCTCGGCCAGCTGCGCGTAAAGCGCCTCGTCCCCGCCCTGCAGCGCGACCGCCTCGGCCAGCAGGCGGTCGCCGCCCACCGGGTCGATGGCCGCGAGCCGGGCCGCGAGCGGCGCCTCGGGCCCCGCGTCCACGGGATCGTCGAGCACCGGCGCCGGTTCCCAGGTGAAGAGCGCGGCCTCCGGCACGGCGGGCATGAAGGGGTTGCCGTCATGGGACCGGTAGCGGGACATGAAATGGGCGGTCACCCGGTCCACCGTGACGTCGAGCTGCACCCGCCCGTAACCGTCGACATTGGTGATCCCGTCGATGCGGCCCCAGACCACGCGGTAAAGCTGCCGGCCCTGCGCGGCTTCGGCCTGCACGCGGTCGAGCAGATCCTTGGCCGTGTCGCGGGTCACCGCCATGTGCGTAAGGTCGGGCATCCCCGCGAAGGCGATGGGCATGGCGTTCAGGCCCGGTGCGCGCTGGCCCAGCGACATCTGCGCCGTGATGTTGCCCCGGATCACGAGTCCCTTCGAGGCATCGAATTCCCCCGAGAACTGGCCGGGCACATAGATCGCGACGGGCACGGCGGCGGCGTCGAAGCTCGTCACGCCCTCCGCCTCGGCCATGAGCGCCGTGCGCTTGGCGCGCAGGATGTCCTCCTGTTCCAGGGTGTTGAGCGCGTAGAACTGCTGGGAGACCGCGTTCTCGCTTTCGCCGGTCTCGGCCGCGCGGTCGGCGATGAAGAAGGGCCGGACGGATCCGAGATTTTCCAGCAGGGCCGGGGCTTCGCGCAGCGCGGCCAGCGTCAGGCGCCGGGCGAAGCCGTCGGGCAGGACCGGCACCTGGTTCTCGAACACGTGCACGCCCGCGGCGGCGGGCGCCGCCGGGCCGGCAGGATCCGCGGGAGCAGCGGGCGCGGGCGTCCAGGTGTGGAGCGCGGGACCGTCCGGGCGGCGCGGCGTCCAGGCATCGGGCATGTTCCTGTTGAACTGCGGCACGAAGGCGAGATCGACCTCGTCCAGCTCGAACCGGGCGCGGCTCGGCACCTGCGGGTCAAGCCCGGTGATCCGCCCGAAGGCCACGCGCATGAGCATCCGGCGCTCCGCGCCCTCGGCCTTGATCCGGTCCAGCAGCGCGCTGGCGGCAGCACGGTCGAGCGGCACATGGGCGATGCCCGGCACCTCGGCCATGGGCACCGTGAAGGACAGCCCCTCGATGCGGGCGCCGGCATTCTGGTTCGTCGGTTGCAGCACCAGCCCCTGCGTGTCGTCGTAATCCGCCGCACTGGCCGGCACGTAAAGCGCCACGGGGATGGGGTTGTCGGGCGTGATGGGGGTCGCGGCCTGCGCCTCGGCCGCGAGCCGCGCGCGGGTCTCGCGCAGCACGTCGTCGCGGGCGATCATGTTGAGCCCCTGGAATTCCTGGTAGACCACGTTCTGCGGCTGGCCCGTGCGCGCGACCTCACGCGCGATGTATTCGCTCTGAAGCGTCGACTCGCTGTCGAGCATGGCGGGGTTCGCGGCGATCTGCGCCATGAGGATGCGCCGGGCGAGCCCGCCGGGCAGGCGCGCGGTCTGGTTGTTCACGATATGCACGCGGTCGGCCTCGGTGACGGGCGGCGCGGCGGCGGGGGCGGGCGTGTCGGGTGCGCCCGCGGCGGTCATGGTGCCCGTGCCGGTCGCGGTCCCGGTCAGCGCGCCCAGCCGCGCCTGCATCGTGGCCGCGAGACAGGCGGCATCGGTGCCGCAGGCGTTGCGCTCCGCCAGCCAGGCGCGCTGCTCTTCGGCGGGGG
>NZ_QDFI01000063.1 GCF_003254465.1 Meridianimarinicoccus zhengii
GGCTGAAAACTGTCGCGGCAATCGTCAGAGCGGCCAGCCAGAAGTTTGTTCAGCCTGAACTCGTGACGATGCTGCGGGACTATTCGCCCGCGACGTTCCGCGCCGACCTTTTCGCGGGGCTGACCGTGGCCATGGTCGCCCTGCCGCTCAGCCTTGCCATCGCCATCGCGTCGGGCGCCGACCCGTCCAGGGGCATCGTGACGGCGGTGGTGGCGGGTTTCCTGATCTCGGCATTGGGGGGCAGCCGGGTGCAGATCGGCGGCCCCACGGGCGCGTTCATCGTCGTGGTGGCGGGCGTGATCGCCGCGCATGGCCATGACGGGCTGGTGATCGCCACGCTGATGGCGGGCGTGATCCTGATGCTGGCCGCCCGGTTGCGCGCTGGTCGGCTGGTCCGGCTCGTGCCCGAAGCTGTGATCCATGGATTCACCATCGGGATCGCCTGCATCATCGCGCTGAGCCAGGTGAAGGACCTTCTGGGCCTGCGCCCGGACCATGCCCCCGCAGATGCGCTGGAGCTTGTTCCCGCGCTTTGGGCGGCCCGCGCCAGCCTTTCGCCGGCGGCGCTCGGGGTCGGGCTGGTGACGATGGTGCTGATCGTCTGGCTTCGCCGCGCGGCGCCACGCTATCCGGGCCTGATCGTGGCGGTGGGCGTCGGGTCGGCGTTGGTTGCCGTATTCGCCCTTCCGGTGGACACGCTGGCCGACCGCTTCGGCGCCCTGCCCCGCGGCCTGCCCGCGCCCGCGCTTCCGGACCTGTCCCCCGCCCGCCTGTGGACCCTCCTGCCCTCGGCGCTGCTGATCGCGTTCCTTGCCGGGATCGAATCGCTCCTCTCGGCGATGGTGGCCGACAAGATGTGCGGCGGACGGCACCGCCCAGATGCGGAGCTGATGGCGCAAGGCGTGGCCAATGTCGGTTCAGCGCTGTTCGGCGGTCTGCCCGCCACCGGTGCCATCGCCCGCACCGCCACGAATGTGCGCGCGGGCGGGCGGACGCCGGTCGCGGGCATCGTCCATGCGCTGGCGATCCTGATCGTCATGGCAGCGGCGGCCCCGCTGGCCGGGGCGCTGGCGCTGCCCGCCCTGTCGGGACTCTTGATCCTCACCGCGTGGAACATGAGCGAGCCGCAGCATTGGCGCGCGCATCTGCGCCTGCCATGGCCCGATCGGCTGCTGCTGGGGCTGACGCTCTTACTCACCGTGCTGGCGGATCTGACGGTGGCCATCGGCACCGGGGGCGTGCTCGGCCTCGTGCTGCGCCGGGTGCAGGGGCGGCACGGACCCGATCCATGGACCCCGCCGGACAGGTGACCGGCGGCCCCCGGCGCGGTTCAAGAATCTGGCTACCAGGTTCTTGGGCGCGCTCAGTCCAGCCGGCGGGCTTCGAACTGGTTGCCGGGCCCGCGGCGCAGCTCAAACATCTTCAGTTCGGCCATCAGGTCGCTGAGCTTCTTCTTGCCATAGTTGCGCGGATCGAAATCCGGGTTGGCGGCGGTGATGTGCTGGCCGATCTGGCCCAGCGAATACCATTCGTCATCCTGTTCGATTGCGTCGAAGGCCCGGAAGATCAGGTTGCGTGCGTCCATCGGCTTGAGCTTGCGCGCGCGCTTCGCCGGGGGCCGGTCGGTCGCCGGGTCGCCGGGCTGGTCCGTCGTCTCCAGCGGTTCGCTGTCACTGCTCGTGAGGTTCTCGACATAGATGAAGCGCTTGCAGGCCCGGCGGAAGGATTCCGGTGTCTTCTGCTCGCCCATGCCGAACACGTCGATGCCCTGTTCGCGGATGCGGCTGGCCAGCCGCGTGAAATCGCTGTCCGAAGACACCAGCACGAAGCCGTCGAAGCGGCCCGTGTGCAGGATGTCCATCGCGTCGATCACCAGCGAGATGTCGCTGGAATTCTTGCCCCGCGTGTTGCTGGGCGCCTGCATCGGCACGATGGCGAGGTTGGCAAGCTTCTTGGACCAGCCGCGCAGCCCGTCGCGGGCGAAGTCGCCGTAGATACGCCTGATCGACGCCTCGCCGAAACTGGCGATTTCCTCGAAGATCGCCTCGGCATAGCCCGCGGGTACGTTGTCGGCGTCGATCAGCACGGCCAGCAGTTTCTGGCGATCTTCGGGCATTGGCGGCTCCTTGTGGTTCTGTCGGAAAGGTTTCAGATCGCGGCGCGCACGGCAAGCGGGTCAGCCGGGCAGCGGGTCGGTGCGATACAGCTTCACCTTGATCCCGCCATGGGGCACGGGCGGCCCCGGCGGCAGGAAAGGCAGGCCCGTGGCATGGGCGAGCTGCGGATCGGGTGTCACAAGCCCCACGCGCCAGCCCGCAAACCCCGCGCGCAGCCGCGCACCCAGCGTGGCATGCAGCGCGCGCAATGGCCCCGGTTCGCCGATCCGCGCGCCATAGGGCGGGTTCACGATCACCAGCCCGGGGCCGGCGACATCGGGCGGGACCAGCGCTCCGATGGCGCGCTCAGACACCGTGATCCGGGAGGAAAATCCGGCGCGATCGGCATTGGCCCGCGTCATGGCCACGGCACCGGCATCCCGGTCGTGGCCGAAGATCATCGGTAACGCAGGCGTGTCGGGTTCGACGGCAGCGCGCATCGTGCTCCACGCCGCGGGATCGAAGCTGACAAGATGTTCGAAGGCAAAGCCCCGCGCACGACCCGGCGCCAAACCCGCCGCCATGTCGGCCGCTTCCAGCAGGAAAGTGCCTGACCCGCACATCGGATCGAGCAGCGGCGCCGATCCATCATACCCGCACTGGCGCAGGAACAGCGCCGCCAGCGTTTCGCGCAGGGGCGCCTTGCCCACGGCTTCCTTGTGGCCGCGCTTGTGCAGCGGGGCGCCGGACGTGTCGATGCTGAAGGTGCACAGGTCGTCGTCGATCCGCACCATCAGGCGCACCGCCGCCTCCGGGTTGATCCGCGCGCCGAGAGTGTCGCGAAGCGCGTTCTCAATCCGCTCGGCGGCGGCACGCTGATGATAGACCCGCGACCGGCGCGACGTGACATCCACCCGCAGGGGTACGTCCGGGCGCAGGTGATCCGCCCAGGGAAAACGCCGCGCCCGCTTGTCGAGCTGCGCGAGATGCATCGCACGAAAGCTGCCGATCCGTACAAGCACCCGGTTGGCCCCTCGCAGCATCAGGTTCGCGCGCCACACGTCCGGCCAGTGCCCCGAAAACGCCACGCCGCCGGGCTGCTGAAGCGTCTTCGGGAATCCGGCGTCGCGCATTTCCGCCCGCAGCGTGGATTCCAGCCCCGGCGCGGTGGCCACGAAAATCTCGAACGGCGCATCGGGGTCGTGCGGCGTGTCCGTCATGGTCGCGGCCTTTTCGGCAGGATGGACCGATGGCCAGAGACGGTAAAAGCCCCCGCGCGGGGGCTTTCCGTCCGGACCCGGTCCGGTGTCTGGTGCCGCTGAAGGGACTCGAACCCCCGACCCCATCATTACGAATGACGTGCTCTACCAGCTGAGCTACAGCGGCGGTGGCGAGCGGTTATCAGGACTTTTCCGGCGGTGGAAGCCCTAATTTGCGCCCTGCTTCAGATCCTCGCCCGCCCCGTCATGATCGATCACGTCGCCATCGTCTTGCCGGTTGTCCGCCGTCGCATCGGCCCCCGGCAACGATCCGACGATCAGCGGCAGCATCGACATGGATCCGGCCTGCATGGCTGTGTCGGTGCCCTTGTCGGTCCAGCTGAGCGTGTCGAACGCGCCGCAGCGGTCGCAGATCGCTTCCCATTCGGCATGGACATGGCCACACTTGTCGCAGGTCCATTGCGGGCCGCGCGACACCGTGACCGCCTTGGCAAGCCAGGCCTTCACGGTGCTGTCGTCCGACCCCTCGCCCCGTTCGATGGCGGCCATCAGGGTCATGGTGCGCGCCGTTTGCAGCTTCTCGGCAAGATCGCCAAGCGCCTTGCGCGCCGCCGGGAAATTCTCGGCCGCGATTTCGAGTTCCGCCTGCAACTGGCGGCTCTCGGGATGGCCCGCGTTCTGGGCGATCAGCGGCGCGAACCGCTTGATCCGCTCCTCGGGGGTTTCATCCGGCACGATGGCTGCGAAGGCCGCCGCAAGGTCGGGATGCGGCTCGCGCGCCCATGCGGTCTTGAGCACCTTGGCCGCATTGCGCGGCTTTCCGAGCGCGACATAGGATCGTGCCGCCATCGCCGCGGCCGGCACAAGCGCAGGCGCCAGCCGGGCCGCCTCGATCGCTTCGTCATGGGCCGTTTCGGTGTCGCCCTTGGCGATCCGCGCCTTGGCATCGGCCAGCGCAAGGATCGCATCGCGCCGCTTGTGCAGGTCGCGCGGCAGCGTGCCGTATTTCAGCTTCGCGCCCAGCGTGCGGCGCGCACCGGACCAGTTCTCCGACTGCGCCTGAAGTTCGAGCAGCGCATCCGACACCTCGGCGTTCCGCGGCTTCAGCACGAAGGCCTTTTCCGCAAGCTTCAACGCCGTCTCGGTATCGCCTTCGGCAAGTTTCTGCTTCAGCAGGCCACGCACGCCCACGAAGCGTGTGTCGTCGTTGGACAGAAGCCGCTTGTACGCCTCGGTGGCGCTGCCATGGTCGCCCGACATCTCGGCCGCCTGCGCACGCACGAGGTTGGTCAGGTCGGGGCGTCGCAGCAGCCGTTCGGCCTTGCCCGCCTTGACCAGCGCCGCGTCGCCCTCGCCCGCGGCCAGCGCCGTGATGGCATCCGACAGCGCCTTGTAGCCGCGCCGTTCCCGGTTGCGATTGAAGAAGCGCGTGATCGCGGTTTCGTCCCCGGCGAGGAATTTCAGCACCGCGAGCGAAAGCCCCAGCAGCTTGAGGATCAGCCAGACCACGGCGAGCAAAAGCGCCGCGGCAATGACCGCCTGCACAGGGCCAAGCGTGACCTCGTAGCTTGCGATGGCGAGCCGCAGGTCCGATCCGTTGGTCAGCAGGATCTCGGTGCCATAGATCAGCCCCGACACGATGAGGACGAACAGGAGTATCTTGAAAAGCGAAAGCAGCATCTTGGAAAACCTCCTCAGTTCGCCAGCAGGGTGTCAGCCAGCGTTCCGGCGGCTTCGGTGACGGTGCGGCGCTGTTCGGCGCGGGCGATCCAGTCGGCCATGACGGCCTGACCGGCGGGGGGCAGTTGCGACAGTTCCGATATCGACGCGGCAAGATCGCCGTCCTGCAGCGCGGCCTCGGCGCGCGACAACACGGCATCCGGATCGTCGCCTTCGCGCGGGGCGAGGCTGCGGAACCCGGTCTGTGCCTTCAAAAAGGCCACGGCGCGCTCGGTCAGGTCGTCATCGACGGTCTCGCGGATCGACGCGTCCAGCGCATCGCGGGCAAGGTCTGGAAACGTGGCGCGCAGATCGGGCAGCGATGCCACGCCATCGGCGGCAGCATCTGACAGGGCCTGCGGCACCTCCAC
This sequence comes from Meridianimarinicoccus zhengii, assembly GCF_003254465.1. Classification (GTDB taxonomy): domain Bacteria; phylum Pseudomonadota; class Alphaproteobacteria; order Rhodobacterales; family Rhodobacteraceae; genus Meridianimarinicoccus; species Meridianimarinicoccus zhengii. The sequence goes on from NZ_QDFI01000063.1 coordinate 5,407, forward strand.
CCCCTCGGACAGCACCTCCAGCGGCGCGGCGAAGGGCGCGCCCTTTTCCAGCGCGGCGTCAAGGCTGGCCATGGCTTCCCGAACCGCGGCGGTGCGGGCGCGCGCCTCTGCCTGCTCCATGGCGACCCGGGCCTGTTCCTCGGCCTGCGCCTGCAATTCGGCGGCGCGGGCTGCGGCGGCGTCGACCTCGGCCTGGGCGTCTGCGGCGCGCTGTTCCAGTTGCGCCGCCAGTTCCTCGTTCGCCGCGGTCTGCTCTTCCAGCGCGGCCTGCAGCTCCGCGATGTCATCCTCATAGGCCGAGAAGGCAGCCTGCGCGGCTTCGGAGCTTTCGGTGAGCGGGCGCTGTTCCACCACGGTCAGCCGATCATTCACATCGGCCAGCCGCGTATCGAGCGATGCAAGTCCGTCCTGGACCTCTGACACAGTGCCGGCGAGCGTCTCGATCCGGTCCGCAACGCCGCCCAGCTGTTCGCCAAGCCGGTCGCCAAGCGCCGCGATCTGGTCGTCCGTACCGCTGTCGTCCGGCGCGGCCATGGCTTCGGAAAGGTTCGTAAGCTTCGTGTCGAGCGCCGAAAGCTGGCTGTCCTGCGCGGCCAGCGCCTGTTCAAGCCGCTCGTCCCCGCCGAGCATATCGCCGAAATAGAACATGCCACCGGCGCCGAGGCCCGCGGCCACCACACCCCCCAGAAGTGCGGGCATGAACCCGCCGCCGGATTTCTGCGGTGCGGGCGGCGGGCTTGCGGCAGGCCGTGCCGGTTCCGGGTCGGATACCGCGCCGCCGCCAGAGGCCCCCGCGCCAAGTGCCGCGCCCGCAGCCGAGCCGGACAGCGCGGCGGCGGCCAGGTCTTCGCGGGTCTCGGCATCGTCGCCGCGCGTGTCTTCCGTTTCCGGCGCGTCGCCGATATCCGCTGTGTCAGTCGTCGTCTGGCCGGTGCCGTCCTGCGACCCGTCCGAGTCGTCCTCCCCGGCGCTCGGATCTTCCTCGGCGATCCCGGCTGCCTCGCCGCCGTCCTCGGCGGGGTCGCCCGCGATCGCTTCGTCGTCGGCGTGGGCGGATTCGCTCACGAATTCGGCATCTTCGATATCCGCATCGCCCTCGTTCTCTGGGCTCTGCGGGGTTTCGGGAAGCTCCTTGGCGGTGTCCGGCGCGCGGCCTTCGGTTGCGGCGTCCTCGGTGCCGTCCTGCGGACCGGCCTTGTCTTGTGAACTCACACCAACATTCCTTCCCTGGTCTCTTGCGGTAGCTTAGCCTGCGGCCGGTCACGGCTCAAGACGACTCCCACCCCGACAGCAACGCGGCGATCGTTTCGATCATCGCGGCGGCGTCCGGGCTGCGCGCGGTCTGCACCCGAGATGCACCATGCACACCGACCGCATCGGCGGCACGGGGGCTGATTGCCGCAACGCGCAAGGGCGCCCGCGCCGCGACGAGCGCCGGTGCGATCAGCCGCGCCGAGCGGGGCGAGAAGACCGGCACGATCACCGGGTCGTAACCGGCCAGCAGCTGCCGCGCCGCATCCGAAAGGGGCCGGGCCTGCTGGTCATAGACCACCGCGGCCCGAGCCGGGATTCCCGCGGCGACCAGCGCGGCGGCGGCATCCCCGGTCACATGCGCGCCGTGCAGATGCACGAGCGGACCGCGATCCGCGGACCAGCCACACGCCACGATCTGCGCAATGAGCCCATCGAGATCGCCCGGCGGCTCGTCCACCGGCAAGAAACCAGCCGCCCGCGCCGTCTCGGCCGTGCGCACGCCCACGCAGAACGCGGGCAGGCCAGCGCCGATCCCCGCCGCCGCGCAGACCGCAGCGCCATTTTCCGAGGACAGGATGACCCCCCCTGCCCCGGCAAGGGCCGCGGCGGCGGCCCGCGGGTCGGGCACGATATCCAGCAGGGGCGCAATCAGCACCGGCAGCGCCGCGCCAAGCCGGTCATGCAGCGCCTGCGCGAAACGCCGTGACGCGTCCGCGGGGCGTGTCAGCAGAACCGTGGGCGTGCTGGGCATGGAAGGCTTCCCTGTTGCCGCGGGGCGGGCATGGTGATAGCCCCGTGCGACCCTTCTAGACGCCGCACCGGGACGTTGAAAGCGATGGCGCAGACCCTGACGTTGCTCGGGCTGGAAAGCAGCTGCGACGATACCGGCGCTGCGGTCGTCCGGCAGGCACCGGACGCGCAGGCCGAGATCCTGTCCAACGTGGTGATCGGGCAGGACGCACTGCACGCATCCTATGGCGGCGTGGTCCCCGAAATCGCCGCCCGCGCCCATGCCGAGAAGATCGACATCGCGGTGGAACAGGCGCTGGCCGAAGCGGGCCTGACCCTGCGCGACATCGACGCCGTCGCGGTGACCGCGGGGCCGGGGCTCATCGGTGGCGTGCTGTCGGGCGTGATGTGCGCCAAGGGCATCGCCGCGGGGGCGGGGCTGCCGCTGGTGGGTGTGAACCATCTGGCGGGCCATGCGCTGACGCCGCGGCTGACCGACGGGCTGGCCTTTCCCTATCTCATGCTGCTGGTGTCCGGCGGGCATTGCCAGTTCCTGCGGGTGGGCGGCATCGACAATTACACCCGCCTCGGCGGCACCATCGACGACGCACCGGGCGAGGCGTTCGACAAGGTCGCGCGCCTGCTGGGCCTGCCCCAGCCCGGTGGCCCGGCGGTTGAGGCCGCGGCGCGGTCGGGCGACCCGGCACGCTTTGCGTTCCCGCGCCCGATGCTGGACCGGCCCGGCTGCGATCTGTCCTTCTCGGGGCTGAAGACGGCGGTGCTGCGCGCGCGCGACACGCTCGCGGCGACGCAGGGCGGGCTGTTCGAGACCGACCGCGCCGATCTGTGTGCCGGGTTTCAGGCAGCGGTGGCAGACGTGCTGGCCGAAAAGACCCGCCGCGCGCTGGCGGCCGCAGGACCGGACCTGACCGCGCTGGCGGTCGCGGGCGGCGTCGCGGCCAATGGCATCCTGCGCGAAAGGCTGACCGGGGTCGCGGCCGCGGCGGGCGTGGCCTTCAACGCCCCGCCCCTGTATCTTTGCACCGACAACGCCGCCATGATCGCCTTCGCGGGGCTGGAAGCATTCCGCGCGGGCCGCCGTGACGGGATGGACCTGCCCGCCCGCCCGCGCTGGCCGCTCGACACCGCGAGCCCCGCGCTCGTCGGCTCCGGCCGCAAGGGGCCGAAAGCCTGAGCCTTGCGGCGCCGCGCGGATTGCGCGACCTTGGCTATGCCCCGACCGGAGGATCCGATGTTCTTTGCCCTGATCTGCCACGACAAGCCCGGCGCGCTGGCGCTGCGGATGCAAACCCGCGCCGACCACCTTGCCTATGTCGAACGGACCGGCGTTGTGGCACAGGCCGGGCCGCTTCTGGGCGATGACGGCGGCATGGTCGGTTCGCTCATCATTCTCGACGTGGCCGACCGCGCGGCGGCGCAGGTCTGGGCCGATGGCGACCCCTATGCGCAGGCGGGGCTGTTCGACCGGGTCGAGATCGTGGCGTGGAAACGGGTGATCGGCGGCTGATGCGGTACTGGCTGTTCAAATCCGAGCCATCGGAATGGTCCTGGGACGACCAGGTGGCGCGCGGCGATGCGGGCGAGGAATGGACCGGCGTTCGCAATTACCAAGCGCGGAACTTCATGCGCGAAATGGCCATCGGCGATCGCGGTTTCTTCTACCACTCGCAGAAGGACAAGGCGGTCGTCGGGGTGGTGGAAATCTGCGCCGAGGCCCATTCCGACAGCACGACCGATGACGACCGCTGGGACTGCGTCGATATCCGCGCCCTCGCCCCCCTGCCCCGTCCGGTGACGTTGGATGCATGCAAAGCGGAGCCGGACCTTGCGGACATGGCGTTGCTGCGGAACTCACGCTTGTCCGTGCAGCCCGTGTCCGAAACGGAGTGGCGCCGGGTCTGCGCGATGGGCGGGATCGATCCGATCACTCTGTCAGGCACTTGACTGGACGGGCGTGGGGCCTGGCGGCCGGACACCAGGCCCGGACCCGTGCACTCGTGAGGCTGCAACGCTCCGGCCCGGACGGTCTAGGGCAGAAAGATCACCGCGGGCTTAACGCGCCGGTCGAAACGGAGCGCGAAAAGCCGCCATCCAGCCAAGCGTTTCGTCGGTCGCTGTCGCGGACCTGTATTCCGCACCGACCGGCCGCGACCAGCCAAGCCGCGCCAGTTCGGCGAAGACAGCACCGTAGTCCAGGTCGCCGTGATCGGGCGGACCGCGATCGGGGACCGACGCGACCTGGACATGGCCGACCAGCGGCAGCAGTCGCGCGAACCGGCACAACGCCGCGCCCTCCATGATCTCCACGTGGTAGAAATCGAACATGAGGCGCAGGTTCGGCTGGTCGAGATCGCGAATGATGGCCGCCGCCTGATCCGTGCCCGACAGGAAATAGCCCGGCGCGTCACGGGGATTGAGCGGCTCGATGAGTATCGTGATGTCATGCGTCGCGGCACCCGCGCAGGCATGGAACAGATTGGCGCAGAAGGCATCGTGCGCGCGCGGACCGCTGGCCGCGCCCGCCATGACATGCACCGCCCGCGCCCCGGTTGCGCAGGCATAGGCGATCGCCTCGTCGATGGCCGCGCGCGCCTCGTCCTCGCGGCCGGGCAACGCGGACAGACCGAATTCTCCTGCCGCCACATCGCCGCGCCGCGTGTTCAGGCTCAGCATCGGCAATCCGGTCTGCATCAGCGCGGCGCGTACCGCGACCGCGGGCACGTCGAAGGGCCAATGGCACTCCACCGCGGCGAAGCCCGCCCGGTGGGCGGCATGGATGGCATCGGGCAGCGAGCGGTCAGCCCAGAGAAATCCCAGATTGGCAGAGAACCGCATCGGTCAACGGCCGCGCCGGCAGCCCGTCACGCCCCGATTCCGCCTCCGCCTCAGCGAAGCGCGCGGGCACGGCTTTGGTACGGTGTGGGTTGGTGGAGCCAAGGGGGATCGAACCCCTGACCTCTTGCATGCCATGCAAGCGCTCTCCCAGCTGAGCTATGGCCCCGTCCGGCGTCTTCTAAGCAAGCCCACCGGCGCTTTCAAGCGGAAAGTTTCCGTTGAAAATCAGCTATCTTCGTCGTCGGCGGCGACGTCGGCCAGATCGTCGAGCGACACGTTGCTGTCGTCGTCATCGTCATCGTCGAGCAGATCGTCATCGATTTCCACATCCGCCGCCGTGTCATCATCGTCGAGAACGACGGGTTCGTCATCGGTTGCCTTCGCGGGCTTTGCCTTTTCGGCGATCAGCGTGCGCGACTTGCCGGTGTCGAGCGTGACCACTTCCCCGGTATAGGGGCTGACGATCGGATTGCGGCCCAGATCATAGAACCGCTTTCCGGTGGTCGGGCAGACACGCTTGGTGCCCCATTCTTCCTTCGGCATCGCTAAAAATCCCTTGCTGCCCATGGGCGATGCACCGCTGCCCCGAAAGGGGCGCGGCGCGAAGCGGTCCGATGCCACAGGGCCGCGCGCATGTCAAAGCCTTTTGCGCACCGCATGCGGGCCCGCGGCAGCGACCCACTGGACACGAGACAAGCCCTGCGCGGCACGCTAGGATCGGGCGCAATTCACCGGCACAGGACCGGACAGACCGAGGCGCGGCAAGACAGATGCGGGACGACGAGCACGAGATGCTGGAACTGCCGGGCGATCCCGCGGTGCAGGTGCGCCTGCGGCGGTCCCCGCGCGCGCGGCGGTTGTCGCTGCGTGTGTCCGGCGTGGACGGGCGGGTGACCCTGTCGCTGCCGCAGACGGTGCCGCTGTCCTCCGCGCGGGCATTCCTCGACCGGCAGGCGGACTGGGTGCGGGGGCATCTCGCCGATCGTCCGCGCCCGTGGACACCGCGCATCGGCGGCGTGATCCCCGTGGGCGGGCGCGACCTGCCCGTCGTCGCGGGGCCGCGTGCGCGGCTGCTGCCGGACCGGGCGGAACTGCGCGACGGGCGCCCGGCGGGGCCGCAACTGGCGGGGCTGCTCAAGGCCCAGGCACGCGTGCGGCTGGCGGCGGCCTGCGACGACCATGCGGCGCGGCTGGGCCGACCCTACAGCGCGCTGGTGCTGCGGGATACGCGGTCGCGCTGGGGATCGTGCAGCAGCGCGGGGCGGCTGATGTTCTCGTGGCGGCTCGTGATGGCGCCGCCGGAAGTGCTGGATTACGTTGCTGCGCACGAGGTCGCGCATCTGGCCGAGATGAATCACAGCCGTGCCTTCTGGGCCGAGGTCGCGCGGCTTTGCCCCGACTATGCGCCCCGGCGGCGCTGGCTGCGGGACCACGGGGCGTTGCTGCACGGCATCCGGTTCACGCCGTGATGGCAGCGGCGCGCATGGGCGGCGATGGCGGCGGCGGCGGAGCGCTGCACGACCGGGTGTTCCGCACTCTGCGCACGCGCATCATGCATGGCGGCATGGTTCCGGGAGAATCCCTGACGTTACGCGGCCTTGCGGAAACATATGGCGTCAGCATGACACCCGCGCGCGAGGCCGTCCGGCGGCTGGTGGCCGAGGGTGCGCTGACCCTGTCCGCATCGGGGCGGATCAGCGCGCCGGAACTGTCGCCCGAACGGATCGAGGAGCTGGCATCGATCCGTGCGCTGCTGGAACCGGAGCTGGCGTCGCGGGCGTTGCCGCGGGCGCATATGGCATTGATAGATAGGCTGGAATTGATCAACACGGCGGTCGCGGCGACCATCGCGGCGGGGGATGCGCAGGGCTATCTGCGCACCAACCTGGAGTTCCACCGGACCCTTTACCTGCGCGCGCAGGCGCCCGCGATGCTGGCCATGGCGGAGACCGTCTGGCTTCAGCTTGGACCGACAATGTGCAAGCTTTACGGGCGGTTGAACCGCACGGAGCCGCCGCGCGGACACCGGCTCATCATCGCCGCATTGCGCGCCGGGGACGAGCCCGGGCTGCGCATCGCGGTGCGCGCGGACGTCACGCAGGGGCTGCGGATGCTGGTCGCCTGAGGCGGTTTCCAAGCGCGTCGCGGACCCGGATCGGAGCGTATGACTTCCGTATGACTCGCGTATGACTCTTGTCGGAGCCTTGTAGGAGACCTGCGGGCGCGATCCCGGCCGCGCAGGGACTTTGGCGGCGCCGACTCAGCTTTCGATCTCCTGCTTGCGGGCCAGCAGGAAGTCGCGGATGTCGAGGGTCTGTTTCTCGTCCATGGACACGTAGACCAGCGCCATGTTGGTGCGTTCGCGGACCATGGCTCCGGGGAACGGCAGGTAGGACAGTTCGCGCGACCCGAAGGACGGGGACGCGGTGCCGACCTGCCATTCGGTCGTCAGTTGCACGTCCACCAGCTTCAGTGCCGATGGCCCCGACACGCCGGGGCGTTCGAAGGCGACCCCGGCGAGCCGCAGGTAACTGGTCTTGTCCTTGGCCTGCAGAAACCCGTCGATGAATTGCGTGGCGAGCACCTGGAGATCCGCCGCGTCGTCGGCGTGGTGCATGTGGCTGTGCAGGTGATCGCCGTCATGGGGATGGTTGTGACCGGCGGGATGGGGGTGATCGTGGGGCATGGGCTCAGCCGATCTTGTGGGGCGCGGGGTTCGACCAGCGCTTGCCCGCGAAATCGCCATGGGGGATCGTCGCGGGCTTGTCGATATGGCGGCGATGCGCCCCCAGCTTGCCGTTCGACACGAGCGCGCCGAGCACGTCCACGATCACCCGCGTGCCCATCAGCGCGGTGATGTCCGAGGTGTCGTAGGGCGGCGAGACCTCGACCAGTTCCATGCCGCAGATCCCCTCGGCCGCGATGCCGGAGGCGAGCGCCAAAGCCTCGCGCGGGAGGAACCCGCCGGGTTCGGGCCAGCCGGTGCCGGGGACGAAGCCGCAGTCGATGCTGTCGATGTCGAAGGACATGTAGACCATGTCCGCGTCCTTCCACGCCATTTCCAGCGCCATCTCGACGGTCTTGGCGATGCCCATCCGTTCCATGTCGCCCATGGTGATGATGTTGGTGTGCCGCTCGCGCGCGATCTTCACCGCCTCGCGCGGGACCTGCCAGCCGCCGATGCCGATCTGCACGAGGTTCGTGGCCGGCACGTTGGGCATGTTGGTGGCGTGGAACCACGGGGTCGTGTGCATCCGTTCGTCGAGATCCTTTTCCTGGATATCGGCGTGGCGGTCGAAATGGACGATGCCGATGCGTTTCGACGTGCAGTCGGCGATGCCGCGCACGCAGGGAAAGCCGATGGAGTGGTCACCGCCGATCATGATCGGGAGCGAGCCGGAGCTGAAGACGTGACTGACCGCCCGGCTGATCTGGTCGAAGCTCTTTTCGATATTGGCCGGGATGGTGAACACGTCGCCCGCGTCGCACAGCGTCATCTGTTCGCGCAGGTCCACGCCGATTTCGTAGTTGTAGGGCGTGTAGAGCGCGGAGATCTTGCGCACGCCCTGCGGGCCGAAACGCGTGCCGGGGCGATAGGTGGTGCCGCCGTCGAAGGGGATGCCCAGCACGGTGGCGTCGTAATGCGCAACCTCCAGCACGTCCTCGGCATAGGGGGCTTTCAGGAACGTGTTGATGCCCGCGTAATGGGGCAGTTCGCCCCGCGCGAAGGTGGGGATGGAGCGGTCGTCGATGGAGTCGGCGCCGGTGAGGCCCATGCGGAGCGCCCAGGCCCGTTCCTCGTTCCAGCGGCCTTCGGGAAGCGCGCCTTCCTTCTGCATGGCCTTCCAGCCCGCCAGCTTTGTCAGATCCGGGTGGTGCTGGCGACGGTCGCGGGCGGCGGCCCGGGCGGCAAGGTCGCGCGGGTGGCGCGAGCGGGCTTGGGCGGCTGTGAGGTCAGAAAACAAGGTCTGTCTCCGTCAGGTTTCCCCCTGTGGCGGGGGCGGTCGGGTCCGGGCCTTGGCTGATCCTGCACGCGGGGCCCGGCGGCGCGTGCGGGTGCGGGGGTCAGCCCGCCTGCGCGGCGAGACCGGGATAGCGTTCGAGTTGCCGCTGGAACGGGATGCCACCGTCGCGCGCGTCGAAATCGTAGGTGATCGTGGCGCCGAACGCCTCGGGCGAATGGGGATCCCAGCGCACCTTGTCGAACACCAGGACACGGTCGCCCAGCTTGAAGCCTTCTTCAAGGTCGTGGGTGACCATGAACACGGTCATGTTCGTTTCGGCCCGCAACTCGGTCAGGAAATCGTGCATGGCGAGCCGGGTGCCGGTGTCGAGCGCGCCGAAGGGTTCATCGAGCAGCAGGACGCGGGGGCGCGCCGTCAGCGCCTGCCCGATGGCGAGCCGCTGCTGCATGCCCCCCGACAGGGTGGCCGGGTATTGCCCCGCGACATGCGCGAGGCCGATCCGTGCCAGCGTGTCGTCGGCGCGGGCGCGCGCGGCGCGCAGGGCGGGGCCGAAGAACCGGCCCGGAAAGCGGGCGAAGCTTTCGGCGGCCACGATGTTGTCGCGCACGGTCATGTGGCGGAAGACGGAATAGCGCTGGAACACCACGCCGCGTTCGCGCCCCGGTTCGCGCGCGGGTTCGCCGCCGTCGATGCGGATCTCGCCGCGTGTGGGGCGTTCGTCGGCCAGCAGCAGGCGCAGAAAGGTGGATTTGCCGCAACCCGACGCGCCGACGATGGACACGAATTCGCCCTCGGCCACGTCGAGGTTCACCCGTTCGATGATGGACCGGTCGCCGTAGCGTTGCCAGACGTCGCGGACGGTCACGAAGCTCACAGCCCCGCCTCCATCCACGGGAAGGCGCGGCGCGACAGGTATTTCAGCGCCCAGTCGATCAGGAACGCCAGAAGCGTGATCCAGATGACGTAGGTCAGGATGATGTCCATGGCGAGATAGCGGCGCACGAGGAAGATGCGGTAGCCGAGGCCCACCTCGGACGCGACGGCCTCGGCGGCGATGAGGAACAGCCAGGCGGAGCCGAGCGACAGGCGCACGGCCGATATCAGGCGCGGCAGGATCTGCGGCAGCACGACGTTGAGGGCGATCGTGCCGCTGGAGGCGCCGAGGGTCTGGGCCTTCACGATTTCCTCGTGCGGGATGTCGAGCACGCGCTGCGACAGCTCGCGGATCAGGAAGGGCGTGATGCCGATGACGATCAGCACGACCTTGGATGTCTCCCCCAGCCCGAAGACGATGAACAGGACAGGCAGGAGCGCGAGCGGCGGCACCATGGACAGGACTGCCACGAAGCCCGACAGGCCGCGGCGGGCATGGGGCAGCATGCCGATCAGCATGCCGAACGACAGGGATATGGCCGCGCCGATCCCCACCCCGAGCGCGAGCCTGCGCAGGCTGGCCCAAGTGTCCTGCCAAAGCAGGATTTCGCCGGTGCGCCGGTCGCCTTGGGTGAAGAGCCGGATGGCGGTGTCGAGGATCGTGGCGGGCGCGGGCAGCAGCTTGTCCTGCGGGTTCGCGGCGAGCCGGATCTCGGACCCCAAGGCATAGGCGATCAGCACCGCCGCGAAGGGCAATGCGGCCAGCGCGACCGCCACGGGCCGGGACGGGATGCGGTTGATGAGGCGCATGGGACGCGGTCAGAGCGCGCCGTCGGCGGCCATCTGCATGAAGGTGGTGTCGAAGCGGAACTGCACGTTTTGGTCGGACCCGGTGATCGTGCCGTCCGGGTAGGCGATGCCGACGAAATCGGGCGACGGGGCGTCCACGCCAAGGATGCCCTTGTCGAAAAGGAACGCCGCCACGCTGGTCATCGTGTCCGGCAAGGTGTCGCTTTGCGCCTGCGCCACGGCCTCGGCGGGATCGAAGAACATGCGGGTGGCGTCGAGCTGGGCCTTGTAGCCTTCGAGATCGGTGCCCGAGGCTTCGGCCATGGCGGTCAGCGCAGCTTCGTCCCCAGCGGCCATCAGCCCCATGACCTCGTACCATGCACCCACAAGCGCCTTGCCGAAATCCGGATTGGCTTGCAGCGTGTCGGTGTTCACCACCAGCAGGTCGAGGATCTCGCCGGGGATTTGCGAACTGTCGAAGAGGTTGGTCGCGTCGGGGTTCGAGCCGAGGATTTCGGATACGAGCGGGTTCCATGTGACGACCGTCTGCACGTCGTCGGTGGCGAAGGCCGCGATCATGTCGGCGTCGGAGGTGTTCACGACGCCGTCGAGATCGCGCTCGGCCAGCCCCACGGTATCGAGCGCGCGGGCCAGCAGGTAGTGGGACACCGAGAGTTCCACGAGGTTGACCGGCGTGCCCGCAAGGTCTGCGAGCGTCCGGTCGCCCTTGGTGATGACCGCGTCGTTGCCGTCGGAATAGTCGCCGATGATGAGTGCCGTGGTGTCCACGCCGCTGCCCGCGGGGATCGACAGGGTGTCCATGTTCGTCGCGGTGACGCCGTCGAAGGCCCCGGCGGTATACTGGTTGATCGACTCCACGTAGTCGTTGATCTGCACGATATCGACGGTGATGCCGTATCTGTCGGCCCACTTGTCCATGATCCCGCTGTCTTCGATATAGCCCCACGGCATCCAGCCGACATAGATCGACCAGGCGATGCGGAAATCGGTCCTTTCCTGGGCCGCGGCGGGCGAAAGACTTGCGGCCAGCAGGCCCATGGCGGCGGCTGTCGTGGACAGGAACTTGGCTTTGGTCATGGTCTTTCCCCGTTGGTCGGTGTCCCGCGCAGGCGTGGCAGAAGGTTCGACCCGCTGGCGGAACACGGACAAGGGCGCGGGGCGAACCTGCGCAGGTGACCTCCCGGGATTTTGGCCCGCCGTGTGCCCGACCGGAATTTGCCGGTCAGGTGACGCTTCTCGGACCAGACCCGCGCGGGGGCGGCGGAACCCTAAGCATCCTGCCTGACCATGGTTCGAAGTCGCGGGGATTCAGGCAATGGCGGCGTGGCGACGGCACCGCCCGAGGCGCCGTTTCGATCAATTTTCAGGCGGATGGCAGGCCGAAAGGTCAATTTCCATGCGGATATGGTGTGCCGGGCGCCCGGTGCGCTCCCGGAACGGCGGCCCATGGTCCCCCACGTCGTCGCGGCGGCGGTGCGGCACGACACAGGGCGGGCGACCCGCGCCACGCGGTCATGCGGGGCCGCGGTTCCCGGCGCGCAGGGGCAGCGGATCGTCGGACGCCACGGCCATGGCGGACTCGGCGGGCGGGTCCTGCGGCGGATGGGCGTCGAGCGGGTTGTCGCGCAGGGCGTCGTAGAGTTCGCTCCGCAGTTTCGGGATCTCGTCCCGGATCAGTTCGTCCAGCACCGTGCGGTCGGCCCATTTCATCCGGGCAAAGGACTGGAGCCCGCGCTTTTCCGCCACCTCGCGGGCGCGGGGCGCGACCTCGGCCCACATGGCGCGCAGGTCTTCGGCCCGCTCGCGCAGCAGCAATTCGCGATCATGCAGGGATTCGAAGATCTCGTCGAACCGGTCGGGAAGGCGCTTGCGCAGGCGCGGCAGCGCGACCCATTCCAGCAGTGCTGCGGCAAGGGCCGCCAGCGCGGCCAGCGCGGGAAGGGCCACGACCATGCCGGTGGCGAAGGCCGCGCCTCCAAGGGCTATGAGCAGCAGCACGAGTATCCCGTAGGACCGTTCCCGCGCGCGCCGCAGCCGGTTGGCCGCCGCGTCGATCACGAGCGCATGAAGGCGCAGACGTTCCGCGAAGCCCTGCAACTGTGTGATCTGGTTGTCCATCCGGCGCGTCGGGGCGCGGCGCAATTCGCCGATCAGGTCGGCCCGCGCATTTTCGAAATCGTCCAGCGGCAAGGCAGAGGCGGGCTGCCCCGCGACCGGCACGAAGGTGTTGTAGATCATCGGCAGGTCCTTGCGCGGGATGACCTTGCCGAGGTTCCAGCACAGCGCACCATAGGCGCGGGCGAAGTCGTGCAGGTTCTGGAACTGGTCGGTCTTGTTCAGCACGATCAGCAGCTTGTGGTCGATCCCACCCAGCGATTCCCGGAAGACCTGGAGCGTTTCGCCGGTGGTGCCGGGCTTGTCGGGGTCGAAAAACATCATGACGATGTCGGCGCGTTCCGCGAACCAGCGCACCACGCCGGGAAAGTCGAAGCCGCGCCCGTTTTCCGCCTTCGCCTCGTCGATCATGCCGGGGCTGTCGATCAGCGTGACCGTGCGCAGCAATTCCGCCGGGCGCAGTTTCAGGCGGATGTGGGATACCAGCTGGTCGCCGAAATGGCGCAGCCCTTCGTAGGGCAGGTCGGGATTGCCGACGACCGCGGGGCCATCGCGGTCGGTTTCCACGGGCCCGTGGGTGATGATGGTGAAACCGTCATCGGTGGGGGCGACCCCGGTCTTCTGCACCGTGCCGCCGAGCAGGTGGTTGACGAAGGTGGATTTGCCCGAGGAATGGTTGCCGAGGAGCAGCACCAGCGGCGGGCGCCGCAATTCGCCCACGGTCGGCGGTGTGCGGTACATGAACTGGTCGGCGAGGGGCGCCAGCGGGTCGGCATAGTAGTCGCGGATCCTGTCGGCGAACTGTTCCATGACATGCTGCAAGATGTGGTCCCCCTTCGCGGTCTTCATGCTGCCGTGGCGCGGCTGCGTCCAGCACGCGCAATGCTGCCCGTGAATCCGTGAACGGGGCGGAAAACGCGATACACATTTCCGTTGGCGGGGAGAAATGCGCGCGGCCGGGGGATGGTGCGAACCGCCGGGCGCGCATGGAAAAGGCGGCCGCGTCGCCGCGACCGCCTGCGTGGCGTGCCGGGATCAGGCCGCGGGCTTGCGGCGCAGAAGGGCCAGACCGGCGATGCCGCCCATCAGCAGCGGCAGCGCCGCCGGAAGCGGGATCGGCGCATCGACGATGGCCCGGTCGAAGTTCACGTTGCCGTAGGAATAGCCCGCACCCGCCGCACCGGTGTTGTCGAACACGAGACTGCGGAACACGCCGAGCGCGGAGATGTCTTCGTTAGCCGTGCCGCTTTCGAGATCGAGGAACACGCTGCCCACGGTCGCCATGGACGCATCAAGCGCCGTGACGGTGGCGAAGTCGCCATCGTTGCCGAAGCCGTAGTCGAAGGACACGTTCTCGACGTCGAAATTCCAGGTCAGGGTCATGACGCCGACACATCCCGACGCCGGGATGATGGCGCAGGACGCGTTTGCGACAAAGTCGCCGACGATCAGCGTTGCACCGGATCCGGCGGTCAGGACCGCTTCGGGCATGGTCAGGACTGTGTTGCCACCGCTGAGAACGCCGGCGGTGAAGTCGAGCTGGGCGGCATCGGCCGCGGCCCCGGTGACCGCGATGGCGGCGGCGGCTAGTGTGAAACGAATCATCTGACGGACTCCGGGTTTGACAAATACTGACGCAACGTTAACAAAATGCCGTCGCAAGTCAATCTTTCCCGCGGACCCGCCCCGGCCGGCGGACCGGCGGCGGTGATCCGCCGCGGCCTCTCCTCGACATGTCTACGGGTCCGTCCGCGGCGTCAGCGATAGACTTCGTCCTCGGTCGGGAAGGCGCGGGTGCGCACGTCCTTCGCATAGGCTTCGACCGCTTCCTCGATCATCGGGCCGAGGCGGCCGTAGACCTTGACGAATTTCGGCGTCCACGGGTTGAGGCCGAGCATGTCCTCGAGCACGAGGATCTGGCCGTCGCATTCCACGCTGGCGCCGATGCCGATGGTGGGGATTGGGATCTGCTTGGTGATGCGCGCTGCGAGCGGTTCGACCATGCCTTCAAGCACCACGGCGAAGGCGCCCGCGTCGGCCACGGCCTGCGCGTCGGCCTCGTGGGCGGGCCATGTGTCCTCGTCCCTTCCTTGCGTCTTGAACCCGCCCATGACGTGGCTGGATTGCGGCGTGAGGCCGGTATGGGCCATCACCGGGATGCCCCGTTCGGTCAGGAAGCGGATCGTGTCGGCCATCCGCGCGCCGCCTTCGATCTTGATGGCGCCGCAACCGGTTTCCTTCATGACTTTCGCGGCGTTGCGGAAGGCCATGTTGGGGCTTTCCTCGTAGGATCCGAAAGGCATGTCCACCACGATCAGCGCGCGTTGCGTGCCGCGGACCACGGCGCGGCCATGCATGATCATCAGGTCCAGGGGCACGCCGACGGTGCTGTCCATGCCGTGCATGACCATCCCGAGACTGTCGCCCACGAGGATGAAATCGGCGTGCTTGTCCACGATGGCCGCGGTGTGCGCGTGGTAGGAGGTAAGCGACACGATCGGCTCGCCCCCCTTGCGCGCGGCGATCTGCGGGACGGTGGTGCGGCGGATGCGGGTCTGTGTGCTCATGGGTCTTTCCGGTCAGGGGTGAACGACGCGCTGGTCGATCAGCAGCACGTCGCCGAAGCGGACGGCCAGCAGGATGACTGCGGGCGTGGCGATGGGGCCGGTCAGCGGCGCGAGCGTGTCGGCGTCGCGGATATCGACCGACCGGATGTCGGCACCGGGCGCGGTGCTGATGCGGGCGGTGACGGCGGCGGCCAGTTCCTCGGCGGTCATGGGCGTGCGCGGCAGCGTCGCCTCCGCCCAGTCGAGGGCGGCGTTCAGCGCGGGCGCCGCGGCGCGGTGGCTGGGGGTCAGCCGCACGTTGCGCGACGACAGCGCCAGCCCGTCGGGGGCGCGCTGCGTCGGGATGCCGACGACCTGCACGGGGATGTCGAGATCGCGGACCATGGTGCGGATCACGGCGAGTTGCTGGTAGTCCTTGCGCCCGAAAAAGGCATGGGTCGGCTGCACGATGTTGAAAAGCTTGGCGACGACCGTGGCGACGCCCCGGAAATGGCCGGGCCGCAGCGCGCCCATGAGGATGCCCGACAGGTCCGTGGTGTCCACGATCGTCTGGGCGTCCGGGTGATACATTTCCGCCGGGACTGGCAGGAACACCGCCGCGACCCCTTCGGCACGCAGCAGCGCCAGATCCCGGTCGATGTCGCGCGGGTAGCTGTCCAGATCCTCGTTCGGGCCGAACTGGGTCGGGTTCACGAAGATGGAGGCCACGATATGGTCGCATGTGTCCCGCGCCGCGCGCACCAGCGCAAGATGCCCGTCATGGAGATACCCCATGGTCGGCACGAGACCGAGCGTGCGGTCCGGCCTGCGCAGCGGCGCGAGCGCGCGCCGCAGATGCGTCTTCGTCTTGCAGATCTCCATCGGGCACCCGGGGGTTGATCGTTCCCCCTGCCTAGTGCCCGTCGGGGGGCGTTACAAGTCTGCCGCTGTCGCGGCGGCCCGCCGGTCCGCCCCGCCCTGCCCGCCCCGGCCGGCCGCATCATGGGCCAGCAGAAGCGCCACCGTCGCGCAGGCCCCGCCCGCCCAGGCCAGCGCCGCCCCGGCCGCCAGCGGCAGCCCGGCCTGCACCGCAAGGGTCAGGAACAGCGCCGTCAGACCCGCATGGATGACGACCGCGGCCACCGGGTTGGTGTCCGTCGGGCTGTCGGGGTCCAGTGTTATTCCGGGATGCTGTGGCATGGTCGGTCCTCCTCCGCCGCGTGTCACGGAACTGTCGCAACCAGAGATGAACGGGCCCTTAACGCCGCCGGGCATTGCGCGATGTCGCTTTTCCCCGGCGATGGGTCGGGCGCGCATGGTCCGGCCCGCCGCGACGGGCGCATGGATGGGGGCGGCAATCCGGGGAGTGGTTCGGGATGAAGACGCAAGTGCGGGCATTGGTCGTGGGCGGGGGCGCAATCGGCACCTCGGTCGCCTATCACCTGGCAAAGGCGGGCTGGCAGGACGTGATGCTGCTGGAACGCGACGAATTGACGAGCGGCTCCACATGGCACGCTGCCGGGCTGCTGCCGCTGTTCAACATGTCCTACGCCACCACCCATATCCACAAGTACTCTGTGGATTTCTACAAGACGCTGGAAGCCGAGACGGGCCTGAACGCGGGCTTTTCCGTGGTGGGCAACCTGCGCATGGCGCAAAGTGCTGCGCGGATGGACGAATACATGGTCTATGCCACCACGGCGGAAACCTGCGGTGTTCCCTATGAATGGATGACCCCGGCGCAGATCGCGGAGCGCTGGCCGCTGGTGCGCACCGATGACCTGGTGGGGGCGATCTATCATCCGACGGATGGCTACATAAACCCCGCCGACGTGACCATGGCCATGGCCAAGGGCGCACGTCAGCGCGGCGTCGTCATCGAACGCAAGTGGCAGGTGGACGGCTATCGCTGGACCGGCAGCGCATGGGAAGTAACCTGCACGAAGATGGGCGAGCGGGGCGGGAACCTTGTCCCCACCGATGAACAGGTCGTCATCACTGCCGAGCATGTGGTCACCGCGACGGGCAACCATGCCCAGCGCACCGCGAAGATGCTGGGGCTGAAGATCCCCGCGATCCCGGTGGAGCACCAGTTCATCGTGACCGAACCCGATCCGGCGCTGGTCGAATACCGCAAGACCCATGGCGAACACCCGGTGCTGCGCGATGCCGACGCCAAGTGGTACGTGCGCGAGGAACGCGGCGGCTGGATCCTCGGGCCCTATGAAAAGGGCGCGCCCGCACGGTTCGAATACGGCGTGCCCGACAGTTTCCGGGCAGACCTGTTCCCGCTCGATCTCGACCGGATCGAGGAGGAATACATGGCGATGATCCACCGCATCCCGACCTCGGAAACGGTGGGCCTGAAGGACGATTTCAACGGCCCGATCTGCTACACGCCCGACGGCAACCCGCTGGTCGGCCCCGCGCCGGGGCTGCGCAACATGTGGCTGGCCGAAGGGTTCAGCTTCGGCATCACCGCCGCGGGGGGCACGGGGTATTACCTTGCCCAGATGATGGTGGAGGGCGAGGCCGAGATCGACATGGCCAGCCTCGATCCCAAGCGGTTCGGCCCGTGGATGACCACCGAATACGCCGCCCGAAAGAACGAGGAGGCGTATGACCACGTCTATGTCCTGCACCACCCGGACGAGGAACGCCCGGCCTGCCGGCCGCTGCGCACCGCCCCGGCCTATGACCGGCAAAAGGCGCGCGGCGCGCAGTTCGGCTGCGTGAACGGCTGGGAACGGCCCAATTATTTCGGACCCAAAGGCGCCCCTGCGGATTTCGACCATGACGCGCGCAGCTTCCGGCGCGGCGGCTGGTGGGACTATGCGCGCGCCGAGGCGGAAGCGATCCGCGGCGGCGTCGGCCTGATCGATGCGACGGCCTTCGCCAAGCACCGAATCAGCGGGCCGGGGGCGGCGGGATTCCTCGACTGGTTCACGACGAACCGCCTGCCCAAGGTCGGGCGCATCAACCTGACCTATGCGCTGACCGACGCGGGCACCACGCGTACGGAATTCACCATCGTGCGGCTGGCGGAGGACGAATTCTACCTCGTCTCCGCCGGGGCATGGGCGGCCTATGACGGCGATTACCTGCGCAAGGCGGTGGAAGACTGCCAAGAGGCTTTCGGCCGGATCGACGTGCAGGACGTGACCAGCCAGTGGGGCGTCTTCGCCATCGCCGGGCCAAGGTCGCGCGACGTGCTGAAGGCGGTCGTCAAGGACGCCGACCCGGACAGCGTGCTGGGCAACAAGCGCTTCCCGTGGCTGAGCGCGCGCGAGATCGAACTGGGCATGTGCCCGGTGCGCGCCATCCGCGTCGCCTATACGGGCGAACTGGGCTGGGAACTGCACCATCCGATTGAGATGCAGAATTACCTGTTCGACCTTCTGGAGAAGGCGGGTGCGGCGTTCGACATGAAGCTGGTGGGCGCACGCGCGCAGAACTGGCTGCGGCAGGAGAAGTCGTATCGCGCCTTCGGCAACGAACTGGGCCGGGACGCGACACCGCTGGAGGCGGGGCTGGATCGGTTCGTGGACCTATCTAAGGGTTTCCGCGGCAAGGCGGCGATGCAGGCTCTGGGCATCCGGTCGAAATGCGTCACGGTGCTGATCGACGGGCCCGAGGATGCGGACCCTTGGGGGCGCGAGGCGCTGTACGCAGGGGGCGACCGGGTTGGGCGGCTGACGTCGGGCGGCTGGTCCGCGGCCTTCGGGCAGTCCATCGGCATGGGCTATGTGCGTCCCGATCTGGCCGAGACCGGCACCCGGCTGCAGGTGAAGATGTTCGACCGGCTGTGGGACGTGGTCGTGACCGAGGACAGCCCCTATGATCCGAAGAACGCGGCGATCCGGGTGGACGATCCGAGCGTGGCGGGCTTGGCGCAGGCGGCGGAGTAGACCGGAAAAACCTTTACAGGCGCGACATGGCCATTAATACTTTCGCCGTGAGCGTAAGGGAGGAACACCATGTCATTCTGCAAATCCATCGGCGCCGCGGTCGTGGCGCTGTGCCTGTCGGCGGGATCGGCCATCGCGGCCAGCTACGATTTCGCGTTCTCGTTCGAGAACGTGCTGCACGACTCCATCGGTCAGGGCGGCACGGTCACCGGCTTCGTGCGCGGCCTGACCGAAGGCACCGGAGCGGCCACGAGCGTGGAAGTCGCGAGCAACACCGCCGGTTTCGGCATCGGGGAATATGTCGGCAGCCCTTACAACAATTCCTGGACCGTCACGGGCGGTGTCCTGACAGCCTTCAGCTTTGGCGCGCATGGCGGCTGGAACGCCGCACCGGATGTCACGGACAGCACGCTGTTCTTCGAGTCCACGGACAACGCCCTGACCACCGGCCCGCGCGCGGGCCTGCGCAACGCACCGCTGACCGTGACCACGGGCTTTCCCGGCATCGGTGCCGACGATATCAACCTGACCTTCGTGCCGGTTGACGTCGTGCCGGACACGCCGCAGGTGCCCTTGCCCGCGACGCTGCCGCTGGCGCTGGCCGGTCTGGCGGGTTTCGGGCTGTTGCGCCGCCGCGCCGCCTGACAGGCCCGCGGGGCCGTCGGGCCCCCGCGCACAGGGCCGACCGT